>JAPLOD010000458.1 GCA_026692735.1 Planctomycetota bacterium | reverse complement strand
CACGAACAGAACCGGCGCAGCGCCGACCGCATCCGCGACGCCGAGACCCGCATCAACCCCTACCGCCGCAGGATCGTCAAGATCGGGCCGCAGGGCGAGGCCGTCGAGGAGGCCGACCCCACGCCGTTCCCGCGCGTCTATAAGCCTGGCGACCCCAACGCGGACGCCGAAGGCTACGTCACCATGCCCAACGTCAACCGCGCGCTGGAGACGGCCGAGTTCCAGGCGGATGCCGAGGAGTACAGGCTGGTCCGCGCCGCCATGGAACGCCTCGCCCCGCAGCAGATCTTCCCCGATCCTCCCGCCCTTCCGCACAAAGCCGAAGGGCCGTGACGGCGGGTACCGCATGAGCCTGCGCGCCAGAATGCTTGGGTACGTCGTCGCCGTCATGGCCATTGTCTTCGTCATGGTGGCGGTGACGATCCTGCCCGATACCATCCGCGACCCCAAGGTCACGCTCGCCGCCGGTGACGAGGCGGCCACCACCCTGCAGGTCCTCTTCCAACGCCTGAGCGCCAGCGAGCGCCGCGCCCTGCTGCAGTCGGACGCCCCCTTGTTTCACGGCCGCCACATCCTCCGCGGCTGGCTCCTGGTTACCCTCGACGGCGACGTTCAGGCCTGGGCGATGCCGGAGCCGGACCCGGGACGCGTCACTGACGACTACCTGGCGCGGCAGCACTTCAACCACATGCTGTCGGTCTTCACGCCCGATGGCGAGAAACTCCTGCTGTACGCGCGCACCGCCCGCAGCATCGAGCCCGTCCTCGACCTCTGGGGCCTCTTCCTCGTCATGGCCGTGGGCACGCTCTTCCTGGTGCTCGTCATCTACGGCCTGATGCTGCGCCTGGTCATCAAGCCGGTCGAGCGCCTCGCCGCCGCCACGCGCTCCCCCGCCGTGGCCAAAGGCCTGCTCCCGCAGGTCCCCCATACCGAACGCAAGGACGAGGTCGGCGAACTCGTGCGGGCCTACAACCAGATGGCCGCCGAGGTCAACGACCTGCGCTCCAACCTCGAACGCCGCGTCGCGGAAGCCACGCGCGACCTGGAAGCCGCCCAGAACCAGATCGTGGTCAGCGAGCGGCTGTCCGCGGCGGGTCGCATGGCCGCCGGCGTCGCGCACGAGATCAACAACCCGCTCGGCGGCATGCTCAACGCCACGCGCTCGCTCAAGGCCAGGGCCGCCCCGGGCAGCCGCGACAGCGAGTACCTCGACCTGGTCCTCGAAGGTCTCTCGCGCATCCAGAATATCATGGCCAACCTCCTGCAGTTCTCGCGTCCCGTGCAGCAGGCCGCCGCGGTCAACCTGGCCGACGTGCTTGACGGCGCGCTCCTGTTCTGCCAGCACCGCTTCGGCAAGGTCAACGTGCAGGTGGAGAAAGACTGCCCCCAGGGGCCTGACGCGCAGCCCGCGGTGGTGCTGGGCCATCGCGCCGAGCTCGGGCAGGTCTTCCTCAACCTCCTCGTCAATGCCCTCGACGCGATGGAAGCCAACGGCCCCGGCCCGCACACGCTGACGCTGCGGCTCCGCCGCAACGGAACACAGGTCTGCGCCTCCGTCGCCGACACCGGCGCCGGCATGACCGCTAAGGAACTCGAGCAGGCTGGGCGCTTCTTCTACAGCACGAAAGGCGAAGGCAAAGGCACGGGGCTGGGGCTCGCCGTGGCGCAGCACATCGTCCTGCAGCACGGCGGCAGACTGAAGATCGAGAGCACGCCGGGAAAGGGCACCACGGTCACCGTCATACTGCCGGTAGGACAGACCTGAGCTCAGCGTTGCGCAAGTCTGTGACCCGCTAACCCCCGGCTTCAGCACACCATGCGCCCACCTCCGTTCCCGCAGTGCCCTGTGCCCCACTAACCCCCGGCTTCAGCCGGGGGTGGGAGCGGACTCGCGACCCCAGAACCCCCGTTCACGGGGGTTACGCCGTGCTGGGCTTAAGCCCCCGCGCCGCGCACGGAGACAACGCGCTGTGCGCCACGGCCAGCCCCTAGCCCGGATAATTCGCCGCGTAGGCCGGGAGACGCAGAGCGGAATGCAAAATGAAAAATGAAACCATCCAATTTTGAATTTTGAATTTTGAATTTTTCATTTCTAATGGGGTCATGCGTGTTCTGCTGGTGGACGATGAACGCAGTATCCGCTTGACCCTCGGCGACGCTCTGGAAGAGCATGGCCACCGTGTCGTGCGCTGCGAGAACCTCGCCCAGGGCCGCGAGGCGCTCGACCAGGCGGTCCTGGACTGCATCATCACCGATCTGCGGCTGCCCGACGGCTCCGGCCTCGACCTGCTGCCCCTCGCCCGCGCCCGCAACCCCGCCGCCGCGCTGCTCGTGATCACCGCGCATCAGACCGTTGAGACGGCCATCCAGGCCACCAAGGCCGGCGCCGAATACATTGTCAAGCCCTTCCTGAATGAAGAGGTGCTCGCACGCCTGCAGAAGACCGAGGAGGTCCTGCGGCTGAAAGCGGAGCTGGCCGAGCTCAAGACCCAGGTCAGCGGCCGGTACAAGGTTGACCGCATCGTCGGCAAGACGCCGAAGATGCGGGAGCTGTTCAACATTATAGAGACCATCGGGCCGTCCGACGCGTCCGTGCTCATCACCGGCGAATCCGGGACGGGCAAGGAACTGGTCGCGCTGGCGCTGCACCGCAATTCCCCGCGCATCAGCAAGCCGCTGATCAAGTTCTCCTGCGCCGCGCTGCCTGAGAACTTGCTGGAGGATGAGCTCTTCGGCCACGAGAAAGGCGCCTTCACGGACGCCAAGGAACGCAAGCCCGGACGGTTCGAGCTGGCCGACGGCGGCTCCATCTTCCTCGACGATATTGACGACATGAACGTCGCCACCCAGGTCAAGCTCCTGCGCGTGCTGCAGGAACGCGAGTTCGAGCGCATCGGCGGCACCAAGACCATCAAGGTGGACGTGCGCGTCATCACGGCGTGCAAGGTGGACCTGTCCCTCCTGGTGCGGCAGGGAAGTTTCCGCGACGACCTGTACTTCCGCCTGCGCGTGCTCGAACTCCATCTCCCGCCGCTCCGCGAACGCCTGGCCGACGTGCCGCTCCTGGTGCAGCATTTCATCCAGTCGCACGGCGGCGGGCGCTCCTACCGCGTCGCGTCCTCAACCGTGCAGCGCATGGGCGAGTACGACTGGCCGGGCAACGTGCGCGAACTGGAGAACGCCGTCCTGCGCGCCATCGCCATGGCCGGCTCGTCCGACATGCTCGACGAACGCTATCTCCTCCTGACGCCCGCCGGCTTGCGCGTCAATGAACCTCCCGGCCTCCCGCCCGGCGCCGTTCTGCCGCAGGCGCCGGCGGCCGGGCTGAGCGTGGGGAGGGAGCCGCCGGCTGGTGCCCTCGCCGCCGGACCCGCGCCGGCCGCCGTCCCCGAACCACCCGATGGGTTCCGCCCGTTGCGGGAGATCGCCGCGGACGCGGAGCGGGACTATATCAAGCGCGTCCTGGCCTCCACCGGCGGCAACAAGACCCGCGCCGCCGTGCTCCTCGGTATCTCACGCAAGAACCTCTGGGAGAAAATGCGGGACCTGGGACTGCTGTAGGGCTGCATTCTGGCGCCGCTCCGCGGCTGCTCTGCAGCGCAACCGCGGCTGGCGTGTGCCGTCGCTTGATTCCGGGCCGCTGTGCGGGTCTAATGCCGTCGGTTCCGTGGCTTGGGGCACGTAATCCGAAATCTGAAATCAGCACTACGCAATTGAGGGAGTGACAATGGCTGGCCACTCGCACTCTGCAAACATCGCTATCCGCAAGGGCAAACAGGACGCGATCCGCGCCAACGCCTTCGCCAAGCTGTCCAAGAACATCATGGTGACGGCGCGCAAGGGACCCGACCCCGACAGCAACTTCGCGCTGCGCCACGCCATCGAGCTGGCGCGCGCGCAGTCCATGCCCAGAGACAAGATTGACCACGCCATCAAGAAGGGCGCGGGGCTGATCGAGGGCGTGCGCATCACCGAGGTGACCTACGAAGGCTACGGCCCCGGCGGCGTGGCCATCGTCGTGGAGGCTATCTCCGACAACCTCAACCGCACGCGCCCAGAGATCACGAGGATTTTCGAGAGCGGCGGCGCCAAGCTCGGCGCGGCCAATTCCGGCCTGTGGATGTTCAAGAGCCGCGGCCTCATCACCGTGAAGACCGACAAGATCGCCGAAGACAAGCTGATGGACCTCGTCCTTGAAGCCGGCGCGGAGGACCTCTCCACGCAGGGCGACGTCTACGAAATCCTTACCTCCGTGGAGAGCTTTGAGCCGGTGCGCAAGGCCCTGGCCGCGCAGAATGTCCCGACCGAGAGCGCCGAGCTCCGTTTCCTCCCGGACAATCCCGTTGAGGTTGATGTGGCGACCGCGAAGAAAGTGCAGACGCTGCTGCAGCGGCTGAACGACCACGACGATGTCAGCGCCCTGCACCATTCGATGAAGATGACCGAGGCCATCATCGCCGCCCTCGGAGAGAACTGAGGACACACATAATGACTCATCATGAAGCCGCCGCCTCGCTGCTGGTCGCCGCGCTGGCAACCTGTCTCTCGTTCGCCCGCCCGTCGCGCGCCGCCGACGCCGCGGACAAGGCGCCGTTCCCCGGCAAGAAGAGCGCCTATCGCGGCTGCGACCGCTACGACTTCAAGGTGGCCGACCGCCCGGTGCTGGTCGTCGCGCCCAAGCAGCCGGCGCCGGGCAAGCTCTGGGTGTGGCGCGCCGAATTCTTCGACGCGTTCCCCGGCTTTGATGTGGCCATGCTCGAGAAGGGCTACTACCTCGTCTACATGGACGTGTCGAACATGTACGGCGGGCCGCAGGCGCTGAAGCTCTTCGACGCGCTCTACGCCGCCATGACCGAGCAGCACGGGTTCTCCAAAAAGCCCATTCTCGAAGGCCTCAGCCGCGGCGGACTCTTCGTCTTCAACTGGGCCGCGCGCCACCCCGACAGCGTCGGCTGCGTCTATGGCGACGGCGCGGTGTGCGATTTCAAGAGCTGGCCCGGCGGCAAGATGAAAGGCAAAGGCAGCCCCGGCGACTGGCAGCAGCTCATCAAGGTCTACGGCTTCAAGGACGAAGCCGAGGCGCTCGCCTACAACCTCAACCCCGTGGACAACCTTGAGCCGCTCGCCAAGGCCAAGGTGCCCGTCTTGATGGTCTCAGGCGATGCCGACGACGTCGTGCCGCACACGGAGAACACCATGGTCGTCAAAGAACGCTACGAGAAACTCGGCGGCATTATCGAAGTCCATCTCAAGCCGAAGGGCGGCCATCACCCCCACGGCCTCCCCGACCCCGCCCCGGCCGTTGAGTTCGTGCTGAAGAACGCCTTGAAGTAGGCGGGACTCGCAGTCCCGCCGCGCGACGCCTGACAGGATTCGCGCCGTCAGGACTGTAACGGCTCCCGGCGAATGCGAATGCCGGCAGGCGTGGCGACGAGCAACGTGGCGGGAGAGACACTCATTTAGCTTTACGGCGGCCATCGTTCATCCCGCCAGCGGCACCACACAGGAAACGCGCATGCATTCGGCCGCATAGCGCAGTGCCGCGCGGATGTCCTCGATCTTGAGCTGCGGGTAGGCGTCGAGCAGGTCTTCAGGATTGTCGCCGTCAGCAAGGCTCCCAACGATGAGCGCCACAGTAATGCGTGTTCCACGAATGCACGGCTCGCCGCCCATCCGCGCCGCATCCACCACTATTCGCTCCGTCCAATCAACCCCAGCCATGGCCGTTTCTCCCACACCGCACTCGCTTGATTATACACCATGGCTCGCGCCCCAAAAGCGCACATGGAGGATTGTCCCCGCCCCCGCTCTCCGCTATGCTTTGCGCGTCTCACAGGCAACCACTGATAAGGGGGCCACCATGACGCGCAACTTTCTGGGCCTTGGGCTTTCGTTGGCCTGTGTGATTCCACATCTCGGCTACGCGGCGGACGCCGCCGGCGGCGCTGCGAATACCCCGCTGCGCGCCGTGCCCGCGAACGGCCAGATCGTCCTCCGCGACTACGGCGCGCGCGACTGGGGGCCCGAGCTGGTCCACTTTCTGGTGGACACAGCGCGTTTCGTGCCCGGCAAACTCGTGCTGACGGACGCACGGGCCAAGGCTGTGCCGTTTCAGATTGAGGGTGGCACGCTGGCCTTCGTGGCGAGCGTCGGCAAAGGCCAGACGGTGACCTACACCCTCGCCGCCTCCGACAAGGACCGCAGCGGCGAGAATTCCACGCTGAAATCCTCCGTGCAGGGCGATTGGTTCGAGATGGGCAATGAGCACATTGCGTTGCGCATGCCCAAGCCCGGCCTAAAGACCTGCGACCCGCCCATCGAGGCCGCTGCCGCGCCCGCACCAATCGCTCAGTGGCGGCCGGCCGGCCTGGAACAGTGGCTCGGCGGCGCGCGTTTCGCCACGGCGCGCAAAGTCAAATCGCACGCGTTCGCCATCCTGCGCCAAGGTCCGGCTGCCGTCGAATATGAAGCCCGTTACACGTTCGAGCCGCCCGGCCAGTATGTGTGGCGCGTCCGCGTCGTGCCTGGCGCGCCGGTGGCCGTTGTCACCGAGGAGTTCGACTTCGGCGCGGTCACAAATGGCGAGGACCTGCTGCTGCTCGAGTTGAACAAAGGCTGGCAGCCAGCGCAGATCAGCATCTCGGCGGCAACAGGCGAAGGCTCGGCGCCGGGCGATGCGCAGCGCCAGCCGTTCCCGAAGTACCTGGACGACAAGAAGAAGACGGGCGCAAAGAGCACGGCCAATGTCGCGGGCTTTGGCGTGCCGCCCGACCCGTTGCAGCCCGAACCCGGCTTGGTGCTCCTCGAGAAGATCGTGCCCGGCGGCAAATGGGGCGGCTTGACGGGTGGCGTTCAACTCTTTGCCGACGCTCCTGCGGGCCCGCGCCTCGGCATCGCGACGCTCCACCTTGGTTCCTGGCGGCGCGCGATGGCGCTGAACGTTTGGCACAAGGAGGGAACTGGCATCGTCGTCGGCCTGCCGCTCAGCGTGCGCCTGTCGCGCTGGTACCTGGACATCGCCGACGACCAGTCGCCGTTCTCCACGCACGAACACGACGAAGGTTTGTCGCCGACGTACGGCCGGCGCGAGTGGTGCTTCTACCTGGGCGAGAACATCAACACCGCGCAGCCGCAGTTCGGCCTGATCGGTCTCGATCGCTACAAGGACTGGGTGGTTGACGTGCCTGAGTCCGACGAGGCCCGGAAGAGCTACCCCCGCGCGTTCTTCACGCGCCAGCTCGGCGAACGTCTGAAACGCACGCTCGACCAGCATCCCCTCAAGGCCGAGGTCGGTTCGTACTACATCGTCTCCGGCAAGACCGACGACGCCGTCAAGCACGCGCAGCAGGTCATCCAGGGCCTCAAGGCCGACCCCACGGGCAACTGGCGCGCTCAGGGTCTGACGCACTACCGCCAGTCGCAGTTCCTCGCCTTCGTGAACAAGGCCGACGACGCGCTGGCCTGCCCCGACCTGCCCGCCGATCTGCGCGCGGAACTGCGCCAATGGCTGGCGCTCTGGGCGCACCTGCTGTCCGAGCCGGACATCGTCCCGCGCGGTTCGGGCGTGCATCACGGCAACAACAACATGACCTTCAACCGCACGCTGGCGCTGCCCTATTTCGCCGGCCTGCTGCCCGATCATCCGCTGTACGGCTACTGGATGCAGCAGATGAAACAGTGGACCATGTGGAAGCTCGCCAGCCAGACGGCCTATGACGGGCCGTTCATCGAAGCACCCTCTTACGCGGTCTACGGTCCCATGCGCTACCTGCTGTCCACGACGATGATCCTGCGCACCACGGGCACCACCGACCTGGCGCAGTGGCCGCACATTCCGCGCTTCCTGGAATACTTCGCGCACCTCTCGACGTCCGACACGCGTTTCGGCGGCAAGCGCATCATCCCCGGCATGGGGAATAGCTGCAACCTTTCCGAGCGGCTGTGGGGCATCAGCCTGGCCGTGCTGGAACCAAGCCAGAAGGACGAGGTCGGCTTCTTCAAGTTCATCCAGCGCCTGGCGCAGGGGAACGAACTGGGCAAACGCTGGGAGGAAAGCGAGACCGGCTACCCGCTGTGGTATCTGCCCGACATTCCCGAACAGCCGCGCGACCTGAAGACCACGTTCCTGCCGACCTTCGGTGTGATCTTCCGCGCGCACTTCAACCAGCCGGCCGAGACCGCCATGCTCTTCCGCGCCGGCTTCAACTGGTCGCATTGGGACACCGACGCGCTCAACACCATCCTCTACAGCAAGGGCGCGCCGCTCTCCCCCGGCACCGGCTACCAGTACTACTCCGGCCCCGCGACGGAGAACAACGCCGTCTACCACAACCAGGTGAAGCTTGACCGCCCCGACCTGCCGGAGCTTTTCGGCCGCGTGGATACGGGCGTGCTTGACCACGGCTTCACCGACGCCGCGGATTACGCCTTGGGCGACCGCTATTATCCGGCGGGCCTCTTCGCCGACGGCAAGGCCACCGTGTGGCGGCGGCACATCGTGTTCGTGAAAAGTAAGCAGCCCGACGGCCCCAACTACTTCGTGATGCGCGACACGTTCCCCGGCGGTGAGCACCGCAAGAAGTGGTGGAACTGGATGAACCTCGGCAAGGCCGACATGGTGGAGATCAAGGGGCAGGACCTCGAACTGAAGACGCCGTACGGCGCGTCCACGCGCGTCTGGTTCTCACGGCCGCACGAGATCAAGCCCCGGCTCACCTTCGAGGCCGGCCGCCACGACGGCCTGCCCGGGCCTGAGATCAAGACGATCGTGGAAGCCGCGGCCAAAGGCGGCGAGGATTTCTTCTACGTCGTCTATCCGCACAAGGACGGCGAGGCCCTGCCGCGGTTCGAGCGCCTCGGCGACGCCTGCCTGAAGGTCGCGACAAGCGAAAGCACTGACTACGTCTTCGCCAACGACGAACCGGTCAAGTTTGAGCAGGACGGCGTCGTCCTCGAAGGCAAGGCCGGCGTCGTGCGCGTCCACCCGAAGGAACTGGCCGCAAGCCTTCTGGCCGGCTCCGGCCGCATCGGCTATAAGGGCGCGATTTTCGCAGGGCACGGCCCGTTCCAGCGCACGGTGGCGCTCGCCGACATGCAAGCGGGCTCGACGCCCGTCACCGACACCTACGAGAAGAAATGGCAAGCGGTAGACATCGGCGGCGGCGTCACCATCGCGGGCGAAGGCCCCTTCGACGCCAAGCTGGACGGCCAGGCCATCCGCGTCACCACCAAGGGCCGCGCGCGCATCATGCGCGTCACGCGCCCCAAATGGATTCTTCGCCCGCAACTGTGGGTTGATGGCGCGGAGTTCATGGCCTGCTGGACCGATTACCCCGGCAGCAACTGGGGCCGCCTCGAAGGCACCGAGCTGATCGCCATGCCGGTTCCCGAAGGCCAGCATGAGCTGCTGCTCAAGAACATGGTCTTCCCGCCGGTGTGGAAGCGGCCGTTTACGCCGGCCATCGAGAGCGCGCTCGTGAAGTAACCGCAGCCGCCTTGCCGGCAAACGCAAGCCTACTTCGCGAAGTCCACTGTCGAGAAGTCCACCTGGTTCAGCCCGCTGCCGATGTCCAGGCAGGTGAGCTGTTCGCGGGCGCCGCGGACGTACGGCTGCATGAGGATATAGTTCACGCGGTGCTCGATGAGCGCCCAGGGGCAATCGGCCACGATGATCCGCTCGGCCCGCCGGTAGAGCTTCACGCGCTCGTCGTTATCAATGGTGGCGCGCGCCTGGTCGAGCAGCGTGTCAACCTCGGGCTTGGAGTAGCGCGTCTCGTTGCCGGGCGAACCGAACTGCCGCGTGTGGAACAGGTAGTACAGGAAGTTGTCCGGATCGTTGTAGTCCGCCACCCACTGCAGGTAGAACATGTCCGGCGGGTCCTTGCCGACGCGGTCGAGAAACGCGCCCCAGTCCAGAGCCTGCAGGTTGACGGTGATCCCGATGGCCGTCAGATCGCTGTGGATCGCCAGGACGACTTTCTTCACGTCGGGGTTGTTGGAGTACAGCAGCGTGAGCGGGCGCAGGCCCGCGCCGTTCGGGTAGCCGGCTTCGGCCAGCAGCGCTTTGGCCTTGGCGGGATCGTAGGTCCAGCCTTTGAGCTCCGGGTCGTGGGCCATCATGCCGGGCGGCAGGATGCAGTACGCGGGCTGCCCGCGTTTCTCGAGGATCGTGTCGCAGATGTACTGGCGGTTGAGCGCGTGGTTGATGGCCTGGCGCAGCTTGGGGTTGATGCCCAGCGGTTCGGTGGGCACGTTCTTCCCGCCCGGCCCGGCGGGATGGTGCATGGCCATGCCGAGGTAGTACGTGCGGAAGGCCGGGTTCCGCGACACCCACTCGGGGTGTTCCTGCTGGATCCCCTTCAGCCGGCCGAAGGGAATGTCGCACACCTCGAACGCGCCGCGCGCGAAATGGTCCAGCCGCGTCTGCGGGTCGGGGATGACTTCGTACACCACGCCGTCCAGCCTGGGCTTGCCTTTGAAGTACTCATCGTGGCGCGCCAGCTCGATGCGCGAGTTCTCCCGCCATTCAACGAGCTTGAACGGCCCGGTGCCGACGGGCTGGCGGCTGAACGTCCCGCCGGCCTGCTCGGCGGCTTCAACAGCCTCGCGAGGTATGATGGACGCGTTGATCATGCCGATCTCGAGCAGGAAGGTGGGCGAGGGGTCGGTGAGCGTCACGCGGATGGTGTAGTCGTCGAGCACCTCGATGCCCGTCGTGTCGCCGGCCTTGCGGTTGATCTTGTCCTTGGCGCCGACGACGGGTTCGAGAATCTGCACGCGCTCGGAAACGTTGGGGTCCAGCAGCCGTTCCCACGAATACTTCACGTCCGCCGCCTTGACCTCGCGCCCGTTGTGGAACTTGACGCCCTGGCGCAGCTTGAACGTGTAGCTCTTCTCCGCGGCGTTCCATTCCGGCACGGCCTCGGCAAGGTCCGGCGCCGGCTTCATGCTGGTATCGGCGCGGACCAGGCCGTTGAATATCTTGCGCGCCACGCCATCGGACGTGACGTCCTGAATCTTGATGGGATCGAGCGACGGCGGGTTCTCGGACAGCGGCAGGCGGAACACTTTCGGCCCGTCCCAGCTTCCGGCGCCCGGTGCCACTGCGGGCTTGTCCCGCAGTGCGTCCGGTGTGGAGCGGCCTTGGCCGCCGCTGCCCAGCAGCAGGAACGCAAGCGCCGCGACGA
>JAPLOD010000457.1 GCA_026692735.1 Planctomycetota bacterium | reverse complement strand
GTCTGCTTCAACCAGTTCCACGACACGCTCGGCGGGACGTGCATTCCCTCGGCGTACGAGCAGGTCAGCGCACAGTTGGGGCTCGCGACAGTGATCGCCGACCACAGTGTTCACAAAGGTTTGCGCCGCATGATGAACGCGCTACCGGACGACCTGCGGCAACGGATCGTGTTCTTCAACGCGTCGGACGAAGCATACGAGGGCTATACCCACGTCGAGCCGTGGCTGGACTGGATGAAGTGGGCATCGGCCTGGCGGCTGCTCGACGAGCAAGGCCAGTTCGTGCAGTCTCAGATCATGCAAGCGGAGGCCTGCTGCAACGGGCTGATGCGCATCCTCGTGCGCCTTTCCGTCCCCGCGGGCGAGACGCGCATCCTGACGATTGACAAGGCAGTGGGCGAGCCCACGCTGGTCGCCTCAAAGATCAAGGCGGCCCCGGCGAGGATCGAGAGCCGCGGCGTGGCGGCGAACCTGGGCGCGCCGGGCGCCATGGAATTCGGCGAGTTGCGCCTGCCACTGCCGCGCCTGGAATTGCTCGAAGACCTGACGGACACCTGGTCGCACGGCATCGAGCGCTACGCGGAAGGTCCCGGCGAGACGGCACACTGGGATGCGCCTCTGCTGGCGGATGCCGGCCCGGTGATGGCCTCCCTGATCCAGCACGGCGGCATCGGCAGGAGCGCGTTGACGGCGGAGTACCGCGTGTACGCAGAGGAGCGTTTTGTGGAGCTGCGCCTGCGCGTGCACTGGGCCGAGCGTCACCGGCTGCTGAAGCTGGTACTGCCGCTCGACGGCATCGCGCGCCGGTGGGACGGCGTGATGGGCGGAGAGCTCGCGCGCCCCTGCGACGGGCGCGAACGGCCGCTGCGCGACCGCACCCTGCTCGAGACGGCGGACGGCACGCGCCTGGGCATCGTGTGCCCGGATGTGTTCGCGCTTGACGCCACGGACCGCCGCGTACGGCTTACGCTGCTGCGCAGTCCGCTCATGGCGCACCACGAGCCGCACGCCGGGACGGCGGCACGCTTCACCGTGGCCGACCAGGGCGCGCACGATTTTCGTTTCCAGTTCTACTATGGCAAGGAAGTGCAGGGCCGGCACCTGGACCGCCAGGCCCTCATGTACCAACGCCCGCTGGTCACGGCGGACCTGACGCGCGGAATGCCGGCGCGTAGGGACGTGTAGGGCGGCGGTTCACGCCCGCCAGTTGAAGCTGGCCTGCTGCAGGAGCATAGTAGCACGTTCGGGGACGCTGGCGTGCGTCTTGGTGTCCAGGCAGACCAGCGACAAGTGTGTGGCCGCGCCGTCCACGATCGCGCCCCAGCTCACATCGCCGTTGAGCGGCGGATAGCCGAGGATACCGCCGATGATCCCCGCGACTTTGACACAGTCGAGCGGCTCCTCGACATCCTCATACTTGGCGGCCTCGACCACGTTATCGTCCTGCTTGCGCACCAGCAGGGAAGGCCCATGCGCGGAAGGGAAGAACGCCGCCTTCTGTTCCAGCACGGCGAAAAGCTTGTTGGCGTTGTACGAGGTAAGCGGAACAGGGAAGAGCGCGTCAATCGTCAGGTTATCGGCGCAACACAAGACGTTGCCCACGGGCAGCGCGACGGGACGAGAGTACATCCATTGCGCTTCCTCGCGGGTGACGGCGCTCAGGAACCTGCGAACTCGCGGCTGAATGTACCCGGTGGTGTTCTCCAGCGCCTGCAGGCGCCAGCCGGCCACCTGGCGGTCGGTGTCGTTGCAGAGCGTGGGAACGTCCTCCGCCCGAAGCCAGCGCAAGACGGCTCCCGGGGCGGCTTCTTCGTCGTCGCGGTGGCCGCCGCACACCAGGCCGCCGAGGCAGACGATCGTGTCAGCGCCGCCATGCTTCAGCGCTTTGTACACAGCCTGCGCGTGCTCCACGTGATCGCCGGGATAACCGAACACTCCGATCTTCATCGCCGCCACCCTTTCGAGCCTGCTATCGAAGCATGAAAGCCGAAAAAAGCAACAATAACCGGATCGCCAATGAAGGGGCGCGCAACCGGGGCGAGGCACTCCGGCTGCCGCTCAGGCAAGTTCTCACTCGTTCGCCGGCCAGGGATCAATGCGAATCCGGATCCGGACCTCGCGCTCAGCCCCCGCGCGCTCCTGTACCGCAGGCAACTGAGCAACTCCCTCGGCGGACTGTTGGGCAGCTTCCGTCTGCTTGGCCTGCCGCTCGACCGTCTGCCCCTCTTCCGGCTTCAGAGTCTGCGCGGCCTGGGAGGCCGGGGCATCCGCGTTCCGGGGTTCTCTGGCCTGGGCGCCCGCTTGTGCTTCGCCCCGCTGCAGTTGGCCGAGTGGCATTTGCGACGATTGAAGTTCGCGCAGTTTCGCCATGATCGCGGCGCGCTGCCTCGGCGTGGTAACGATCTCGAAGACCATGGAAGTGGGCGGCGCCGAGGGAGCGGCGTTGGACTGCGCCGATTTCTTCTCGGAACGCCCCCCGCCGGCCTTATCCGTCCGCGGGCCGAAGTTGTCGCCGGCTTCCCAGCGCGCGGCGTTCTCCGCGGCGAGACCCCTCAGTTGCGCGATGAGCCGCGCCGGGTCGCGCGTCTTGTAGACGATCACCTCGGCCGGCGCAGGTTTCATCCCGCCCGCGCCGAACCCCTTGCCCATCTTCTGTGAGGCGGCGGGATCGGGCGGGCGCGCGGGCGGAGTCTCACCCGCCGCGACGGTTTCACCAACGTCCTTGGCGGCGAAGGCGCCTTTGCTCTGCCGCGGAGCGCTTTCCTTGGCCGGCCCAGGCGCAGCGTCGTTCGTCTTCTTATCGGCGGCGAACGCGTCGCCCAGCGCCTCTCCGGTGGCGGGCACTCCCGCGCCGTCCGCCTCGGGCTTCGCCGGCGGCAGTTTGGCCTTGGGCATGCCGGCCAGTGCCTTGGCGGCCGCAACGAGCTCGCGTTTGCGGTTTGCCTCCGGCTCCGCGCGGTTCGCCTCGCGGCCGACCTGGTCCTGAGCATCGGCCGGACGCGGAGCCTCGCTTTCCTTCTCGACCGCAGCCGCAAGGCCGGCGTCCTTCTGCTCCTTCAGAGCCAGTATCTTATCAGCGACCCTATCCGAACCACGGGCCTTGCCGGCCACGGCCGCCGGCTTGGACTGTTCCGCCGGCGTCAGAGCGGGCCTGGCCCCGACGGCCACCCCGCGCGACTTCTCGTCCAACTGGCCGGCCGCCGTCACCGCCCGACGCGTAGTCTCTCCCTGTGCCGGCGCTGTGGCCGTAGACGGCACGGAACGGCCGGCACGGGTTTCGGCCACCTTGGCTTCAACAGGCGCAGGCGCGGCAGCCGGCGGTGGAGGAGCCGGCGGCGCGACTGCCGGAGGCGCCGCAGGGGCGACAACCGCGTTCTTCGCGGCTTCTTCGTTGTCGGGCTGCTCGGCTCCAGGCAGAGGCTCCGCCTTGGCCTTGCGCAGTTCGACCGTTACCTCCGCCGCATTCCCACGATCGGCGGCAACAGGCGCAGCCTCGACGGCGTCACGCGCCTCCGCCTCAGCCGCCGCAGGCTTCGCCCGGCGCGGCGCTGCAGGAGCGGCGGGTGCGGCCCTCGCGAGCTTCCTCGCCTTCTCCGCCCTTTCATCCCTTGCGGAGGCCGCGCGATAGTGGGGATTCCCGCTGAGAACCGGCAGTACGACAAAGGCGAGAGCGCAGAGCATCATGAGGGCGGCGATGCCAAAAGCAATGGGCCCCCAGAGCGATCTGGGCGCCGCGGTCGAGGCGGGCGGCTGGGCCGCGCTCCGGGCCAGGCCCAGGAAGTCCACAGACGGCGGCTGGGCAGCAATCGCGCGGCGAACGTCGGCAGCCAGCGTGGCGGGAGCCTTCAGCCTGGGCAGGCCGGCGACCTCGGCGCTGACCGCCTGCAGCTCCGCCAGCGCCGCTCGGCAGTCCTCACACCCGCGGAGATGCTCGTCGCAGGCAGCGCGCACCGCGGGCGAGACCTCGCCGTCGAGGCAGGCGCTCAACTCCGCTCGAACATCATCGCACGTACTCATGTCAGTCCACCCGCGAATTGCCACAAGCCCTTTGTTGTGCCGTTCAGCCCCGCAAGTCCTTCAACAGCCTGGCCAGCTCCTGTCTGGCACGATGCAAGCGCGACTTCACCGCGGCGCGGGAGATGGAAAGCGTCTCGGCGATCGCATCGTAATCCAGGCCCTCAATGTCGCGCAGCACAAGGATGCTGCGGTAATCCGGTTCGATCCGCGCCAGCCCATCCCTCACACGCTGCTTCAGTTGCTCCTTCTCCAAACGCCGCGCCGGGTCATTCTCCCCCGCGTCGGCGACGGTCTCGCGCATGGTCTGCTCGCCCTCACCGGCAGAGCTGCCGGGCGCATCCAGTCGTGCCGCTTCGTGGCTCTTGCGCCGTCCGTCCTGCCGCCGCCGCGAGAACGCTGTGTTCACCGCGATGCGGAACAGCCACGTGTAGAACTTGCTGCCCTGCCGGAAGGCGTCGAGCGCGCGGTACGCCTTCAGGAACGTCTCTTGCGCCAGGTCCTCCGCTTCGTCGGCTGAGCCGCACATCCGCGCCAGCATGTTGAAGACGCGGTCCTGGTAGCGCAGCACCAGGATGTCGAACGCGGCCGCAGCACCCAGGGCCGCCAGCCGCACCAGATCCTCATCGGCCTGCTCGGGTCCAGAGGCAAGCCCAGGCTCCGCCGCCCGGGTCTCACCGCCAGGGGTGCCCGCAGCATTGCGCCCTGGTTGATTAGACTCATTGTACGGCAAGGTGGATTCGCGCTTTCCGCCAGATATCATAAGGAGAACCAGCCTGCGGCCCACTTACATCCAAGGCGCGCGAGAAGCCCTGCACCGGCAGCGAACAATAATGGAACGTGCGGCGGCACGTCAGGGACTCGCGGGGGCGCCGGGAGTGGAGGCCGGTTTGGCAGGCGCGCCCGAGGCTTCAATGCGCTCTTCCATGATTTTTCCTGCCTTGAACGTCACGACCTGTTTGCTTGGCACCATGACCTCAGCGCCAGTGCGGGGATTGCGGGCCTTGCGGGCTTTGCGGGTGCGGACTTCAAAGACACCGAAATTGCGGAGCTCAATGCGTTTCTCGGTGGCCAGGATGTCCACGATACTGTCAAGCGTCAACTGGACGATCTGCTTGACCTTCTGCTGTTCGACATTCGTCTTCTTGGCGATCTCAATCACCATATCGTTCTTTGTCACTGTCGTCTCCCGTGAAGCTGCAGGTTCAACCCATCGCTGGACTTAGGAGTGCCAAGGCGTGCCACATCGCCTCCCCCAAAAAGCCTGAGCAGAGTTGAATTACTTTGAAAGGGTGTATCACCCCGTCCCGATGTGTCAAGGAACAACTCCCGGACCGGCAGAATTTCTATCGCGAAGCCGGGACAGGGTTTCAGGAACCGGCGGGGCGAAAAATAGGGGGAGGGGGATTGCAGGTGCTCCCCCGGGGAGCTATAGTGCCGCCGAGATCCCTGGGGCCGGCGCGGCACCGGTCAAGGGAGGTTCTTGAGCGAGGGGACCGGCCACGGCTACTAACGACGCAGAGGTTGAACTCTATCTCTCCGAGATCAGCAGGTACAAGCTGCTGACGCCGAAGGAGGAACGCGAGCTCGCCTACCGGATCGCCCAGGGCGATACCGAAGCTCGCAACCGCATGGTGCGCGCCAACCTGCGGCTGGTGGTCAGTATCGCCAAGCACTACACCGAGCGGGGGATGTCGTTCCTCGACCTCATCGAAGAGGGCAACCTCGGCCTGCTCAAGGCGGTAAGCCGCTTCTCGCCGGACCAGGGCTGCAAGTTCTCCACCTACGCCTCGTGGTGGATCAAGCAGAGCATCCGGCGGGCGCTCATCAACAAGGTAAAGTCCGTGCGCGTACCGGCGTACATGGTCGAGGTGCTGACGAACTGGAAGCGGGCGAGCTCCGCCCTCTCTCAGAAACTCGGCCGCGAACCCACGGCCGACGAGATCGGCAAGTATCTGAAGCTGTCCCCGAGCAGGATTGCGATTGTCCGCAAGGCGTTGAGCGCGTCGGCGCCCATCGGGCGCGGCGGCGACGTTGACAGTTCGTTCGACCTCGAGGACGTGCTGGCGGGAGTGCCAAGCCGGGAGGAAGAGCCGGGGCTGCCGGCAGAGTATGACCGTGAGGCCCTGCAGACCGCTCTGGAGTTCGCCCTGACGGAACGCGAGCGGCACGTCATCGCATTGCGCTACGGTCTGGCCGTCGAAGAAGGCGACACCGAAGGCGAGCCCTGCACTCTGGAGAAGATCGGCGAGCGCATCGGGCTGACACGGGAACGCGTGCGGCAGATCGAGAACCAGGCGCTGCGGAAGCTGCAGCTCTACCTGCGACAGAAAGACGAACGCGAGGAGCGCGAACGTCAGGAGCGGCGCGAGGCGCGCGGCCAGTTGCAGCACCTGCCGCCGCCGCAGGCCAGCGCCACGACCCAGCCCGCGGGCAGGACTGAGGTCACGCCCCGGAGGCGCAAGCCCAGCATGCGGCTGCGGCGCCCCGTGGAAACGGAAGCCCCTTCCCCACCCTCTGCCAGTGCCGAAGCAGAGCCACAGCAGCAGCAGTAGTAGTAGATGATGATGGACCATGGCGGCGAAGCACCCGATCCACGCGGATGCCGGCCAGGCGTGCCATCACATTTTCGTCTGTCCCAGGATCATGTCGCGGAACCGGCCGAACAGGTAGAAGCTGTCATGCGGGCCGGGCGAGGCTTCGGGGTGATACTGCACGGAGAAAGCGGCCAGGCTCTTGTGGCGCAGGCCCTCAACGGTTTTGTCGTTCAGGTTCATGTGGGTGACTTCGACGTCACCAGGCAGGCTCTTGGGGTCAACCGCGAAGCCGTGATTCTGACTGGTGATCTCCACCTTCCCCTTCTGGACGTCCAGCACGGGATGGTTGGCGCCGCGGTGCCCGAATTTCAGCTTGAACGTGCGCCCGCCGAACGCCAGGCCCATGAGCTGATGGCCGAGACAGATCCCAAACATCGGCACTTTGCCGACGACGCCGCGGATCATCTCGGGCGCGCCCGTCACAGCAGCGGGATCGCCCGGCCCGTTGGAAAGAAACACGCCGTGCGGCTTGCGCGCCAGCACGTCGTCCGCCGTGGAACTGGCGGGCAGGACGGTCACGTTGGCGCCGACTTCCCACAGGCAGCGCAGGATATTGGTCTTGATGCCGTAATCAATGCAGACCACGTTAAAGCGTTGCGGGGGCGGCGGGCATGCACCCGCGTGTTCGCGCCCAAAGCCCTCCATGAAACCTTCACTGAAGTCGTAGGGAGTCTTGCAGCTCACCCGGCTCGCCAGGTTCCAGCCTTCCATTTTCGGCGAACTGCGCGCGCGGTCCACAAGGTCGGCATCAGAGAGTCTGGCGCCCGCTTCGGAACAGGCCAGCATGCCGCGCATCACGCCCGCGCAGCGCAGTTTCCGTGTGAGCGCGCGCGTATCAATGTCGTCCATGCCTGGCACACCGGCTTTCGCCAGATAGGCGGACAGATCGTCCTCAGCGCGGTAATTGCTGCGGATGGCGCTCAACTCGCGAACCACAAAGCCCTCCGCCCAGGGATGGCTGGATTCGACGTCAGCCACGTTCACGCCGTAATTGCCGATGAGGGGATAGGTCATGGTCACGATCTGGCCGGCGTACGACGGGTCGGTGAGGATCTCCTGGTAGCCCGCCATCGAAGTGTTGAAAACGACTTCGCCCGTGCGGTCAACCAGCGCTCCGAACGCGCGACCGCGATAGATGGTGCCATCCTCGAGAGCCAGACGGGCCGGGGGGCGTATTGCGTTGCTCACTACGAATGATTCCTCAACAAATGCGTGGTCTCTCGCGCCCATCCGAGCCGCGACCGTGAGGGAGCGGTTCCCGGACCGCTTGCTAACGCGCGC
>JAPLOD010000456.1 GCA_026692735.1 Planctomycetota bacterium | reverse complement strand
AGAGGTTGGTGGAGTCCCACAGGAGATTGCCCGCGGACGGGTCGTCCCAGAGCTTGAAGTGGAAGGTCTTCCGCCAGCGCTCGGGGAGGAAGTAGTCGAAAAGCCCCGGGTCCTTGCCGACCACCCACAGCCCGCCGCCCGTGCTTTCCGCGTGCCCGTACACGTAGTCATGGCCGAAGATCGTGACGCGCTGGAGGTGCTTGGGGAATGTCGCCTGCTTGGGCGTAAAGCGGTCGCGCTGCCGGATCAGGTATTCCGAGCGGCGCTCCGCTTTCACCCGCTCATCGTAGTCCTGCGTGCGCTGCAGCAGCTCGAAATCAACCAGGCTGTAGCGGATCCGGTCGTGGTCCGCTTCGCGCACCAGCCCGTCGTCGTTGTCCGGCTTGACGATGATGTGCTTGGGCTTCATGTCCAGAACGCGGTACCCCTTGCTGTCCAGTTCCTCGGTTACCCGCTGCGTGAGGGCCTCCAGCTCCTCTTTGCTGAGGAATCCCTTCTCGTGCGCTTCGACGGCGTCCCAGCCATGAATCCACGCGTACATGAGTATGTAGTCGCGCAGGATGTCTATCTCGATGCCAGGATGCCGGGCGACCTTGCTGGCGATCTTGCACTCGGAGCGCCCCGTCTGCCACAACTGCATCCGGTCGGGCGGCACGTACATCGAGAGCGGCACCTGCAGCCCTATGGCGAGGTCGGGCGGGCCGAACTCCCCCTTGCGCAGTTCCTCGACCAGCGCGAACTCCTCGAACGGGCTGTTGAAGTCCGCGTTGAGCACCTTGTAGATGATGCTCGTTTCCAGCGGCACATCCTGGCCCACGCGGCAGTATTTCACCACCAGCTCAACACTCTTCCCGTCCACCTCGCGCGTCGGCACCCGGTAGACGGCGCTCGTCCCTTCCAGTTTCACGCGCTGCTGCGCGAACCACTCGTTGGCGTACCAGCTCTCGGGCTTCAGTTGCTCCAGCAGCGGCACGCCGTGCTGCGTCAGGTACAGATCGCCGCCGTCGCTGGTGCGGATGTGCACGTAATCCACGCCCAGGACGCGCGCGATCATCGCGTCTTCGGGCAGGTGTGTCACCTCGCCGTAGGAGAGCTCCGCGGAGGGTCTCTCCAACTGGGTGGAACGGTGCGTAGGAACTTCGACTTCCATGAACGCCCCTGCCTGCCCGCCGGCCTGGAGTAGCGGCACCCGCGTGTGGGTGGCCGGGCACACACTGCTCATGTTCATTCTGCCATGAAGGTCACCCAGTCCAACTGCATAATCCGACCGCTGCCCGTGGCACGGGCTTCCAGCCCGTGAATCATGGGCCGGATGCCCATGCCACTCCCCGGAGGGTCGCCCTGCGGGCGCCTTCGCCCGCCCGCCGACCACAACAGGCGCGCCGGCGCGGTGTATTGCTTACGGGGGACGTTCACCGGCCCTGGACTGGAGATCATCGCATGCCTTGCAGACGCCTCATCGTTGTCGCCGCGGCCCTGTTGCTCGCCTGCGGACTGGCCGTTTCGGCTGAACTGAAGCTGCCGGCGATTCTTGGCAACAACATGGTGCTACAGCGCGGCGTCGAGACGCCCTTGTGGGGCGGCGCCGATGCCAATGAGAAGATCACGGCGAAGCTCGGCGACAAGAGCGTCACCGCGACCGCCGGGGCCGACGGCAAGTGGCTCGTCAAGCTGCCCGCCATGCCCGCCGGCGGCCCGCAGGACATTGTCATCGAAGGCGCCGAGAACAGGACCGTATCGCTGAAGAACGTCCTCTTCGGCGAGGTCTGGGTCTGCTCCGGCCAGTCGAACATGGAGATGGCCGTGCAGTCGTGCGAGAAAGCTCAGGAAGACATTGCCGCGGCCAGTTTTCCCCAGATCCGCCTCTTCACCGTGGCCAAGGCGGCGGTTGGCACGCCGCAGCCCGACTGCCGCGGCCAGTGGCAGGAGTGCTCCCCGCAGACGGTCCGCGGTTTCAGCGCGGCGGGGTACTTCTTCGGCGTGGAACTGCACAAGACGCTGGGCGTGCCCATCGGCCTGATCAACACCTCCTGGGGCGGCACGCCCGCCGAATCGTGGGCCTCTCGCCAGGGTCTGGACTCCGAGCCGTCCTGCAAACAGATGGTCGAGCACTGGGACAGAATCTGCGCCGACTTCAACGAGGAGAAGGCCAAGCAGACCTATGAGCAGCAGTTGAAGGCCTGGAATGAGGCCGCGGCCAGGGCCAAGGCGGACAAGAGACCCGCGCCGCCCAACAAGCCGAACTACAGCGACCCGCGCGCGAACCCCTGGCGGCCGTGCGCCCTGTACAACGGCATGATCGCGCCGCTCGTTCCCTTCGCCATTGCCGGAGCGATCTGGTACCAGGGGGAGTCGAACGTCGGCCGCGCCGTGCAGTACCGCACGCTCTTCCCCGCGATGATCAAGAGCTGGCGGACAGCCTGGGCCCGCGACGACCTGCCCTTCTATTTCGTACAGATCGCCCCCTACAGATATGGCCAGCTCAACGGCCTCGCGTACGCTGAGCTCTGCGAATCGCAGCTTCTGACCATAAAGAACCTGCCGAACACCGGCATGGCGGTGATCAGCGACGTCGGCAACGTGAAGAACATCCACCCGGGCAATAAGAAAGCCGTCGGCCGGCGCCTGGCGCTGTGGGCATTGGCAAAGACGTACGGCCGGAAAGAGATGGTCTATTACAAGAGCATGAAGGTCGAGGGCGACAAGATCCGCGTCAGCTTTGATTATGTCGGCGGCGGGCTGGCCTCGCGCGACGGCAAGGACCTGACCTGCTTCGCCATTGCAGGCGACGATCAGAGGTTTGAGCCGGCTGCCGCCACGATTGACGGCGATACGGTCGTTGTGCGGGCCAATGGGGTCCTCAAACCCGTCGCGGTGCGCTTCGCGTGGCATGAGACCGCGGAGCCGAACCTGATGAACAAGGAGGGCCTCCCCGCCTCACTGTTCCGCACGGATGAATGGAAGATGGTCACGGAAGGGAAGAACCTCTGAGCGCCGGCCGTGTGCGGGACCTCGAGTGCGAATAGCCTCATGCGAAAAACCTTAGTCCTGTCCGGGCTGTTCTTCGTCTCCGGCGCCTCGGCACTCCTGTACCAGGTTGTGTGGACCAAGAAGCTGGCACTGCTGTTCGGCGTCACGACCTACGCAGTCAGCACAACCCTGTCGGTGTTCATGCTCGGTCTTGCTCTGGGAAGCTGGTTCTTCGGCTCGCTTGCCGACCGCAGCGCCAGGCCATTGCGGGTGTACGTGTGGCTGGAGGCGGGGATCGCGGCGAGCGCGGGCGTTTCACTGATCCTGTTGGAGTTGATGAACGCCGTCGTCGGCAACCTCGGCTTCTCCAGTTCCCTGAGCTTCGCCTTCACCGCGTGCCGCTTGGCCGGATCTTTCGCGGTCCTGATCGTGCCTACCTTCCTGATGGGCGGGACGGCGCCGGTCCTGGCAAAGGTCGTTATCGCCTCCTGCGAGAACGCCGGGAGAACGCTGGGGCTATTGTACGCCGCCAATACGCTTGGAGGCGTTGCCGGCTGCCTGCTCGCCGGCTTCGTTGCCATTCCGTTTGTTGGGCTGCACTGCACGCTGCTGACGGGCATCGCAGGGAATGTTGCCGTGGCGTTTCTGGTATGGGTGCTCTTCGCGCGTGCGGAGGCGCCCCCGCAGGCAACGTCGGCGCCGGCACCCGCTTCGCTGCCGGTGAGAGTTGCGGATGATCCGAGGATGCGTCGCGCGATGCTGGCGGCGTTTCTCATGGCAGGCTTTCTCGGTCTTGCCATTGAGGTAGCCTGGACGAGGTTGTTGCTTCTGTACCTGGGGCCTACGGCGCAGGCATTCGCGGCGATGCTGGCCGTCTATCTTCTGGGGTTGGCGGTGGGGAGCGCCCTTTCGGGAAGGTACGCGGACAAGTGGGACAGTGCACGCGGGTTCGCGCTGTTCCAGGTCCTGACGGGGACCTTCATCCTGGCGACCGTCTTCCTCTGGCTGCCGTACTGGCGGCAGACCACCGGGAGACTGGCCGTCTGGGCCGCGGCCAATGCGCCGCTGGTGCGGAACCGCCCCGGCGTGGACGGGATCGTAGTTCCCCTTACACATGCCGTCATGTTGGTGTTGGCGCCGACGTTCCTGATGGGTTGCGCGTTTCCCTTTGGCGCACGCTTCTTCGCGACTGAGACCGCTTCGCTCGGCAAAAGGCTGGGCTCCGCGTACATGCTGAACACGCTCGGCTGCATGCTGGGGCCGCTTGTCTGTGGCTTCTGGTGGTTGCCATACCTCGGCTTGCAGAAGACGCAGGTGCTCTGTGCCCTGGGCTATCTCGCCTGCGCGGGACTCGTCCTGGCAGCGCGCACCCCGTGGCGGCGGCGCTGGACGGCGGCCGGCGCGACCGGCCTGCTCCTTGTCGCGTCGGTTCTGTTGCTGCAGCCTGACAGGGCGCGATCGTATCTGTCGAAGGAGGAAGACGCTCAACTCGTGTATTACGAGGAGGACCACACCGGCTCGGTGTACGTGGTGGACCGCGAGACGGCGCAAGGGACCGTGCGGCGGCTGGTGGTCGGCACCACCTCCATGATGACCAACAGCTTCGGCGGCCGGCGCTACACGCACCTGATCGGCGATCTGCCGCTGCTGCTGCATCCGGCGCCGCGCGAGGCGCTCGTGATCTGCCTGGGCTCGGGCATGACGCTCTCGGCCGTGGCCAGCCATCCTGACGTCGCCTCCATTGACTGTGCGGACCTGTCCGAAGGGGTCGTCTACGCGGCGCGGCACTTCTTCGCCAAAGAGAACGCCTCCGTGCTCGACGATCCCCGCGTGAGCGTCATCGTCAACGACGGCCGAACGCATCTGCTGGCAACGAAGAAGCGCTACGATGTCATCGCCCTGGAGCCGCCGCCGCCCAACAACGCGGGCGTCTCTAACCTGTATTCGGTCGAGTTCTACCGGCTCTGCAAGTCCCGCCTCGGCAAGGGCGGCATGGTCGCACAGTGGCTGCCGTACCACTGCGTAACGCTCGCGCAGGCACAGAGCGTTGTCGGCAGCATGCAGGCGGTGTTCCCGACGACAACCGTGTGGGAGCTCTTCGCGGGCAAAGAGTTCTGCGTTATCGGGCACGAGGACGACGGCGGAGCTCCCTATGAGCGCATCGCCGCGCGGCTGGCCGTCCCCACGGTGAGCGCGCAGCTCCGGAGCGCCGGCATTCGCAATGCCGACGACGTGCTCGCCTGCTTTGTCATGGGTCCCGCTCACACGCGGGCGTTCTCAGGCGCGGCGCCGCTCATCACCGACGACCAGCCGGGGCTCGGCTACGACCTGACCGCCTGCAGCTTCTCCCGTGCGCCCGCCCGCGACAGCGAGCAGTTCGTCTCCGGCATGCTGGAGACCTTCCGTTACGCCGAGGATCCGGCCTGCTTCATCACGTTCGCCGATGGCAGCGGGAAACTGGCGTTCGCGCGGCGCTTTGCTCCGCTGCGCCGGGCGCAGATGATGAACATCCGCGCCATGGCGCTCACCGTGACCAGCAGATACCCGACGGAGGTGTTCCTGGGTCTGGCCCGCGGCTTTGAGGCCCCCGTTCTCCTTGATCCGGACAACCGCTATTACCAGCATCTGCGGGGCATGGGCGTGTATGAGAAAGCGTTGCGGCGGTTGTCGGAAGCCTGCGCGCAGCGCGGCGACGCCGCAGCGGCACGCGCGTTCGCCGCCCAGTTGGCGGAGCTCAACAGCGTGGGCAGATAGCGCGGAAACACACTCTACATGCAGACGCGGTCGCGGCCCGACTTCTTGCTGCGGTACAGCAGTGTGTCGGCCCGGCCCAGTATGGCCGCCGGCGTGTCGTCCTTGCGGCAGAGCGTGGCGCCAATGGATACCGCGACGTGAATGGCCCCCGCTGGCCCGGCGGCGCGCGACGACGCCACCAGGGCCCGCAGTTTCTCCGCGGCGGCGCGCAGCGATTGCCGGCGCACGTTGATGAGGATGACGAGGAACTCGTCGCCGCCCCAGCGGGCCACGTGGTCGAAGGAGCGCACGTTGACCGCGAGCGTGTTCGCCACCAGTCTCAGGACCCGGTCGCCGGCGACGTGGCCATGGCGGTCGTTCACGTCCTTGAAGTGGTCCACATCCAGCATCAGCACGCCACAGGGCAAGCCGGTGCGCCGCAGCTCGTTGAGGCTCACCTGCAACTGGTTCTGGCCATAACGCCGGTTGCCTATGCTGGTCAGCTCGTCCAGTTGCGCCTGTTCCTCAAGGACGCGGATACGCTCCTCAAGCGACGTGCGGCTGTATCGCTCCCTGAAGACCTCGACGGCGCCCACGACGCGGCCCCGCTTGTCACGAACCGGCGCCGTGCGCGCGACAACCGGCACGCGATGTCCATCCCTGTGATGGATGTACAGCTCGGCCTCGTGCGGGCGCTCATCGCGCATCGCCTTGGCCGCGGGGCACACCCTCGAGCGGCACAGGCACCTGCCGCGCTCATCCACGTGCATCAGTATGCCCTGCGCACAGCGCCGCCCGATGACTTCGTCGGCGGCAAAGCCGGAGATGCGCTCCGCGCCGCCGTTCCAGTAGGTGATCGTCCTGTCGCGGTCGAGGAAGTAGACGCCCTCATACAGCTCGTCCGCCAGTTCTCTGAAGAACGTTCCGGCAATGCGCATACCAGGCCCCCACGCGCTGCGCCTTATCGTGCTGCGCCCGCTCCGTCCCTGGCGTCAAAGACGCCGCGCTCGCAGGCTGCCACGAAGGACTCCCCGCACTGTTTCAACTGTTGCCACTGCCGCCGGATGTCCTCCGCTTCCTGATGGTCCACGCGACCGTCGTCGAGCATGGAGCGTGAAAGCACATCCAGCAGGCGCGAGAAGTTCTGGATCAGCTTCTGCGTGCGTTCCACGTACTCCGCGTCAATGTCTCTGTCCCGCAGCAGGTTGGGCACGAACGTCCCGTCGGCGCGCTGGCACAGCCAGTCAAGCAGATCGCTGTCCTGCGTGCAGCGCCACAGAGCCAGCACGCGGTCCAGCGGGTTCACCGCGCCGCTCGCCGCGGCATCCGGATCGTCGCCGGCCTCCTCGCACCACTTGTACACCAGCGACGTGGACACCTTCATGTCGCCGGCCACCTTCTTCACGCCGACGTTCTCCACGGCGCGCGCGATCATCTCAAAGGATTTCATCAGGAAGCCCTCGTAGCCGCCACCGTTGCCGCGCCGGGCACCGTGAGAGTTCGCGACGCATGCATGCGTGCCTCTTGTGCGCTGGCCATCGGACAATCGGCGCGCGAGTTAGCCTGGCTGCAGACAAGCTACCGCCCCGTGCGCCAAAGGCAAATCCGCCGCCGCTCCCAACGTTTGAGATTCCCGCGCCGTCGGGTATAGTGGACTTGGCACTATACTCCGGAGGCCGCTATGATTACTCTCAATGAGACCGTTCAACAGTTTGTCCTGAAGGGCTTCAACCACCAGTTCGGCAAGCCCGCCGTTGCCGTCAAGGACGATCCCGAATGGCGCAAGCTGCGCGCCGTCGGCACGCGCCTGTGGCTGGACACGGGCGACATTGATGAGGCCACCAAGCTGTGGAGCTCGTCATTCGACGCGCTGACCACCAACAACACGCTTCTCAACAAGGAGATCCAGAAGGGCATCTACGACCAGCTTATCCCCGCAGCCGCCGCAATGCTGCTGGCCGCGGAGCCGGGCATGAGCGAGCAGAAGCTGGTCCTCGAGATCGCGTTCGTCCTCAACGCCTGGCACGCCCTGCGGCTGGTTGAGCGCTTCGACGCGTTCGTGAGCGTCGAGCTGCACACGGACCTGGCCAACGATGTCGAGGCCACCGTCAGCTACGGCAAGCGGTACTTCGCCATCTGCCCGCAGCGCTTCATCGTCAAGGTGCCGCTCACTCCCGCCGGATTCCTCGGTGCGCGCAGGCTTGTGCTGGCCGGCGTGCCGGTCAACTTCACCCTCGGCTTTTCGGCGCGGCAGAACTATCTCGCCGCGCTCCTGACCAGGCCCGCGTACGTCAACGTCTTCATGGGCCGCCTCAACGCCTTCGTCGCCGATAACAAGCTCGGCAGCGGCCAGAACGTCGGCGAGAAGGCCACGCTGGCCACGCAGCGCCAGTTGCTCGCCCTGCGCAAGGCCGGCCGCACCGGCAGCGCGCTCATCGGCGCCAGCATCCGCAGCGGCGCGCAGGTCGGCGGCCTCGCGGGCTGCGACGTCTTCACCATGCCCACCAAGGCCGCCGCCGACTACCGCGCCCATCCGCTCGCGCAGGTCACCTCGCACGTTGCCGATGACCCGCAGGTGCCCCTCGCCGCCGGCGTGACGTTTGCCCAGTTCAACGCTGACACGCTCTGGGCCGTGCCGCGCACGTTCGAGGACGCGGTCGAGGCGCTGCTGCGCCAGGACCTCGACCGCCTGACACCCGACGCTGTGCAGAAGCACTTCGCCGACGCGGGCCTGGGCGATCTCCTGCCGCGCTGGTCGCCGCTACAGATCGAGACGGTGACGAAAGACGGGAAGATCCCGGTGTACGCCACCTGGAAGCCGCGCCTGGCTTCCGGCGAACTGGGCCTCGACGCCCTGATGAACATCAGCGCCTTGCGGTCCTTCGCCGTGGATCAGACCGCGCTCGATAACCGCATCCGCACCGTGCTGAAGGCGGGGAAAGGCGGCTGACGGGAGCTGTGTCCGGACGAGAGGTCTGTCCGCTGACCACCTGCGGCCCGTACCAAGTGGCACGGCCTTCCAGGCCGTGGACACGGGCAAGATGCCCGTGCCACACCTCCGGCGTTGCGATGGTGGCGCGGCATCATCCTCGACCGGAGCAACAGGAGCGCTGCCGATCATGCAGAAGCGAACCACCCCCTCCGAGGCGCTGCTTCGCAAGTACCCGGAGCAGGTCGTGCTGGTGACAACGCGGAGCGCGGACGGCCGGCCCAACGTGATGGCGGTGGGCTGGGTGGCGATCGCGTCCTCCGATCCTCCGATGTTCGTGCTGGGCATTGACGACGGCGCGTACACCTACGAGCTCATCACGCGCACGAAGGAGTTCGTGGTGGCTTTCCCGTCCGAGCGAATGGCGCGGGAGACGCTCTTCGCCGGCAGCCACTCCGGCCGCGACAAAGACAAGTTCGCGGAGGCGGGCATCGGGGCTGAGCCCGCCGCACTGGTCAAGGCGCCGCTCGTGGCCGACGCGGTGGCGAACTTCGAGTGCGTGCTGGTCGAGATCAGCAGGCCTGGAGACTGCCCGCTTGTAATGGGAAAGGTCGTTGCCGCCCACGCACATGAAGACACGTCCCTGCGGCGACTCTACACGACGGCAAAGGGACACACGCTCGGCGGCGTCCGCGCGGCCGCCGGCGGGGAATAGAGTCTCTGTGGCACTGCGAGCTAGCTCGCAGTCGCACGGGACAGCGCGAAGGCGGGAACTCGTGGGCACCAGCACGGCAACGACGGCAGGAGCGCGCAGGTTCCCGCTCGAAGTCTGGACAGGCGTGCTGATCGCCCTCTCGCCGCTGCTGCTGCTGATCAACTGCTGGAACGCCGAGTTCCTGCCGTACGACGATGTTGACCACATCTTTGCCACCCTCGGTCCGCTTAACCTGCAGCGCCTCTTCCTCGCGCCGGAGCACAGCACCTACTTCCCCATCGCCATCCTCAGCTACAGGCTCGACAGCCTCCTCTTCCCGTGGATGCCCAAGCTGCTCGGGACATGGGCCCCGGGCGTGCGCCTGATGACCTGTGTCTACCACGCCGGCGCGGCGCTGTTCGTGTGGCGGATCGTCCGCCTGCTGGGCTTGAGCCCCGGAAAAGCGCTCTTCGTGGCCCTGGCCTTCGCCGTCCACCCGACCGCCTGTGAAACCGTGTGCTGGGCATCCGAGCGCAAGAATGCCCTTGCCGCCTTGTTCGGCTTCGCCTCCCTCTGGGCCTTCCTGCGCTACGATGGCCAGAAGCGGCGCATGCCCTTGACCGTCCTCTTCTACCTGTTGGCCGTCTGGAGCAAGCCCAGCGCCCTGGGCCTCGCGCCCGTCCTGCTGCTCGCGGATCTGTGCGGCGGAGCCCGCGGCCTCGCGAGATCCAAAACTCAAACTGCACAATGCGAAAATCAACGCCGCCCAATTTGCATTTTTCATTTTGAATTTTTCATTTCCGTGTGCTGGCGCTTCCTGCCGGTCATCCTGATCTCCGGCGGCGCGGTGATCATGAACCTGATCGGCCACGCCCGAACGCTCGTCCCGCCGCCGGGCGGAACGGTCTTCACCGCGCTTCTGACCGATGCCGAGGTACTCAGCCGGTATCTCTACAACATCTTTGTGCCTGTGGGACTGAGCATCGCGTACTTCGTTGCGCCAATCGCCTCGCCGCTCGAGCCGCGCTTCCTGGGCTACGCCGCGCTGCTGGCGCTGCTCTTCGCCGTGACGGTGTGGCTGACGCCCAACCGGCGCCTGACACTCTTCGGCTGGCTGTGGTTCGTCCTGGCGCTGGGACCCAATCTCAACCTCATCTCCATTCCCCAGGTGATGCAGGACCGTTACCTCTACCTCGGCCTGCCCGGCATCCTGCTTGTCAGCGCCGAGTTCGTCTGCGCCCTGGTACAGCGCGCCCACATGAGTCCCCGCCTGGCGTTAGGCGCCGCGATCCCTTTCGTCATCGGCCTGGCGGCGCTGGGGATCGCGCGCGGCGGCCTGTTCGGGAACCTCTACCTGTTGTTCGATGACGGCGTGCGCAAGCAACCTCTGTCCGCTCATGCCCATCATGGGTTGAGCATCGCCTGCGCCCAGATCTGCGAGACGGCCGGGAAACAGAAGCGCTGGGCGGAAAGGGACGAGGCGCGGCACCGTTGCGGCCAGGAGCTGCAGTTCATCATTGACCACTGCCCCGACGCCACGCGGCAGGTGGACTACCTCAACACGGCATATGAGGCCGGAAAGTACGCCCTCGTCCTGCACAAGCCCGCGGACGCGGAGCGCTACTTCCGTTTGATCCTGGACCCGCCCGCCTACTTGCCCGCGCCACAGTACCGCATCGTTCAGGCGCTTGTGCGCCTTGCCGAGCTCAAGCTCGCCTTGGGCCTTCCCGAGGAGGCGTACAGGCTGGCCGGCCAGGCCGTGGCTGTTCGCGCCGCCGATGGCGAAGCCCTGCTGGCCCGCGCTTCTGCCGCGCTGGCCCTCGCCGCCACAACGCCGGATGAGCAACGCCGGCAGGAGCTGCGCCGCCAGGCCGCGAAGGACGCCGATGCCGTGCCGAAGACCTGCGCCCAGTATGCGGCGGCCCAGCAGATGCGTAAAGCGTTGAAGGAGTGATTGACATGGTGAAGCAGCTTGCCATCGGCTGGTTCGCGGCATGCGTCACGGCGCTTGCCGTAGGACCGACATTGGTGTCGGTCGCGGCGTGCAGGGCCGGCGAGTGGGAGCTCACCCGCCCCGCGGCCCAGTTCGACCGCTGCGAGTTCACGGACCCGCAGGACGCGGAGCGCGTGCGGAAGTCGGGCAACCTGGCGGGCGTCACCAAGCCGAACGAGTGGTTCCACATTGCCGGGTGGGCGGAGTACGACATCGCCGTGCCGCAGGCCGGCTGGTATGAGTTGCTCGTGCCGGCTGACCTGTGGGGCATGGAATACGTCATTGACGGGAAGCTGTCCGTGACGGGCGGCGGCGGCAAGATCGGCAATTTCTGGCTCGAAGCCGGCAAGCATGTCATCCGGCTCCAGCGCTATCACTGGACGGGCTTCGGCAAGATCGAGAAGCTGGTCGTGCGCGCCTCAGGCCCCGCCGTGGGCAAGACCGTGCGCATGTATGTCGCTGAGGACCGGACAATAGTGCGCGCTGGTGAGGAGCTGAAGCTGTGTCTTCAGGCCGGCGGGCGCGCGGAGCCGGCCAAAGTCGTGGTGCGTCTGCAGGACACGGCGACAAAGGACGTTATCACCAGCCGGGACGTGGAGCTTCCCGCCGGCGTGAAGCCTGTTGATCTCGCCGTCCCGCTCGCCTGTCCGCGCGAAGGGGTCTTCGAGATCACGCTGGCCGAGGGCGACAAGCCGCTGGATGCGAAGGACCTGGCGCCGCTCACGGTGATCGTGGCGGACGCGAAGCCGCTGCCGCGCGGCGGCACTAGCCCCCGGCTTCAGCCGGGGGCCCTACTACCCGAGGTCGACTGCGTCGCCACGGAGCCGCAGTACGCGGGCGCCGGCGGAGCCACGCTCGTGGACGGGCCGGCGGGGAAGTACCGCGAGTCCGGCGATGCCGGGTTCCTGGCCGCGCAGCACCATAACCGGGAGCCGGGCTGGTTTGCGTACAAGCTCGCGGTCCCGGAAGCCCAGAAGCCGTACGTGCTCGAGACCGACTGCCCGGACGACGCGTTCCGCACGTTCTGCATCGCCATCCGCGAAGCGTCCCCCGAAGCCTACCCGGTGGCCGGCGGCCTGGACACCGGCGCGTGCTTCGCACTCTCCAGGAAGATGCAGACGCACGCGATCCTGTTCTGGCCGCGCACGACCGACCTCCGCGTTGTATTCGTGACCGCGCACGACGGCCGGCGCGGCGCGGCGGTGGCGAAGATCCGCCTCTACCGCGTCGAAGGCGAGCTCCCGCTGCTCGACGTTCCCGTCTCCGGCGGGCGTTCGTTCGGGAATTGGTATGAGGAAGGCAGCAACTTCCTGGCTGTGTACGGCGCGCCGGACCGGGGGCCGCGCGGCTCGCTGATCGGCGCGGACCGCTGGGCGCGCGCCATCGCACACGTGGGCGGGGACACGCTGGCGCCCACCGTCGCGGTGTACCAGATGTCGCTCTATCCATCGCGCTACAACACTGACTTCGCCGACCCCGGCACTCTGGACATCGTCCGCATCCTGCTGCTGAAGTGCGAGAAGTACGGGCTGGGCCTGATTGGCGAGTTCCATCCGGAGTGCCGCGAGCTGGACCGGCTCGCCAACCCGACAGGCGCCGTGAAGCCCAAGCCCAACGCCCTGATCTCGAAGGACGGCGGCGGCGGCAAGGACTTCAACGACGTGCCTCGGTTCCACCCGCTCCATCCCGTGGACCAGGAATGGTATCTGGGGATGATCGGGGAGTTCGCGGACCGCTACAAGGATTCGCCCGCCTTCCGGGGCGTGTGCCTGCGGCTGATGAGCTGGGTCAATCCCGGACTCAACAACTTCCACTCGCTGGATTGGGGCTACGACGACCTCACGGTCGGCTTGTTCGAGAAGGAGACCGGTCTGAGCACCGGCGCCAAGGCGGACGACCCGAAGCGCTTCCGGGCGCGGTACGACTGGCTGATGGCCCATGCGCGCGACCGCTGGATCGCCTGGCGCTGCGAGAAGATCGCCCAACTGCACACGCGGATTCGCGACCGCGTCCGCCGCGCCCGGCCCGACCTGAAGGTCTATGTGAGCAACTTCGACATGCTGCAGGACGCGGGCATTGACCCGCAGCTCCTGGGGGCGATCGAAGGCGTCGTCCTGATCAACAGCCGCCACAGCTACGGACGCCGGGCGTTCACCTATGAAGGGCCCATGGCGGACCCGAAGATGCGGGACCTTCTCCTTGAGCCTGCCGCGCTCCTGTCCATGCGCGGACCGTCCGGCGAAGCGGCGTTTCTTTTCGGGGCGGGCTACTTTGAGGCGGTTGAGAAGGTCGTGACGCCCGAGTCCCTCGGTTTCCCGCAGGGAACCAAGCGCACATGGATGAGCGGCGTCGTGAACCCCGCGGGCCGCCAGTTCCTCGAACGCTACGCCCTGGCCCTCGCCGAAGCCGACGCGACCTACCTCGCCGACGGCGGCAATGCCTACACGCTGGGCCAGCCGCTGCTGCGCGAGTTCCTGGCGGAGTACCGCAAGCTGCCGCCCGTCGCGTTCCGGCCGCGCCCGGACGCTCGCGACCCCGTGGCCGTTTGGGAGCTCTCGCGGAAAGAGGACCTCCTCTTTTACGCTGTCAACCGCGAGCGTTATCCCGTTCAGGTGACGCTGGCCCTGAAGACGAACGCGCCCGTGCGCCGCCTGGCAACCGGCGAGGAACTCGGCCTCAAGGACGGCCAGCTCGCGTTCGAGCTCCAGCCGTACCAGTTGCTCGCCTTCCAGGCGCCCGCCGGGGCGAAGATCACGAAGGTGTCCGTGGCCATACCGGAGGAAGACCGCCGGCATGTGGCTTCCCTGGTGAACGCTCTGGAGGATCTGAACATTGACGTGGAAGCCGGCAAGACTGCACTGGGCGCCGAGGGCAAGACGCTCCTGGGCCGGACACTCGAGGAAGCGCGCCAATGCCTGAAGGAAGGGCGCTTCTGGCGCGCGCGCACCATGATGGAACACCACCGGCTCGCCGAGCAGGTCTACAACAAGACGCTCGTCTTCCCGCCGACTCTGGAGTACCTCGCTGAGCCGGCCAACCTGAAGCTCCTCAGGGCGAAGGGCCTCACCAAGCCCAAGGACCCCGTGCTGCACATCCGCTTCGACGAGATGGAAGCCGGCAAGACTCCCGCCGCAGGCAAGCTCGCGCCGCAAGTCCAGTGCGAAGGCGCCTGCGAACTGCGCGAGGGCAGGTTCGGGCGTGCGTTGCGCCTGGACGGCAAGACGGGCCGCGGCGTCATCCAGGCCGACGGCGCGGGGGGCCTGAACCTGAAGAACCTCACCCTGTCCGTCTGGGTCAACGCGGAGAACGTCGGGGAACGCAGAGGGATCGTCGCCAGACAGCGCTCGTCGGCCGGATACGCGCTCCTCTTCTGGAACGGCAGCCTTCTGGCGGAAGCCGGCTCGCAGGAAGGCAACGCGGGTTTCCGGACGGACGACGGCCTCTTCCGCCCCGGCCAGTGGTACCACGTCGCAGCCACGTTCGAATCCGGCAAGGCAGTCACGCTCTACGTGGACGGCATCGTCGTGAAGAAGGCGGCGCTGAAGCACGCCGTTGACCTCGCCGACAGCGCCTTCCTGATCGGCTGGAACGGCTGGTGCGGACGGCAGAACGATCAGACGCCCGGGTGGTTCGCCGGCAGGATTGATGAGCTCAAAATCTGGGACCGGGTGCTTTCGGCCGACGAGGTGCTCGCAGAATGGGGCGGCAAGGAATAGCGTTGTTCTCACTGCCCGAGGCACTATCCGGCGAACGAACCACGAAGAACACGAAGACCCCAAACAAGGACTGACACAACTACGCCCGTGTCGTCTTCTTCGTGCTCTTCGTGGTGCAATGCGCGACGGCCCACCATCTTCGTAATCGCCATCACGCCTTGCGGCGTTTTCTCGCGATGCTGTCCACGTCCACGGCCTTGCCCGTCCTGGCCGACTCCCAGAGCGCCATGACGGTCAGCAGCGTCTTGCGGCCATCCGCAGCGGGGGTCCGCGGCTCGGCGCCCTCCTCTATGCAGCGGAAGAAATGCTCCTGGATTGACTCGGCCCGCGCCGCCACCTTCTCGATGGCGCCGCTCGCGTCTCGCTTCCCGAGGTTGCCCTTCGGGTCAATCGCGATCGCCGATTCGCCGTCAATGACCTGCTCCTGGCCGTCGTAGCCGATCCGCTTGCGGACCTTCCCGTCATTGCCGACCGTGATCATGCCTTTCGTGCCGACGATGCCGATGGATGTCTCGCTCATCTGCGCGCCCCAGCTATCCTCAACCGTGGCCATGCCGCCCTTCTTGAACAGCAGCACCGCCCCGCCATGGTCGTCGCCCTGGGTGCCTTGTCGAACTCTGAACGTCCTGGCGAAGACCGTCTTCACGTCTCCGCCCACCCAGCGCAGCCAGTCCATGTCGTGACTGCCGAAGTCCAGCATCACTCCGCCGCTCTTCTCCTGGTAGGCGTACCAGCGTTGGGGGTCCCACGGCATGAAGCGCCGCATCCAGCAGCTCACCAACTCGCCCAGCTCGCCGCTCGCGAACGTGTCATGCATCAGTCCGTAGGGCATGGGCCAGAACCGCAGGCAATACCCCAGCATGTACTTCACCTTCGCTCTTCTGGTTGCGGCGATCATCGTGTCGGCATCCGCGAGGCGCCGGCAGATCGGCTTCTCGGTGAAAATGTGCTTCCGCGCCTTGGCGCACGTGGTCACGATGTCCACGCGGTTGAACGGCTCCGTGCACACCCACACCGCGTCCACGTCCGGCAGCAGCTCGCGGAAATCCGTACAATGCCGGCGTATGCCGTTCTTCTCCGCCAGCGACTTCGCCTTCTCGGGGATCAGATCGCACGCCGCGACCACCTGCACATTCGGCAGTTTCACCAGTGTCGGCGCGTGCGCATTGCCCATTCCACCACAGCCGATCATCGCGACCTTGATCATCGTGCCTCCTCCCGCGGGAAAATCGGGGGACACGATTCCCAATTCAGTCCGTTTCCTCAACCGCCACGAATGGCTGAATTGGGATCGTGTTTCCCGAATTTCCCGAGACGATGCTCTTTTGCGCCGCATTTGTCAACACGCTTCAACGCCCTTCTTCGCCGATAGCGGGGTATGACATTCAGGGGCTTTGGAAAATCGGGGGACACGATTCCCAATTCAGTCCGTTTCCTCAACCGCCGCGAATGGCTGAATTGGGATCGTGTCCCCCGAATTTCCCCCCTGGAGGAGCGCCATGAGACTCGCTGCATGCCTGACCGTTCTGCTCACGCTGGCGCCGTTGGTGCTCGCGGAAACCGCGACGCTCGATTGGCTGGACCGGTACAACGTCGTCTGGGATACGCCGAGCGCCAACGCGCTGGGCTCCATGCCGCTGGGAAACGGCGACATCGGGCTGAATGCGTGGGCTGAAGCCGACGGCAGCGTGCAGTTCATCATCAGCAAGACCGACGCCTGGGACGACAATGCCCGGCTGGTGAAAGTCGGCAAGGTGCGCGTGCAGCTTGAGCCGAGCCCCTTCGCCGCCGGCCAGCCGTTCAAGCAGACGCTCAGCTTGCGCGACGCGACGCTCAGGATTGAGGCCGGCGAGGGCGAGCGCAAGACAACCATCGAGCTTTGGGTGGATGCCTGCGAGCCCGCCATTGAAGTACTCGTTCGCGGCTCGGCGCCAAGCGAGGCCACCGCGTCCATCGAACTCTGGCGCACCAGCCAGCAGGAGTACAAGGAACTGCAGTGCGCCGATATCATGACCAACGCGCCGGCGGCACAGAAGAAGCCGACGATCATCGAGCCCGACACGGTGCTGAAAGACCAGACCGGCCGCATCGGCTGGTATCACCACAACATCAAGTCCTTCGGCCCGGAGATTCTGGCGGAGGTCCAGGGGCTGAAGGACTTCAAGCAGCCGGACCCGCTGCTGCATCGCACGTTCGGTGCGCTCGTCACTTCCCCAGGCGGCGAGCGGCTCGACGATCTGCGGCTGCGGTCCAAGCGCGGCAAGAACCACCTCTTCAACGTCTACGTGCTGTCGCGCTACCCGTCCACGCCTGCGGAGTGGCTTGCCGAGAGCGAGAAGCTCGCCCGCAAGCTGGGGCCGGACGTTGACGCCGACCGGATGAAGAGGCATGCGTCCTGGTGGGGCGAGTTCTGGAACCGCAGTTGGATTCGCGCCAAGGCCAATGCGGAATCGAAGCCCGCGTCCATCGTCCCCGAGAACAAGCTCGCGCTCAGGGCCGGCCTTGACCAGGCCGGCGCAAACAAGTTCGCGGGCGAACTCGGCCGCATCAGCGTGTTCGCAAAGGCACTGAGCGACGCCGAGATCCAGGCGCTCGCGCAGTTGAGCCAGGAGAAAGCCGTGGCCAATGCCGCGGGCCTGCTCTTCACCGGCAATGCGGTTCCGCCGGGCCCGCTCAAGGATTCCGCCGCCTGGGATTTCGCACCCGGGCTCACGATCGAGGCTTGGGTCAAGCCGGAGACACTGCCCGGTAGCGGCGCGCGCATCGCGGACAAGATCACCCCGGGCGGCAGCGACGGCTTTCTGCTCGACACCTACCCCGGCAACAGCCTGCGCTTCATCTGCGGCCAATCGCAGTTGAACCAGAAGGACGCCTTGCCGGCCGGTCGCTGGACGCACGTCGCGGCGGTGGCCGATCCGAAGACGGGCGGCTGCCGCATCTATGTGGACGGCAAACGCGCGCAGGGCGGCGGAGGCCAGGCGGCGGTGGGCGACGAGGCTGCGTACGTCAGCCAGATGTATCACCTGCAGCGCTTCATCGCCGCGTGCAGCGGGCGGGGCGCGTACCCGATCAAGTTCAACGGGAACATTTTCACCATGCCGCCGGACGACAAGCACGACCCGGACTACCGCCGCTGGGGCCCGGGCTATTGGTGGCAGAACACGCGGCTGCCATACTACAGCATGCCTGCGGCCGGCGACTACGACCTGATGCAGCCGCTCTTCAAGATGTACTGCGGCGAGGTGCTGGAGATGTGCAAGTACCGCACCAAGCTGTACTGCGGCCACGACGGCGCGTACTTCCCGGAGTGCATCTACTTCTGGGGGCCGATGTTCAGCGAGACGTACGGTTGGACGCCGTGGGACAAGCGCGGTGCCGACAAGCTGCAGGCAAGCGGCTGGCACAAATGGGAGTGGGTCGGCGGCCTGGAACTGTGCTGGCTCACGCTGGACTACTATGAACACACGCTCGACAAAGACTTCCTCGCCAAGACGGCCATCCCGACCATCCATGAGATACTGACTTTCTTCGAGCAGCACTACAAGACGAACGAGCAGGGCAAGCTGGTGATGCATCCGTCGCAAGCCTGCGAAACGTGGTGGGACTGCACCAACCCGATGCCGGAGCTCGCTGGCTGCGTCGCCGTCACCGAACGCGTGTTGGCGCTGCCGGCCGAACTCGCGCCGCCCGCCGAACGCGAACTCTGGAAGCGCCTGCGTGATAAGATGCCGCCGCTGCCGCTGCGCGACGTGGACGGCAAGAAGGCGCTCGCGCCCGCTGAGAAGTTCGACAAGAAATCCAACTGCGAGAACCCCGAGCTGTACGCCGTCTTCCCCTTCCGCCTGATCGCGCTGAACCGGCCCAATCCCGAATGGGGCATCGAGGCGCTGCACCATCGCTGGGACAGCGGACATTCCGGCTGGCGGCAGGACGACATCTTCATGGCGTATCTGGGCCTGACGGACGAAGCACGGAAAGGCCTCGTCGCTCGCGCCCGCAGCTACGATCAGAACTGCCGATTCCCGGCGTTCTGGGGCCCGAACTACGACTGGACCCCCGACCAGGACCACGGCAGCAATCTGCTGACGGGGTTTCAGGCACTGCTCTTCCAGACCGACGGCAGGAAGATCATCCTCCTGCCCGCCTGGCCGGCG
>JAPLOD010000455.1 GCA_026692735.1 Planctomycetota bacterium | reverse complement strand
GATCGGAAGACACACGTCTCGCCCTGTCAGATCGCGCGACGAATTCCGCTGCGCCACGCACCGTGGCGCTCATGTCGAGCGCCCCCAACGGCGCGCGCTGCGCCAGGGCCTTCGCTGCGGCGGACAGGGCCTCCGCGTTCGGCGCGACGAATTCGTTCACGTAAGGGACCAGCGATACGTCTGCGGCGGCGACGGCCAGGCGGTCGTCCTCGGGCGACAGGGCCGCAACCATGGCCTGCAGAACGCGAGCTTGCGCGTCCAGGTCCTGCGGCGTGCGCGCGCCGGAAGTTTCCACGATGAAGAGCACGTCGCGCTTGCCTGGCGCCGCGCCCGACAGCAGTTCCGGCGCCGGCCGCGGCTGGTAGCCCAGCAGCAGATAGGGCAGCTCGCCGTTCTCGGCGTACGCGGAGGAGAAGAGCTCCCCGGGGCGCGGCGCCGAGAAGGTCAGGACAAAATCGGCGGCGGGCTTGCAGTTGTGCAGCGTCAGCGCGGCCGTCGCGCGCGGCGAGCCGACGCCGGCGACGGCCGTGTCTTTCGGGTACGACGGCGAGCGGATTTCCGAAAAGCTCGACGCGTCGTTCGTGGCCAGATCGGCGCGGACGGTGAGCCGCCCGATGGCTGTCTTCTGCGTCAGTTCGCTGACGAGGGGCAGGACGTACCGGCGCGTATCGTAGAACGCGGGGAGCAGCTCGGTGTATTCGAGGATCACGCGCTTCCGGCCGCGCGGCGCAATCGGGAAGATGCGCGTCTTGAAGAGATTGCCCTCCATCCATTCGAGCAGGGCCGGGTCGCGTTTGGCGTGCAGGATGGATTCGTAGATTTCGCGCGCCTTGCCGCGCTCGACGACCTCGCCTTCGATCAGCGTCGTGTCGTCCACGTACATCGCATAGCGCGAAATTGCCGCGCCCGGCGGCAGAGGGAAGTAGAACGTGCCTTCCAGCGTCCGGTCCGTCTGGTTGACGAACACCTGGTCCACCCGCGTCAGCGCCTCGGGTCCGCGTATGGAAACGCCCACGTTCATCTCCAGGATGCCGAGCGGCTCGGCGTCGCGGCCCTGTTCGTCCTTGACGATCAACTGCCCCACCGACGCGGCGGACCTGGGCCTCGGCCGGTCAAGCTCCTCGTCCCAGTTGGCGGCGTAGTTCTGCACGGGCAGGACAAGGCCGGCCTTTGCCGCCAGCTTCAGCGCGCGCGTCCGGACCGCCTCAGGCAGAGCGCGCAGGGCCTGTTCCGTCGCCGTGAAGGCCAGCAGCGTTTCCTCTCCGGCAGCCGCGGCAACCTTGATGGGCTCCGCAGCCTGCGCGACCTTCGCGGTCACAGCAACGTGACCTTCCAGAACGCGCACAAACGCCAGGCTTGACGCGGGCGAGTCAACCTCAACCACGGTGCCGGTCAACTCGACCGTTCCGCCGGCCGAGCAGATGCTGAAGCCGGCATCCGCGCGCAACAGATCAACGCGGACACGGCCGCGCGACAGGTTCGCGACGCGCGCGCCACCGCCCCGCCGCTCGATCACCAGCGCGGTGTTTTCATCCAGGCGCACGCGGCTCTCGCCGAAGGCCAGCTCGGCTTTCCCGCCCGCGCCAGTGCGGACGCTCCATCCATAGGGAACTCGCTCGCCCGCCACGAGGCCGCGCCAGGCGCGATGTTCGGGATCGTAGATGGCCAGCGGGCCCGTCTTGCGCGTGACGGCCAGGCCCAGAGCGTCGTCAATGCTCTCGCGAGCAGGCCGCCGCGGCGGTTCCACCACCGCGGCTTTGTGTGCGGCTTCCCGTGCCGCGGCGATCGCGACCGGCCCCTCGTGTTCCGTCGTGACTTCCGGGACAGGCGCGTCCGCCACGGACTTCGCCGTCGCAGGCGGTAACTCCAGTTCATCGCGCCGCGTCTCCGCCACGACAGCGGCCGTTCCTGGAGCCTTCTGTTCCACGGCCGGGCCCGGTGCCGGCGCCGTCGGCGGCGACGGCCGCGGAGTGGCGTTCGAGACTTCCGGCTTGAGCTGTACGGAGGGCGTGCCGCTCGCAGCGTGGCCAGGCGGCCCCGAAGTCTTCAGCGAGTGCGCCGTGATTACATACGTGAGCGCTGCCACAGCCACCACTGCCGCGGCCGCGCGAGACACCGTGCGCCACACGACGCGCCCGGCCGGCGCCGCGCGCTGAGCCTGCACGGAGCGCGCGACGCGGGTCCAGACCGGCCGAGTGCTCTCGTTGCGCGCCGGAAAGGAGCCCGTCAGCACCGCCGCTGTGAGCTTGAACTCATCATAGACCTCGCGGCAGGCGGAGCATTCCGTCAGATGCGCTTCCACTGCGGCGGCATCGGAAGGCGCCAGGCGCCCGGTCAGCGCATCCGGCATCAGGAGCTCAAAATCGTCACAGGTGTGTGCGTTCATGGCGTGTCACCTCATTCCTTCGAGCATCTTGCCCAGTCTTGCCAGGGCTCGATGCACGCGCACCTTGGCGGCGGAGACCGAGAGACCAGTGATCCCGCTGATCTCGGCGTAGGTCAGCTCGCCGAACCAATACAACAGGAAGGTCTCGCGTTCCGCATCCGTGAGCGCCCCGATGGCCTCATCAACCTTCTCGCGCAATTCGCGCTGCTCCAGGTTCCACGCGGGGTCGCTCTCGCGCTTCACCTTGGGCGCAGCGATGCTCCGGCTGGCGCGGTCCTCGAGCCTCCAGCGGCGCTGCCGGCTGCGAGCGAGGTTGATCGCCAGCGAGAACAGCCACGTGCGGAACGGACTTTCCCCGCGGTAGGTGTGCACCGTCTGCGCGGCCTGGACGAAGACGTCGTGCACCAGGTCCTCGGCCTCGGCGTCGTTGCGCAGGAACCGCGCGGAGAAGTGCAGCAGCGCGGGCGCGTGCTTGAGGAACAACTGCTCAAGCGCCTGCGTCCAGTCGCCGTCGCGGCGAGCCACGCGGGCCGCCAGCACGATGTCGGCGGCGCGCTCCGCCTCCCCCTTCCTGCCAGACGAGGACAAAGGGGGCGTCGCGGCGGGCGCCAGTTCCGCGCACACATGCAGGCCGGAGACCTGCACGACAACGGGGTAGTCCATAGAAGCCGCCATACTCCTGAGACGAACAGGTCAGGGAAAGGTTACATCGTGTTCAGGGAAATAACACTGCCGGCTCGGCGAGCTTGACGAGGTGAACGACTCCCTCCTTGGTCGCAAAGAGGCCCACGACGGCGGGATTCTGCCGGGCCGGTCTGGCGCGCCACATCACTTGAGCTTGGCTTCCAGCACCGTGAGCGAGTGCGCCGGCAGGACGACAGGCCTGTCCAGGGGTACCGGCTCTGCCAGTTTCCTGGTGGTGACCGCTTCCGGCTGGCCGGGGATGTTGTGCGCGCCCAGCGTGGCGCCGTTGATCCGCCAGGCAGTAGCTGGCGCCGCGTTGCCGACGCCGCTCACGTGCAACGCGAGCGTGGCTTCCTGGTTCGGCGAGAAGTTGATCAGCCCGATCGTCAGCACCTCGGCCTTCTCATCGAGCGCCGCCACGGCGTCAACCGTCGTGCCCGCAGGCAGCGAGAGTGGCACCAGTCTGCCGTTCACGCGGGCGCGGTACAGCGTCAGCACGTGGCCGACGGCATCCATGCAGGCATGGTTGCGCGTGGTCTTGATCGCGCCGATCACGTTCACCGTCTGCGGCCACATGGCGATACCGACCAGGTCGGTGGAACGGAGCAGCTCATGCAGCGCGCGGCCCACGGCCACGGCATCGCCAATCGTGTAATAGTGCTCGAACGCGCCGACGCCCGTCGCATCCGGCGCGGGGTTCCACTCGCGCACGATGCCCCATTCGTCAATGCAGAGCTTGATGGCGTCAATCTTCGGGTCCTTGCCGAGGCGCTTGCGCATGTCGGCGATCAGGCCGCGCACGCCGTTGAGCACGCAGGCTGAGTAGTTCGGGAAGCCAGCCTCGTATTTCGCGGCGTCCTCCGGGGAGAGTGGCACGCGGAACTTCCGCTCGCTGTAATGATGCATGCTCAGCAAGTCGGTGTTGGCAGCGCAGCCGCCGAGCACCAGATCGTTCCACTTGCCCGGCGCGCCGACGGCGATGACCTTGATCTTCGGATCAACCGCCCGCATTGCCTGCACGAACGCATTGTGCCGCACGGCATAGTGCTCGACCGGCACGTTGCCAAGCTGCCAGCCGCCGTACATTTCGTTGCCGATGCCCCACCAGACCACGCCGTACGGCGCGGCGTGGCCGTTCCGCGCGCGCTCGGAACCCCAGCGCGTCTCCGCGGCGCCATTCGCGTATGCAACTTCATCTGCGGCGTCCTGGACGCTGCCCAGGCCCGTGTTGACCACGATCATCGGCTCAGTGGCGATCTCGCGGCACAACGTCATGAACTCGTCAAGGCCAAAGTCGTTGTCCTCGACATCGTTCCAGGCGCGCTCCCAGCGCGGCGGGCGGCGATCACGGTCGCCAATAGCGTCTTTCCAGTTGTAGCCGGAGACAAAGTTGCCCCCTGGCCAGCGGTAGATGGGCGAGTTCAGTGTGCGCAGCAGTTCGAGCGTGTCGGCGCGCATGCCCTTGACGTTGTCCGCGGGCATCAGCGACAGGCAGGCGACCCACAGGTATGCCGGCGACGAGAGCGTCACGGACAGCGTGGCGTTATCCGTTGTCGCGCCGGCCTTGAATCGCAAGGGGAGCTTCTTATACGCCGCGCTTACCTCGTTCAGCGTGACGCTCTGGCCGTCATCAGGCCCAGGTCCCCACGCCAGCCGCACCTCCACCGGCGTCGTCGCACGGGCGTCCTCGCCCGTGGGTGCGCGGGCCAGAATCGCATAGCCGACGTACTCCTTGCCTTCGAGCAGCCCGATGCCATTCTGGCTGATGCCGCACTTGCCGCCCTTGGCATCGCGCACCCACACTGCCATGCAATGCTGCCCGCAGTACGCGCCCGCGGGATCGTGGAACACGTCGCACGCCGCGCCATCGGGCTTGACCGTCTGCCAGGCGCTCTTGGCCGGCTCAAGCAGGAACTTGCGGTCGCGCAGCTTCTCGGCCCAGATCCCGTCGCGGATACAGCGGCCGAGGTGCTCGATGAATTGCCCGTACACGTACGGCGAGATCGCCGGCCCCGGCTTCGCCGGATCAATGGTGAGTTCTGCGTCTCCGGCCCGGACGTTGCCGCTCGCGGTCAGAAGACCCGAGAAGACGGCCAACAGCGCGAACAGCTTGCCGATCAACAGGGTGCTTGGCATTGTCGTCTCCTCTGTAGTCTCGCGCCACATGGTTACTCGAACCGCACCACCGTAAACGAGAACGGCGGGAACGTGTAGTTCACGATCCCGTCGTTGGCCTGGTGCGGCCAGTCGCTCTCCTTCGGCTTGATGTGCTCCGGCTCTTCCGCCGTATTGACGTCGCTCATCTGCCCGGCCAGTTCGGTCACGTGGGCGGTGGGTTTCGCCGGCGTGAAGCCATCGAGCGCGATGGTGGCGGCGACGGGCGCCTTCTCTATGTTCGCCACCTGAAGCTGGAGCACCTTGCCGTCCTCGCTGGTCTTGGCCGTCACCGTGAGCGCGCCGCCTGGGGCCTGCACCTCGCTCCTCACGCACTTCGGCAGGTAGTTTCGTGAGATCATCTGCGTCACGTAGCCCGGCGACTGCAGCCACACCTGCGAAGGGTTCAGGAACAGCAGGCCCTGGTCCCAACTGTTGTCGTTCTGCTTGTCCGGCTGCAGGCAGTTCGCCGAGCAGACGAGCGGGACGGATTCGCCGCTGCGTTCCAGGTCGCTGATGGCGCAGGCGTTGGCTAGGCCGCGCCTGTGCGCGTGGTTGCCCGCGTTGAGTTCGAAGATGGCCACCTTGTGCCGAGCGCCGCCGCTCACCTTGTCCAGGGCGCGCACATAGGTCGGCACAACACGCAGCTCGCCAAGGCCGTGCGGCTGTTCGGTCCCGATATGGATATCAAACCAGACTTCGCGCTCGCGTTCCCTGGCCAGTTGAAGGATCTTCTGGTGAGCCGCCATCGTCGTGATCCGCGACGCAGCGCCCTCGAAGCTGAAGGGATCTTCGATCGGTTTGCCGTACACGAAATCGCCGACAACGATGATGATGCTGGCATCCTTGGCCCAGATCGCTTCGGCCAGCGGCTTGAACTTCTGCCAGTAGTTCTCGTTGATGGCTTCTTCGTTGCCTAGTTCGAGGAACTTGAGCTGGTACGGGGCCGGATGCCCGTCGGCGGCACGCTTCCTGCCCCATTCGCTGTCGGCCGGGCCGTTGACATAGCCGATAAAGTCCGCCATGTCCTGCGGCGTCTCGCCCATGTTGAAGTCCGGGATGCTCGGGATGCCCATTGCCTCGCACAGGTCGAGGAAGTCCACGATGCCCCAGCCGTTGCTCGAGTAGGGATACCACGTGCCGCGATACGGCGGGCGCCGGTCCCGCGGACCAATCATCTTTTTCCAGAGGTACTCGCCGTGGTTGACCATCGAACCGCCATAGCGCAGCACCGTGACGCCTTGAGCCAGCAACCCGTCCACCACGTCCTTGCGGCAGGGCAGCCCCTTGAAGCGGCCCCATTCGCCGGGCTGCAGGAAGGCATGGCCAATGAGGACCGAGCCGGGCTTCGCCAGCAGAACGGCAAACCGCCCGTGCGTGTCGCCGGCGTTGGGCGTCAGCGTGAAATCCAGCCGCTGCCAGTCGCCCGCCGCGGCCGAGAGCGGCTTCTCGGCGTAGGTCTTGGCGCCATCGTCGCTCTGCAGCGCGACGACAAGTTCGGCTGGCTTCTCGGCCTTCACCCAGATGTAGCCTTCGTAAGCCTTCTCCGCGCGGAAGCACATGCCCCAGCGGTTGAGACCCATGTTCTCGATGCCGACGGCGCCATCGCCCTCTGTGAAGGCGATCCGCTGGCTCTGCGTGCCGAGGAACGCGCCTTGCTGGCCGATACGGAATTCGCCCTTGGCGGACCCGCGCCGGCAGGCGCGCCACATGCCGCTGACGCCATCGCCCCAGCCACCGTCTTTTCCGAGCTGGAACGGTATCTCCTTTTTCTGATCGCCGGTCTTGATCCACAGGTTGCGGTAGCGCGCGGCTCGCTGCCAGGTGCGGAAGCCAACCTGGCCGCTGGCGAGCGGATGGGTCATGTCTTCGAAGGTGACGATGCTCTTGCCGTTGACCAGTATTTCTACGGTCTTCTCGGTCATCTTCACCACCAGCGCGATCCACTCGTTCACGGGGACCTGGCAGGGAGTGCTGTTGATGGGTTCCCAGTTCTGCCGATGGCGGTGCAGCACCAGTTGGCCGCCCGTATCCAGCGCGACCTCGTACCCGTCGAAGCGATCCGGCCCCACGCCCGCCTTGCCGGCCTTGACGACGAATCCCGCGTTGCCGGCCTTCTTCTCCGGCAGCAGAATCTCCACGCCCGCTTCCCCCACCGTGAACGCAGGCTCGTCGCAGATGAGCTTCGGGCCGTCTCCGGCGTCGGCCAGGAGCTCGCCGTCCTTCGGCAGCCAGTGGCCGCCGTACGCGGTGAACCCCTTCACCGGCAGGGGCGGCGGCGGCTCCTGGAAGCTCTCGCCGAAGATCATCTGACTGTAGATGCCGCCGTAAATCTCGTGGTTCACATCTTCAATGCAGGCGCCCGTCATGTACCGGCTGACCGCCCCAAGCGGTTCCTTGGCGTGGACGACGATACGCGCTTCTTCGGCGCCGGCCAGAGGGCGGGTAGCTTCTGCCATGATGACCCCCAGCAGCATGAGCGTGAGGACGGAAGCTGGCGCTTGCATGTATGCTGACCCCTATAGCGCCATCTGCACTACTAATAACAGTCGCATTCTTCTCGTGCCGCGCAGATCATCCCTGGTTTCCTCTGCGTCTCCGCGTCTCTGCGGTGAATTCTCCGCTCAGTCGTGGCTTCCGTGCCCAAACTCGACCTCCAGCCGCTGCGACGCGATCTCGGCGCGTTCGTGGAGCCGCTTGTAGTTCTCGCGCTCGGTCGGGCCCAGCGTCTTGATCTCCAGGCCGAGGATGTACACGTTCTCCCAGGGCTTCGTGCTGTCCTTCTTCCTGGCGTGACGCACGATGCACGTCCCCTGTACGTCCAATGGCGGCGTTGAGAATCGCACCCAGACCTGCGGCTCGCTATGGCGCAGCGCCTTGATCTGCGTCATCATCATCTCCGGCGCTTCGACCTTCAGCCCGCCGAGGCTTATGTCCAGGATCTGGCCGCCGTGCCTCGGGCCGATTGTCTCGGCGCGCTCGCCGCACAGTTGCAGCCAGACGGGCATGGTCATGCTGTAGCGGCGGTGGCGCCGCTTCTGAGTAGGCCCCCCGCGCCAGAGCGCGGTGAGCACCGCCGCGATCTGGTCATCCGGCGCCAGGCACACCCGGACGCTCTTGCCGAACGCCCGCTGGATCTCGGCTGTGCGGGTCGGTGCCGGAGGGCGCTTGGCCGCTACGCACACGACCTCATCGGTCTCGCTGAACGGTATGAGCTCGAAGCGTTCCATGGTGCTGAGCAGGTTGGCGTACTTGGCCGCGACTGGAACGTTGGCGTCAGGGAACTCCACCACAGGGAGGCCCGACTGCAGCGACAGCGCTCCGCAGAGCTGCTGCGGCGTGATCAGGCCCTGCCGCACGAAGTGTCGCCCAAGCTGCTCCTTGGCCAGCCGCGCCTCCTCGGCGCCCGCCTGCACTTGCTCCGGCGCCAGCAGCCCCATCCCCACCAGAATCTCGCCAAGACGCCGGCCGCGCAGCGGCGGCGCACTGGTAGCCGGCACGCCTCGCTCCGCCGTTGTGGGCGGCGCCGTGTCGAAGTCCTCGAACGCTTTCCGCAGGCTCAGCGTCTTCCGCGCGGACGGCGGCGCGGGCGGGACGTCCGTGGTACCACGAACGTCTCGTTCGTGATTCTCCCGCGGCACACTCGGCGGCTCGAAGGGATTTCGTCGTTGCCGGGCATGGTCACCGGCGTGTTCTGTTGGCATATGCGTCGGCTACCCCTGGAACAGTGTGATAGATCGAGAACGATAGGCCTCGCGCTCATTCCTGCCCTGTTAAGCGTTCACGACGTGCCATGAGTCTCGCCGGAGATGCGCCGCCGCGCAAGAACATCCGGCGCGAAAAGTTGCTCGCATGCGCGCGCCGGGCGGCAGCGGATCGCCTGTTTTGTCGAGTTGTGCCGTCTCCGCCGCGGACGCGCTCGCGGCGAACCACACGAGGGCCAGCAGTGGGAACCGGAGCGGCATGGTCATGGGCGGCGCTCCCGTCGGCGGAGAAGGCGTTCGGAAACGACTGCCAGCGTGGCTAACACGCCTAGTGCGACCGCCACATCCGCTATGGCCGCTTGCGAGAAGAAGCATTGGACGCAACCATCCCCGTCAAGACTGCCGAACGGGCGCCACATGTACGCTTTCAGGGGCCACCCGTACTCCCACATGAACGGGTTGGCCTGATACTCCGGCGGCAGCCACGCGACGAAGGAGTTTTTCCGCTCCCAAAGAGTGCGGACGTTCAGCGCAAGCAGCCCACTCGCCACGAACATCAGCACGATGGCGGTGCTCAAGTGGAACTGCAACCACGGGCGCTTCTTCGGCGCGTCATTCATGCTGGCGCTCCCGTCAGCGGACCGAAGACTCGATACATAATGGCGCCATTACTGGCAGCGTCGGATTCCGAGGCAAGGCGGGAAGCCCGGCGCCTGTGGACAGGGGCGGTCGCCTTTTGCCCTCGGCTATTCGGCCGCATCAATAAGAACGGCGCTCACCACCCCGTTGGGGCCTTCCTTCTTGCGGACCTCGAAGGTGACGGCCTTCTCCACGACCCAGGTCAGAAAGATTCCGCCATCGGTCTCCGCCGAAGTGACCTCCAGGGTCTGCTTCGCCGGATCAACGATCTCCACGACCCGGCTCTGGTGGTCGTAGTCCATGACATAGAGCGTGACCTTGTACGGCTTGTCGTCCGGTGGGGTCACTACCAGGGAGAACGTCTCTCCGTTGTACCAGCATGTGGCCGGCGCATCGGCGTCGTCCTTCGGCGGCTGTGGCACCCGTTTGTCGTCCTTGTCGTTCTCGGACCAGGTGTAGGTTTCCGCATCCTTGATCTCCAGAGCGTACCCCGCCTGCTTGGCGGCGGTATCGGTGGTGATGGCGATCCAGGCCGCCTTCTTCCCGTATTTGCTCTTCCACTTGCCGACGGTGGTGGTGTCCTTAGCAACAGGACGCACCGGCTTCTTGGCTTCCTCCGCGAACGTCGCGCGCTGCCCCGCGAGCAACGCCAGGGACACCAGACCGCACAGCAGGGCCGTCATCGTGCGTTTCATTCCGTTACCCTCCTTTCGGAAGAGGACCGTGGAGTGGCGCTCAGAGCGCCGCACATGGCCGGGACGGCCATCCTACGATCACACCGTGTCTTCTACAGACACCGGCCAACCGGGTCAACACGCTTGCTTCTTCAGAACCCTTCCTTCGGGTGCATGTTGCGGAGCATCTGCTGGCAGCGGTCGCGCACCGCGGTGGCAAAGGCGCGGACCTCCGGATCGCTCGTGTCCTGCAGCAGGACCTCCTGCCGCAGGG
>JAPLOD010000454.1 GCA_026692735.1 Planctomycetota bacterium | reverse complement strand
CAGGCGGTCGCCCGGCCTGGCGCGGTCGTTGGCCGTGACGCGCCGCGGGTGAACGGTGCCGGTGACGGCCAGGCCGAACTTGATCTCCTTGTCGCGCATGGAATGGCCGCCGACGATCGTACAACCGGCCTCCAGCGCCTTGCTGGCGCCGCCCTTCAGGATTTCCCCGAGAATGGAGAGGTCCAGTTCGTTGCTGGGGAAACAGACCAGGCTCAGCGCCGTCAGCGGCTCGCCGCCCATGGCGTAGACGTCGCTCAGGGAGTTGGCGGCGGCGATCTGCCCGTAGGCGAACGCGTCGTCAACGACCGGCGGGAAGAAATCCACCGTCTGCACGAGCGCGAGATCGGGGGAGAGACGATAGACCCCCGCGTCGTCGAACGTGGCGTGGCCCACGAGCAGACGCTCATCGTGTATGGCCGGCAAGGTGCGCAGAACCTGCGCAAGATCCTTCGGTGGGATCTTCGCCGCTCACCCCGCACAGGCCGCGTAGTTCGTAAGTCTCGTCGGGCCGGACAACGTGTTCTTTCCTCGTGTGCTCAACGCCCTGGCTGCACAGCCTACTCCTTGACCCAGTGTGCCCGTGCGTACGGCGTTTTCAAACATCTTTGGTCTTATCGGACATTATGTTCCTATAATCTTTTGTCGTTGGGCAATTTACAGGAATTTTGCTTCAGCCGCGGCGACCCCAGTGCCGATGTAATTCTCTGGTCCATTGTTCCTGTGACGCACTGAGGCGTAAGCATGTCCACAATCTCACGCCGCCGCACCATCCCCGACGCCGCCCGCGTCTGGGCTGAGATTGACCTCGACGCCGTCCAGCACAACGTCCGCGTGTTGCGCGGTCTGCTGACGCAGGGCGCGGCGCTGATGGCCGTCGTGAAATCGGAAGCCTACGGGCACGGCGCGCTTCCGGTCGCTCGCGCCGCGCTGGCCGCGGGCGCTTCGCGTCTGGGCGTGAACGAGATCGAGGAAGGCGTGGCGCTGCGCGAGGCCGGCATCAACGCGCCGATCCAGTTGCTGACCTCCTGCCTGCGCGAGGAACTCGACCCCGGCATCGAAGCGGACCTGACGTTTGCCGTCTCCAGCATAGATGAGATCAAGGCGCTGGCGGACCGTTCGCGCGCGCTGCTGCAGGGGACGCGGCGCGGGCGCAGGGTTGACGTGCATCTCATGTCCGATACCGGCATGGGCCGTGGCGGCTTCGGACCCGACGAGATCTGGACGGCGGTGGAGCACGTGCGGGCCGAACGAACGCTGGAGCTGGAAGGCATTTTCACGCACTTCTCGAGCGCCGAGGAGCCCGACCCCGAGCCGACGCGCCAGCAGATCCAGCTTTTCCGCCGCCTGCTGCAGTATTGCGAAGAGCAGCACATGCGCTTCCGCGTGCGCCATGCCGCGAATTCCGCCGGCACGGTCTTCCATCCGCAGGCGCACCTGGACATGGTCCGCTGCGGCGTGCTGCTGCACGGCCTGCGCGCGTGGCGTCCGAAACGCGACCGCCTGGAGCTGTTGCCCGCGCTGTCGCTGTACACGCGCATCATCCATCTCGGGCGGCGCCCGGCCGGCTGGACCGTGGGCTACAACCGCACGCATGTCTGCCGGAAGGACTCCCTGCTGGCGACGCTGCCCATCGGGTACGGCGACGGTTACCGGCGGGCGCTGAGCGGGCGGGCGAACGTCATTGTGCGCGGGAGACTGGTCCCCGTCGTCGGCACGGTCTCGATGAACTGCATCGTGGTGGACGTGACGGCGCTGCAGCACGGCGCGGCCGGCGCCCCGGAAGTCGGCGAGGTGGTGACCCTGATCGGCGGGCCGCCGGACTGCCGCATTTCCGTCGAAGAGGTGGCTGACAAATCCGGCACGATCCCGTACGTCGTCACGACACAGCTCGGCACCAACGTCGAGCGGCGTTACATCGGCGTGAACCAGGAAGTCTTCAGCCGTGAGCCCGAACCCGAGGTGCGGCCGGTCGAAGAGCCTGTCCTGCGCCTCGCGAAGGCAGGCGCCGCGCGTTCAAAGCGCGGCGCCGAACACACCGCACGCGCGGCCAGCGCGTAGGGGCGGCCGGCAGCGCTCCCAGCACGGACAGTTCACCGCAGAGACGCAGAGAACGCAGAGAACAGCGGAACACGAGATTCAAAATGAAAAATGCAAAGTGCAAAATTGGATGATTCCATCTTCTTATTTCGGATCCTGCATTTCAACATTTTGCTCTGCGTCTCTGGGTCTCGGCGGTGAGCTATCCCGGGATAAAGGATCGGAGATCATTCCACTCATACCGATTCCAGTTGATGACCGGGCACCCCTCACCCTACCCTCTCCCGCAAGGGGAGAGGGGGCAACAACAGCAACGGCGTGTCCGATCGTCAACTGCAAAGGGTATCATTTCTTCCTGACACCCGTCCCGGCCGACGGCGAATGCTCGCACAGTTCCCGCCGAGCGTCCGCGGCGCGCTCCTGCAGCCAGTCCGGGATTCCGCCGCGAGTCTGGCCAAGCAGCTCCGGGTGCAGCGCGAGTTCGACGAGCAACTGCACTTCGCACAGGAAATCGTGAACATTGACCGTCTCCGGGCCGATAGCCGGGCGGCCGTTCACCAGCGCCTGGTTGTGGTAGTTGCCCAGCGGCACCGCCAGCCCGGACGCCCGGTAGCCATAGGCGCAGAAGACCGTCGCCTCGCACGATCCGCCGTCCATCAGCTTGCGCTGGTACTTGAGATCGGGGTGCTCCTGGCGCGCGCGTTCGGCGGCCTGGCGCAGCGCTTCCGAAAGCCCCGGGTCAAAGATGCTCGCCCTGTCGCCGACGCGCACCACCACGCCTTCGCCCTGTGGCGCGATGCCCGCAGCCTTGGAGCACTCCAGGGAGAGCACGCGCGCGCCTTTCGGCACCAGCCTGTGGCGCACGGCTTCCAGCGCGCCCATGAAGCCGATCTCTTCGGCGCGCGTGAACAGCCCCCACAACGCCACGCCCCGCGGGCGGCGGCGCGCGATCTCGTCGAGCGCGCAGAGCGCCGCGGCCGAGCCGAGCACGTCGTCGCAGGCGCGCGTGACGATCAGGCCGTTGACGATGGAGAAGGCGGGGAAGTCCCACATGGCGAAGCCGTTTGGCCTGGCGACGCCCTGCGTGATCCGCGCGGTGGCCCGTGCCAGGCGCCCGTTCTCCTCGGTGACTTTTACCAGCTTGCCGGCGCCGGTTGGCGCGGACCGCCCCGTTTGGAAGAAGCGCACCCGGGTGCCCTTGCGGGCATGCCCCGCACCCACCCCGCCTTTGAACAGGAGACTCGCGGTGCCCGCCGCAACGTCCTCGATCCAGAAGCCCGGATGGTCCATATGCGCCACCAGCACCAGCGGCGGACACTTCGGCCGGCCGCGCGCCGGGTACTTCACCAGGAGGTTGCCGGCGGGATCTTCCGTCAGCGCGAGCGCCGCATGGGCCCTGGCAAAACGGCGCACGAACGCCTGCGGGAGCTGTTCTTTGACGGGAGCCGTGGGCTGTTCCAGCAAGCGTCTGGCTATGGCCAGCCACCGCGAGGCCGTTCGGCGTGTTCCGGGGAGAGGCATGTGTGGCACGTGGTTATCCTTTGCGTTGTGGGTTGTCGGATGCGGCAACCTGGAGCTGATGCTGTCCTCGCGTCAGACGGCGGTAGACGACGCGCGCGACAGCGCCGACGAGCAGTCCGGCCAGGAAATAGTAAACCCAGCTCCAGCGGCTGCCATAGCAGTATCGCGCGGTGAGACTTTTGCCGGCGAACAGGTCGGAGGCCTTCAGTTCCCATACGGCGGTGCTGCCGTCGCAGTGCGTGGCGTTGCTCTCGTCCAACGTGCCCGGGCCGGCGAGCTTGAAGAGCAGTTGGCATTCCGGGAAGTACCGGCGCAGCTCGCCCATCTCATCCTTGCGCAGCAGGCCGAACGCCCGGCTGTACTCCAGGCCGCCGTCTTTCCGCAGGATGCTGATGGTGCCCAGGGGCGAATCCGCCTTGGCGGCCCAGCCGATCAGCGTGGCGATATCATCGAAGCGATACGCCGCGCGGACGACGATGGCGCCGCCTGAGGCGGTCCGCTGGTACTCGCAGGCCAGGCCCGCGGGCAGAGCATTTGTCATGGCCTGTTCGCTGAAGCGGCTCTCGACGATGCCGTTGAGCTTGTGCAGAGGATCGGACGGTTCGTCCACTGCCGGCCGCGACAGGACGATCTCCGCCGTGCCTTTGCCGTTCCGGTCCACGGCGATGGTTTCCTCGTAGCGGACGCAGCCCCCCAGCAGCAGGATGAGAGCGCAGACTGGAATCGCGTTGAGTGCCCGGCCGGCCATGCTCGTTACTCTCTTGGAAATCCGCCGTGGATTCGCATACAGTAGTATAGTGGAAAACCGCATGGACGGCTACGTTCCTTACGACGACCTGGCGAACGTCTTCTCCTCGGCCGGCGCAGCCGCGGGGCTGGAGGACCTCATCTCGGCCCTGCAGGCCGGCGGCGATCACCACGGCCTTTTCCGCGCTCTGCTGCTGAAGAAGCGGCACGAGCTGGGGCTGCCCCTGCTCAACCCCGGCGACCTGACGGGTTGCCCCGAGGGCGTCCGCAAGGAATACAAGGCGTATGTGGACAGCACGTGCCGCGACGTAGGCACGCGCTACCTGGACGCCGGCGACATTGCGCAGGCGTGGCGGTATCTGCGGAGTATCGGCGAGCCGGGGCCGGTGCGCGCCGCGCTGGAGAAACTGGAGACGAAAAGCGTTCCCGAGGAAGTGCTGCGGATCGCTTTGGAAGAGGGCGTGCACCCGCGGCGCGGTTTCCAGATGGCGCTGGACTCGCATGGGCTCGGCCGCGCGATCCAGGTGTTCGAGTCGGGTTTCTCGTCAGCGTTCGCGGACAGGCAGTACGCCGCCGCGCTGCTGGTCAGAACGCTGTACAACGACCTCGTGCGGGCCGTCTGCAAGGCCATCCTGCTGCGCTTCAACCAGCTTCCGCCGGAGCTGGAGTTGGTCGAGCTGGTCCGCTCGCGGCCATGGCTGTTCGAGAAGGACGGCATCCACGCCGACGCGCACCACATCGCGGCGGTCGCGCGCCTCGGCCTCATCGTCGAGGATACGACGGACCTCATCATGGTGCTGTCCATCAACGAGTATGGCCGGATGCTGAGTTCCGTGCACCAGCCTTCCGTGCGGGCGCCCTTCGAGGGCGGTTTTGCCGACCAGGCGAAGTACGCGCGCGCCCTCCTGGGCGAGAACGTGGACGAGATCGTGGAGCACTTCCGCAACAAGCTGTCCTATTACCAGTCCAGCAGCGCCGATACGTCCCCGGTGGAGCTGACGATGCGGCTTCTCCGGCGCGCAGGCCGCCGCGACGAGGCGCTGGACCTGTGGCAACAGTACCTGGGCACGCAGGCGCCTGAGCGTCCCGGCGCCATCATCCCTTCGTTCTACGAGCTGTGCTTCGAGGCCAAGGCGTATTCGCGCCTGGCGGACATGGCGCGCCAGCAGAGCGATACCACGGCGTGGGCCGCGGCGCGGATCATGGAGAGCAGTGCGGCGCCCCCTGTCGCACCGACGCCGGCAGACGCTCCCGCCGACAAGAAGGACCCGGACGATTTGTCGTAACATGGCACGGGCGAGGACGCCCGTGCTACCTGTCGGGACGGCACGGGCGAGGACGCCCGTGCTACCTGTCGTAACATGGCACGGGCGGGGACGCCCGTGCTACCTGTCGTAACATGGCACGGGCGGGGACGCCCGTGCTAC
>JAPLOD010000453.1 GCA_026692735.1 Planctomycetota bacterium | reverse complement strand
CTCCGCGACCGCGATCTGAAACAGCTCGGTCGCGATCAGGTAGGCGATTTCCTGATCGAACGGGCCCAAGCCGCCGTCCAGAAGATCGACCTGAGCGAGGGCGCGCGGTTCCTCGAGTCCAATTTCGGAATGAAGACGGCCTGCGCCTGGGTGCGTCACAAGTTCGGCATCGAACTTGCAATCGACGAGATCCGCGGACTGGACGTGCCGTCGTTTAAGCTCCTGGTCCGCGAGAAGGCCCCCAAGGAAGAGCCGAAGCCGGCCGATGGCGACGTGACGGCGGTCTACAAGTCCTTGCCGCCGGAGGCCTGGCTGCTGCCGCTGGCCCTCGAAGAGTCGTACCATCTCCCGCACCTGGTCAACTTCTTCGACGCCATCCGCAAGGGCACGCCGCTGAACTGCCCCGGCGAGGTCGGGTACCTGAACGCCGTAACTGTGATAAAGATCAACGATGCGGTTGCGGCGGGCAAGAAGCTGGAGTATACCCCTGCCGAGTTCACAGTCTAGGCCGCCGAGTTCCGGGGCGGCGCTCAAGACCTGCGCTGCCCTGGATACCGGCATTCCCAAAGCCACTGGTGACAAGCGCCATTGCACACGGAGACACAGAGCCGCGACGAAGGACTGAATGCTTTGGGGGTCGTTCTCGTCATAGCCATGCGTTGAAGCGGGGTCCCGGGTCCAGATGCGAATCGCGAACCGACAATCCAGAATCCAGATCGCCGGCCTGAGCGCAAGCCGCCTGACGTTGCTGGCGGGACTGGCGCTGTGCCTGTGTCTCTGGCCCGTCCAGCACACGGGCGCGGGCGAGGAGAAGGCAGACACGTCACAACTGTCCCGTGGCGTGGTGCCCGGTGTCAGCCAGAGTCCCTATGTGCATCACGTCTTCCTCCACGATGCGTGGGAGAAGAGAATCTCCCCGACGGGCGAATACCTTCTGCCGTTCTCGACGCGTTTCTCCTGCGGCCATTGCCATGAGTACTCCAAGGTGAGCACCGGCTGGCACTTCAACGCCTACGACCCTGCGGTCCCCCCTGGCAGGCCCGGTGAGCCGTGGGTGTTCATCAGCCGCAAGGCCGGCACGCAGTTGCCTCTGTCAGAACGCTCCTGGCCGGGGACGTACAGGCCGTCCGACGTCGGCATGTCAGCGTGGGATTTCGTTCTGCGTTACGGCCGGCACCTGCCGGGCGGCGGCACGGGCGAAGTAGCCGCCGAGAAGGACAAAGACAAGCAGCCGCGGTGGTTGGTCTCCGGGAAGTTGGAGATCAACTGCATGGCGTGCCACAGCAGCGACAAGGCTCAGGACATGCTGGTTTGGTTCGGCCAGGTTCAGGACCAGAACCTGATGTGGGCCGCGGCGGCGTCCAGCGGCATTGCGTCCGTCAAGGGCTCTGCCCGCAGGATGCCGGACATGTGGGATCCGGCTGAGCCGCCGAACGAGGACGACGCCAAGAAAGCCCCCTCCACGAAGTACGACGTGACGAAGTTCGACACGCTGGGCCGCGTCTTCTTCCCCACGGACCGCCACATGCCCGTCGCGCGGTGTTACTACTGCCACTCCACCAGGCAGGTAGACCCGGACGGTCCGCCGATGTGGCATGGGGATGGTGACGTGCACATTGAAAAGGGCCTGAAGTGCACGGCGTGTCACCGCAACGGGCTCGACCACAAGATCGTGCGCGGCTATGACGGCGAGACCGTCGAGAACGGCGGCCCGGACACGGCGACCTTGACCTGCCAGGGCTGCCACATGGGCACACAGGCGGGGGTCCGCAGCCCCCTGCCGCCGGGCAACCGGGGCGGGCGCATCTGCGCGCCACGGCCGACCCACAAGGGCCTGCCACCGCTGCATTTCAAGCAACTGACCTGCACCGCGTGCCACTCGGGGCCGCAGCCGGAACTGCAAGTCCACCGCGTCCAGACCTCCCGGCTGCACGCGCTCGAGATCAAGGGCGATCACCGCAACGACGACGCCCCGCCGTATGTCGTCGCGCCCGTCTTCCTGGTGCAGGACAATGGCATGATCGCGCCGCACAAGCTCATGTGGCCGTCCTTCTGGGGGCGGCTGAAAGACGGGAAGGTCACGCCTCTGGCGACAGACGCGCTTGCGAAGAACAAGGACGTCGGCGAGATCCTGGACGCCGCACCCGCAACGCCGCCACAGCCCGGCGCGAAGCCGCTCACCACGGAGAAGATGACCAAGATGCTGAAGGCCCTGGGCCCGGACCCCGCGGGCGAGGCCGTGTATGTCGGCGGCGGAGCGATCTACACGTTGAACAGCGCCGGCGCGCTGACGCGCTCCGAGAACGCGGCGGCCAAGCCCTATGCCTGGCCGCTGGCCCACAATGTCCGGCCAGCCACGCGGGCGCTGGGCGCGGGCGGTTGCACGGACTGCCACAGCAAGGACGGCCCGCTGTTCCACGCGCAGGTAACGAGCGAGACGTTCGTCGAAGGCCCCGCTCCAGTGAAAGCCCAATACGAGCTGCTCGAAGCAGACCCCTTCCAACTGAAGATGTGGGAGCTCTCCTTCGTGTTCCGGCCCGTCTTTGTGTCGTTGTGCGTGGCCACATCGCTGATAGTGTTGGCGGTCCTGCTGCGGTACCTCCTCGGCGCCGTAGCGGCTCTGTCGAGACACTGGCGCTGACAGCGGAGTTGAGGAGCGGATACGAGCATGTTTCGCCCGGTTACACTGACAAGTCTCGCCGTCATCGTGGCGCTTGCCTGCCTGCATTTCCTCATCTTCCGGCCGCGCCGTGCCGCGCCCACGCAGCAGACCGCGCTGGTGCGGCGCCTGAGCCTGTGGGAGCGACTGGTACACGCGGGCCTGCTGCTGAGCGTCATTGGGCTGGTGGTCACGGGCTGGCCCGGGCCGCTGGGGCTGGGCTTTCCCCTCGAGGACTGGATGCTCATGGTCCATTGCACGGCGGGGTCGGTGTTTGCGCTGAGCCTGATGGCCGGCGCTCTGACCTGGGCGGACGCATCCGCGTTCGACAAGACGGACTGCGACTGGGTCCGCAAAGGCGGCGGCTCCATGCTCGGCCGCGAGAGCCTGCCTGCGGGCCGGTTCGACTTCGCGCAGAAGCTGCTGTTCTGGTGTACCACGACATTGGGACTGGCGGTGCTGGTCACGGCCACGCTGCCCCTGCTGAAGTTCTTTGACACGGACCAACAGGTCAGCCTGCTGCGGTGGCACAAGATCAGCGGCCTGCTGCTGGTCCTCGCCTCGCTTGTCCACGGATACTTCGCGCTTGTGGCCAGGCCGGGCGGCTGGCGGTTGCTGATTTCGGGGAAGGTGAGTACTGAGTGGGCCAAGGCCTATCACTCACTGTGGTGGCACGACGTTCAGGAGAAGGAGCGGAAACAATCGTAATCCGGGCTTCCAGCCCGGTCGTTGAGGTCGCCAGACCAGGAGAACGGGAGAACGAGCGATGAAGACCAAGGGTGTGATGAGTGGCGGCGTGTGGCCGGCGGCGCCGGTTCGATGGGGCGTGGCGCTGGCCGTGACGTTGTTTGTGGCGGGCCCGACGCTGGCGGCCAGCGAGGACGGCAAGAAGATGGTCCCGTTGCCGATCCAACTGCCGAAGCCGTTGTTCGAGGGCACCCCGAAAGCGCTGAAGGGCCTTAACCTGGCGAAGCCCCGCGGGAACGAGCCGTTCATGGTGCCTGACGGCTGCGTGAACCTGGCCCTGAAAAAGCCGGTGACAAGCAGCGATCCGGAGCCGACGGTCGGCGAGTTGAAGCAGGTGACCGACGGCGACAAGGATGCCGTCGAAGGCAGCTACATTGAGCTTGGCCCCGGCGTGCAGTGGGCGCAGATTGACCTGCAGCAGCCGTGCGAGATCTACGCCTTCCTGATCTGGCACTTCCACAAGGAGGCGCGCGTCTACCGTGACGTGGTGGTGCAGGTCGCCGACGACGCGGACTTCATCACCAACGTGCGGACGGTGTTCAACAACGATGCCGACAACTCGTCGGGCCTGGGCGTCGGCACGGACCTGGAGTACCTCGATGAATACCTGGGAAAGCTGATAGACGCCAAGGGCGTGAAGGCCCGGTACGTCCGCTGCTACAGCAAGGGCAACACGTCCAACGATCAGAACCACTACACCGAAGTCGAGGTCTGGGGCATACCCGTCAAGAAGTAGGACGACATGCGAGAGTGCGTGGCTCTGTCTGAAGGCCGGCCTTCGAGCCGGCCTTCGGCGTTAAGGGCCTGCTGAAGCAGGCTCGAAAGAACGGTGTATCGAATGACCCATGACTGACGTTTCCGCAGGGGGCCCCCCTCAACCCGCCACCACGGCGCCACGCTCCTGGCACCGCTTCGCCCACGCCGCCATGCACACGCGCTTTGAAGTCGTCACCGCGGGCGAGGACGCCGACTATGCCGCCAAGGTCGCCGCCAACGCGTTCGACGAGCTGGACAGGCTTGAACAGCAGCTCAGCCGCTTCATCCCGGGAAGCGACATCGCCCGCATCAGTGCGCTGAAGGCGGGGGAGTCCGTGCGCGTCGGCGAGGCCGCGTTCGAATGCCTGCGACTGGCCGCGCAGGTGTGGCAGGAGACTGGAGGCGCCTTCGACGCGACCGTCGGCGCGCTCATGGATTTCTGGCGCGATACGTCCGAGCCGCGCGCCGAGGAGCGTTGGGCCGTCGCGCGGGCCCGCATGGGCATGGAGCGCCTGGAACTCAACGAACGCGACTACGCGGTGACCGTCAAGGGCGGTCCTGTCAGCCTCGACCTGGGGGCCATCGGCAAGGGCTATGCCGTGGACAGGATGGCCACGCTGCTGCGGGAGTGGGGCATTCCGTCGGCCGTGGTCCATGGCGGAACAAGCTCCGTCTATGCGCTCGACCCGCCGCCCGGCCTGGACGGCTGGCCGCTGACACTGGCCAACCCGCGGCAGCCGTCGGAATGCCTCAGACGGGTCCTCCTCCGGCACCGTTCCCTC
>JAPLOD010000452.1 GCA_026692735.1 Planctomycetota bacterium | reverse complement strand
GCTGCGCCATCCCAACATCGTCACCGTCCACGACGTGGGCCACGAGGAAGGTCGCGACTACCTCGTGATGGACCTCGTCGAGGGCGTCACGCTGGGCGAGGCGTTGCGCCAGCGGCAGTTCACATACCGCGAGAAGGCCGCACTGCTGGAGAAAGTCGCCCGCGCCGTCCAGTACGCCCACGACCACGGCGTCATTCACCGCGACCTGAAGCCCGGCAACATCATGCTCGACTACGGGCGCGGCGGATCGCCCACGCTGCATGGCAGCGGGTCGAATCCGCTCTCGCAGGCGCCGACGGAAGCGCCGCTGAGCCAGGCCGCATCGGTGCCGCAGGCCGCCAAGCCGGTGGACGTATCCGAGCGATCAGGCTCGTCGTCGCTGGTGCCCGACGTCTCGAAGGTCGTGCCCGCCTTCTTCGAGCCGCTGGTGATGGACTTCGGCCTGGCCAAGAACACCCAGCCGGAATCGGGCCTCAGCCGCACCGGCCAGGCGCTGGGGACGCCGGCGTACATGGCCCCTGAGCAGGCGGAGGGCAAGGCACCGTAGGGCTGAGGAGGGACGAGTCGCGTGGCCACGAAAGGTGCGCCAGGCGTGAGCTTGCCGAAGCGCACATGAATGCCGACCTGGTTCCGCAAACGAGAAAGGCCGACGCGCTTCAACTGGCCTTTGCGACCACCTATGTGGCAGGTTGTGTGAAGCGACAGGGGCACTACTCCATGGGGATCAAGCCGATTCTGGCGTTGGCGATCCTGGCCGCGTTGGTCCAGGCGGTCGGGTGCGGCGAGGAGGCACCCGCGGAGAAGACGGCGGCGCGAGTGACTGGGTGCGAGCACTTCGCGTTCTTGCGGGCTTCCATGGCTGAGGGGCTGGGCGGGCCAGCGCAGGAGGCGCTGAAGTCCTGGGACGGCGAGCGGGGCGCGGACTTCGGGCCTGAAGGCGAGTATTACCAGACCGACGTCAACAACTGTCTGATCTTTCGCATCCGCGAGGGCCAGACGCGCATCTTGGCGGGCGACGGGACGCGCGGGTGGCGCGACGGGCCGGCGGACCAGGCGCAATTCGATCTCGGCGTGGGCAGCTACAGCGACGGGGCGGTTGCGGAAGATCGAGCGGAAAGCGGACGGGACATGGTGGGTGAGCACCGTTTCGGGTGGCGGCGAGCGGACCCTGAAGAAAGGCGAGACGATTCCGGCGTTGCAGATGAAGTTCGGCTGCGCGTCGCGTTTCGCGCTGACGCCGGACGGTGCCGTCTACTACGCCAACTACGGTGGCATATTCGAGGTCAAGGATGGCCAGGGCAAGCTGCTGGCTGACGCCACCGACCTGAAGAAGATGCTGGGCGAGAAGGCGCCGCTGGTGGATTGGCACGTAGGCGGGTCGCATCTCACGCCGGGGGGAGTGTTCTACTGGATGCCGGGGGGCGGGCCGGACCTGCTGCGCTTCGACACGCGCACAGGGCAAGCGGAGCGGGTCGCGGGCATTGGCCGCATAGACCCGGGGCTGGACGGGCCGACGCTGCAGCAGAGCGGCTTCCACACAGTGCTGGTGGTCTACAACTCAGAGGCGTCGGTGATCTACACCTGCGGCGGAGACGAGTCGGTGCCGCGGCGGATCGCGGGCGGGCGGGTGACGTCGCTGCACCGCGACGGGGTGTTCCGGCCGTTCGTGAAGGCCGCGGGCGGGAAAGACCAGCGCTGGCGCGAGATGGCTGCGGTGCAGTGTTTAGACAAGGAGCAGCGGGTCTACTACTACACGGGAGATTACGGCTGGGGCGGGTGGGTGGTGAGGCTCACAGTGGCGGATGGGAACTGACGTCTTGCCACAGAGAACACAGAGAGCATGGCGAAGTACGAACCACGAACTATCAAGTGCAAAGGATGAAGGATGAGGGAGACAAGATGCAGGGTCGGGGCATGAGCGGGTATAGAAACAGGCTTCTGGTCGGCGCCGCCACGTTGGTTTTGAGCGCGTGGTGGGGCGGCGCGGGGGAGGGCGCGGCAGCGTTGCAGGCGTCGGCTGCGGTGGTGGTCGCGCCGGAGGCAGGCGGCGGGCGGAGAGTACAAAGGCAGCCGGCGTGCGCGTTCGGCAAGACGGTGTACCTGGTGGCGTGGTGCGACGGAACGCGGCAGGCTGACCAGCCGGGGGCGGATATCTACTGCGCGCGCATCGAGGCGGCGAGCGGGAAGACTCTGGACCCGGGGGGCATCCTCTGGCAAGACCTGCGGGGCGGGAAGGACTACGACATCTACGCCGCGCGCGTGGGCGAAGACGGCAAGGTGCTTGACCCGGACGGCTTCCCGGTGGTCAAGCGGCCATCCAACCAAGCGCGTCCGGCGGTGGGGTTCGGCGGCGGGAACTACCTTGTGGCATGGATGGACGCGCGGCAGTACCCGGTATACGGCCTCTACTGCGCGCGGGTCTCGCCCGAGGGCAAGGTGCTGGACGCCGAGGGCAAGGCGCTGGACGTGGAAGACCCGGCCCGCATCGCGAAGGTGGCCCCGGCGGAGAGAAGCTGGCTGGGCGACAAACATTACTGGTGGCAATCGCTGTCGTCGCGTTTTGACCCTGCGGTGGCAAGCAACGGCAAGACGTGTTTGGTGACGTGCCTGCGGGAAGTGCATTCCAATCAGACGACAGGCTACGCGCTGCTGGTTGATCCGGCGGAGTGTTCGGTGAAAGGCGCGGTGGTGAAACTGCCGGGTGAGCCGCGCGGGCGAGTGGCGGCGTGTGCCATGCCGGACGGCTGGGCGGTGGCGTTCGATCACTGGGTATCGGGTTGGAGTCCGACGCCGCGGATGGCGGCGCTGCGACTGGAGGAAAGCTTGCGGCTGCACGACGATATCCCTCCGCGCAGGGACGAGAGAAACCCTCCGCCGCCCAGAGCGCCGCTGATGGACTTGCAGAAACTGCTGGCCAACGGCGGCGGGGATTACCAGCAAGGCAAGGGGCACTTTGCATTCTGGCAAGCGGCGGCAGCGTGGAACGGGCGGCACTTGCTCGTGGTGATGGACTATGGCTGGCGCACGAAGAACAAAGTCAACGAGCTGAACTATGCGGTCGTCGCCAGCCGCGTGGATCCGGAGGCGCCGCGGTTTCTGGATGATCCGCCGCTAGTGGTGGCGTCAGGCAACATGCCGTCGGGGACGACGGTGCGGCATCCGGTGCTGGCGGCGGGGCCGGACGGAGCGGTGCTGGTGGTCTATGAGCTAGACGCGGGGGTGGACAAGCTGGGGATAGAGGCGCGGGTGGTGAGGTAAAGCACCGGGGGTTCGCCCAGCAGGCCGGCGTTGACCAGGTCGTGGCCAGACAGATCGTGCAGATGACGCTCGATTCCATCATCGGAGCCCTGGCCACGGAGGGCCGCCTGGAGTTGCGCGGCTTCGGCGTCTTCGAGGTGTGGCCCGTCAAAGCCCACAAGGCGCGCAACCTCAAGACTGGCGCCGAGGTCATGGTGTCGGAAGGGCGGCGCGTACGATTCAAGACTGGGAAGGTGATGGAGGAGCGGGTCAACAACGGCGCCGCGGCTGCCAGCGAGAGGATTGCCGCTCCCGTGGCCACCGGCTCGGATTCCCAGCGTTGACGGGGTTGCGCCCGATATGCCTCATAAAGATTGGTTGCCCAGGCATGTGACCGCTATACAATGACTCGCATCCTGATCTGAACGGCTGGTTCAGGTGACCTGCGGCGGCTGAAACAGCCGGGCAGAGCCGGAAGACGAGGCTGCACCACGTGGCCCAGGCCATTGGCGTTATGGTCCGATCCGCTACGGAGGCCGAACCTTGTTACATCTCGGAGTGCCTGCACTCAGGAGCGCCGCCGCGATTCTCTTGCCCTTGGTCTGGTCTGCCGTGGCTTTGATGGGCGCAGACGCGGAACGCGGGAAGGATCAGGACGGCTCGGCCACCCAGCGTGAGACGGTGCTCGACAGGAAGGCGCACATCGAGGCAGGAATCACAAAGGAGGTCCCTGAGGTGCCGCCGCTGTGCGACGGGATCGTTGGCCTCGCCGGCAAGCCGGTGGACATTGGGGACGGCAAGCTCTACTGCGAAGAAGAAGGCCAGGGGGTCCAGCTGGTGCTCCTCAACGGCGGCCCGGGCTGCACGCACCACATTTTCCACCCCGCCTTCTCGCGAGCGAAGGAATTCGCGAGGGTCATCTACTACGACCAGCGAGGGACTGGCCGGTCCGACGCCGACGGCAGCGGGGAGAAGTACACGGTGAAGCAGGCCGTGGACGACCTCGACAATCTGCGTAAAGCCCTGCACGTTGACCGCTGGGTCGTGCTTGGCCATTCGTACGGCGGGTTCCTGGCCCAGTGCTACGCGCTGGAGTATCCGGAGAGACTGCTGGGGCTCGTCCTCGTAGCCGCCTCGACGGGCGCGCGGGACGTCGAGACAGGGACGAGGCAATACGAGTACATCTCGAAGGAGGAAATGGCGAAGATCCGCTCAATCTTCGCCACGAAGGACCTGCCGCCGGACGTGCTCGTGTACAACGCGCACCTGAACGGCGACTGGAAGCGCCAGGCCTACTACAGGCCGACGCTTGACGAACTGGCCCGGATGGCGCGTTACGAATGGAAACCGGCGCCCGGCTTCCGGGAGGCAATCGGCCCGGACATGAGCCGGATAGACCTGACCGGCAAGTTCAGCGACTTCGAGGTCCCCACATTGATGATCGAGGCAAAATGGGACCTCACCTGGGCGGCGGACAAGCCGGAGAAGTTTCACAAGAACCATCCCAACGCGCGACTGGTCGTCTTCGAGCAGTCCGGGCACAGCCCATTCGCGGACGAATCGGAGAAGTTCTTCACGCTCCTGCGCGAGTTCGCGATCGGCGCGCAGGAAGGCGCAAAGGCACTGCGGAAACGCTCTGGCAACCGCATCGCGTGGCCCTCGCCCGTCGTGCGGAAGGTGGACCGCTTGCCGTGGACGGGTGCGGGCAAACAGGCCGTGGAGGTCTACGTGGAGGCCACGAAGGCCGAACTCGCGGACTCACGCGCCTGGCACAAACTGGGCGTGACGTTGTACGACGGGAAGAACTACGACGAGGCGCTGGAGGCCCTTCGTCGAGCGGAGAAGTCCTCGGGGAGCGACGTCTTCCGCAGTTTCGTGGCCCTCGTCTGGCAGGGACACATCCTCGATCTCCTCGGCCGTCGCGAGGAGGCGCTGGACCGCTACAAGACAGCCTCGAACCTCCGGATGCAGGGCGCCATGCGCTGCGACCAATACGGGATCGTGATTGACCAGAACTGGGTCAAGGAGCGCATCGAGAAGCCATTCCAGCGCAAGTGATCGCTGGCTTCCGCGTCTACGGCTTGGCCTTCCCCGCAGGCGCCGGAAAGGTGACGGGCGTGGTGTCATCCGCAAGCACAAGGTCAATAGCCTTCCGGCCCCGGCGTTCCGCCCGATCCGCCCAATCGCAATTGGTTCCCCCGGCACAGCGCCGCTATACTATTGCTCGCATGGCTGAGCCAGCGGAATTGGCAAGGGGCGTTGCGGGGATGAACTGACGGTCGGCGACGAATGGCCCGCCGTCCTCGCCCGCAAGCGGCTCAAAGAGATCGAGGAGAAGCTGAAGGCGCCGGCCGAAGCACCGGTCAAGGCCGATGGGCGTTGACAGCCTCGGCATGGAGAGGGTTCGCAATCCGAAGACCGGCGCTGCCCGCGCCTACCCCAGGTGCTTCCCCACCAGCTTGGTCATCTCGAACATGGAGACCTGCTTCTTGCCGCCGAAGACGGCCTTGAGCTTCTCGTCGGCGTTGATCATCGTCCTCTTCTTGGCGTCCTGGAGGCCGTTTGCGCGCGACGCCAGACCTCGTATGCTATGCGGTGTCCTGGGGAGTCGCAATGCTCGTGGAGGAGACTATGGCTCGCGCAAGCCAACTCGCCGTTGCACTGTTGTTCGTGGCCCCCACCGTCTTCGCCGGCAACGCCACCTTTACACCGCTGTGGAATCCGACCGGCGAATGCAACACGGAAGCCAACACGGGCGAATGGCTCCGCCCGAACCTTGGGACAGCCAAGGATATCATCCCGCTGAAGACGCGCATCTACGCCACCAAGGACGCCGTGACGGATGGCGTCGCCATGAAGATCGTCTACGAGAAGGGCAGCACTGGCGTGCTGGCGTTTGAGAAGGGTAAGCTTGACCCGAACGCCGCCGGCTTCACGCTGTATGCGAAGGCGTCCGCGCCGCTCAAGTTCCGCATCTGCACGAACGTCGGCCAGGAAACGAAGCCGGTCGAGATCGGGACGGAGTGGAAGAAGTACGACTTCCCGTTCAAGGACATCGGCTTCAACAATGACTGGTGGCAGATTCTCTTCCAGGTGATGGGGCCCATCGAGCAGCGCACCTGGCTGATCCTCGACCGCATCGGCGTGGAAGGCCCCGCGTTCGACGCCAACCCGAAGATCGAACCGACGACCGGCCCGGACGAGACGCTCTCCTCGAAGGACATGCTCTACGGCGCCGATACCCTCGCCAAGACGTTGGAACGGCTCAAGGCCAAGAAGCCCTTCAAGATCTTCGCCCTCGGCGATTCCATCACGGCCGGCGCGCAGACGATGCGCGGCACTTGGGCGGTCAAGGTCGAGGACGGCGTCCCGTTCCGCTACTTCGGCACGATGGCGCGCATCTGGGAAGAAGAGTTCGGCTACAAGGGCATCACTGCAGTGGCCTGCGGCCATGGCGGCTGGACCACCAGGAAACTGATGGATGAAGCGCTGCAGAAAGAGGTCCTCGATCCGGCCACGGCGGACGATCTGGTCATTCTGCAGTCCGGCGGCAACGACATTGCCTATGGCGGCTCCAGCCCCGAACGCTGGAAGGCCGACATGAAGCAGTTGATCGCGAAGGTGAAGACCAAGACCGACCAGATTCTCGTCGTGGATACGACGGTCACCGCCACTGGGCCGATCATCAAGCTGGCCGACGGTCTCAGCAAAGCGCTGCAGGAGATCTGTGCCGACGAGAAGGTTGCCGGCGCGGACCTGACCAAGCTGATGACCTATCGCGGGCCGAAGTTTGCCTGCGCGCTGCTCGCCAACGACTATCATCCGGACTTCATGGGCCACATCGTCATCGGCGAGATGATTGCGCCGATACTGACCGGCAAGCATAGGACGTATCCGGAGTGATTCGCGAAGAAAGTGCCGGGCTGGCTGTGTGGCGCTCCTGACAGGGGCGTCTGCCGGCGGCCACGCCGTCCGCGGCCCCCGCGCGCTTCTTGGCTGCCTGCATCCCGGGGTGCCGGAAACCCCACCGGCGCGAGATCGAAGCCTTCAGCGCCTCCGCCGCCGTCCCATCATTGAACCGTTCAATGATAGCGGGCAGGTCCGGGGTCCTGGCCGCGTTCGTGTGGCGCGGGACTCCAAGGGCTGTTAGCTTGGACTATTCACCGCAGTCGTCATGGCGCTGCGCGCCACCCGGAAACGATGAAAATGTCCGCGTGTTCCGGTAGTCTTTGCGCGGCGCAGCGTCAAGGCACGGAGGCCGTTTCTCAGTGGAGCTTTGTTCAAGCCCGCACC
>JAPLOD010000451.1 GCA_026692735.1 Planctomycetota bacterium | reverse complement strand
AACGACACCAATACCTACAACTACGCCCACTTCTACGACAACAACTACGACCCAGCCGAATCCAGCAACGGTTTATGGATGGATTACAAGGCAAGGCAGCATCCGGCCCGTTGCGGGAGCAAATGTCTCGGTCTACTGCCTGGACAACGGGAAAGTAACATCCTCCAGATCCAACTACGCCGGGATGTACATAGCCCGCATAGATTGTCCGTACAATTCCCCTGTAAGGGTGGATTCTGCATCGGGCGGCTACTACGGCTCATCCAACGGGAGTATTAACCGGGCAAGGTACGCCAACGTGAACGTATACCTAAAGCTGGGAACCTCCTCAACCACAACGACAAGCACAACCACATCGACGATCCGACCGACGACCTGGCGCACCACCGCCGGCTTGCGGCCCTGATCATCGAGCCCTTTGTGCTCGGGCCCGGAGGCATTATTCCCCAGCCGGAGGGTTACCTCGAACGCGCCGTCAGGGCCGCGCGGAAGCACGGGGTGCTGGTGATCTTCGACGAGGTGGCGGTCGGAATGGGCCGGCTGGGGACGCTGTTCGCGTTCGAGCAACTGCACGCCGGCCGCGGCGCCCGGCGGAAAGCGCGGCTCAAGCCGGACATGGTGTGCCTGGCCAAGGGGTTGACCGCCGGCCTGCTGCCGCTTTCGGCCGTGCTGGTCGCGGACCACGTGTACCAGGCGTTCCTCGGCAGTTGCGCCCCACGGCAAGGATGCCGTGGCACCCGCACCTTCTTCCACGGTCACACGTTCACGGGTTCGGCCCTGGGTTGCGCGGCGGCGCTGGCCGCGGTGGAGCAGATCGCCTCGCGCTCGTTCCTGCGGAGACTGCGCACGGCCACCATTCCGGCGTTCTGGCGCGCGTTGGAGCCGTTACGCGCACACCCGCACGTGGGCAGTCTGCGCGGCAGAGGCTTGATGGCGGGCATCGAGCTTGTGAAGGACGAACAGCGCGGCGAGGAGTACCCGTGGGCGGAGCGCTACGGGCATCGCGTGGTCCTGGCGGCTCGCGCGCGCGGTGTCAACACGCGCGCCATCGGCAATCTTGTGCTGGCCGTGCCGCCGTTGACGATAACGCGGCGGGAGCTCGCGTTGCTCGGGCGGGTGTTGTACGCCAGCATCGAAGAGGCCACGAAGTAAGCGGCGCGAACCAGAAGGCACGGCTTCCCATCCCACAACCTGCCCCCGTCCGGCCTCGCGTGCTTGCGGTCGGATATTCGGCTTCCGTCTTCCGCCTCTCTTTGGCCCGGCACTTGATGAATGACTGCCGGAACACGCGAAACGAGGGGGGATTTATGAAAGGGAAGACGCTGATGTCCGAGAAACCAGCCACTGTGTCCGATACAGTGAACGGCGCAACTGCCGCGGCGAACACCGATCTGCTGTCAGGGTACGGTGAGGGCGGGCGCCAGGAACCCTTAGTTCTTGGGGGCGTGATACTTAAGGGCAAGATCGGCGAGGGCGGGGTGGCCGGCGTCCATCTTGGCTGGCATACCCGCCTCAAGTGCCCTGTGGCGGTGAAGATTCTGAAGGAACCGTCACCTACGAACCTGCCGATGTTCCTGCGTGAGGCGCGCCTGACGGTCAGCGTGGATCACCCCAACCTGGTGCGCGTGTTCGACGTCAATGTCGAGCCGCAATCCGGTCTGCACTACATCGTCATGGAATACGTGGACGGTTGCTCAGCGTACCAGTTGCTGGAGCGCCAGCTCGCGCAACACCACCGTCCGCTGACCCAGGCGTCGGCCCTCGAGATAGCCCTGTGCACAGCCAGAGCGCTGGCGGCCGCGCACAAGGCAGGGATTGTGCACCGCGATGTAAAGTCCGACAACATCCTCATCCGGTCGCGGGACGGGACCGTCAAGCTGACCGACCTGGGCTTTGCAGGCCAGTGGCGGCAACAGGACTGCGAGGGACTCCCGCGCCGTTCGGGGGTGGTCGGCACGCTGGGCTTCATCAGCCCGGAGCTGCTGGGGGGTGAGGCAGCCACGCCGGCCGCCGACGTGTACGCGCTTGGCGCCACGCTGTACGAACTGTTGACCGGCCGGTTGCCTTACGGCGTGCCCTATGATGACAGCTACTACGCGCGCCAGCTCGCCGGACCGCCGGCGAAGGTTCGCGAGCTGATGCCGGCCATCCATGAGGACGTCGCCAAGCTGGTGGAGCGGTGCCTGGAGCGCCGGCCGGAGCATCGCTTCGCGGACGGCGAGGAACTGGCGGCGGCGCTGGAGCAGGTGCTGAGGAAGGTAGCGGGGACGAGGGTGCTCGCCGCAATCTCAGCGGAGACGGCCGACGCGGCCGAGCGGCCGGTCGTGTTGTGCGTGGATGACGACGCGGCCGTGCTGGAGCTGATGGGCGACATCCTGGAAGCCCAGGGATTTCAGCCGGTCTGCTTCACCGATGCCGTCGAGGCGCTGGCGAGCGTCGAACGCATCAAGCCGGACGTCGCCGTCCTGGACCTGAACATGCCGCAGGTCAGCGGCGTGCAACTATGCCAGGGGTTGCGCCAAGTGGATGGATTCCGCGAGTTGGCGGTCCTGATCGTATCGGGGGATGATAAGCCGGGAACCATCCACGACGCACTCGAGCGCGGCATCACCGACTACCTGGTGAAGCCCCTGAACGGTCAGGAACTGGTCGTACGAGTGCGGCTTCTTACGAAGCTGCGGGCCATGAACAAAGAGCGGCGGGTTATCGAGACGCAACTGCTCAGGCTGAAGAGCGCCCGCCATCCGAGCAGGGCGGGGGCGTGCGTCGGCGTCCCGCGACAGGCGCAAAGCGCGTAAGCAAGCGGTCACCGCCGCTCCCTTGCGGCCGCGGCTCAGTACTGCTTGCCCGGCAGCATCGCATGTCCCCATGACAGCGTGTGCGCATCGGGGAGGTCGCGGCGGACGCCCGGGATGAGCTCTGCCTGGATCAGCGTGCCGAACTGGAAGTACACAGCGTCCATGTCCGAGTGCCAGCCAGGGAAGTGGCCGAAGCCGCCATCCGGGTTGCGGCAGCTCATGGCCCACTCCGCGGCCCGCGCGATTGCCCGCCGGCACTCCGCGCTGTCGCCACCCAGTTGCCGGAGCACGAACAGCGCGTCGAAGCAGGCGTGAACGTCCCAGCTCGGCTGGAGGATGTTCCAGCCGCCGTCGGGCTTCTGGTCCCGCAGTGCGCGCTTGACCATCTCCCTGGCGCGGGGCGTCTTCTCGCCGACGAGGCGATAGAAGTGGGCCATGTGGAAGGCCGCAGCGATATGGTTCTGCAGGTAGCCGTCTTCCGTCTGGTTGGCGATCATGTGGTCTGAGAGCGCCTTCCGGCAGTGCGCGGGGAAAGGCTGGCCGAGCGCCGCGTAGAACAGCGGGAAGAAACTCGTCGTGTACCACGGCAGCTTCCTGTAGGCCTCGCCTTCAAAGAAACGCCTCATCACAGGCGTCGGATCAATCCTGGGCTTGTGCCCCAGCGCGCGCAGAGACACCACGCCCTGGGCGGTGTTGTAGAGGATCGCGAGGTCGTCGCCGGGCTTCATCGTGCCGCCGAGGTTGACAAAGCTCCCATCGCTCCGCTGATGCTTGTGGATGAACTCCACGGATGCCTCGGAGCGTGGCAGTTCACAGCCCAGCGTCTTGGCCAGCACGGCAGCGTACGTCACCGCCGCCAGGTCGCTGAGCCCGGTGTCCGAATTGCCCGGGTACTGCGCGTCCGGTGACGGCGCGTAACCGCCGTCCGGCCGAAGGCACGCGCGGACGAAGGAAAGGGTCTCCTCCCTGAGGTCCTGCGAGTTGGCGATAGTCATGAGTGCGTTGTCACTGGTCATCGGCCGTTTGTCAACTGGCAGCGGTTGGGTCGTCTTTCGTCCGTCGCGGTTCACGTCCGTAGCTGCGGAGTTCAAACGGTACTGCGGGGTGATACCGCAAGGCCACGGGGCGGGCGGCGAGACGCCGCCCGTCCAGCCGGCGAGACGCCGGCGCTACGGTTGCGCACTTGCACTTGCGGCCATCAATGAGACGATTGCGCGGTTTTGTGGGACATAGGCGGTCTGGTGAGCATGGAAAACGCTCCTTCACTCCCCATCAAGGTATCCGTCCTAGTTGACCTGATCCGGAGTCCGAACGCCGGGGGGCACGTCAAGTCGTGGGAGCGGTTCGCTGAGTCGGCCATCCGGCAGGCGGGGACGCTTGACCTGACGGTGCACTTCCTGGGCGACAAGGAGGAAGTCGTCCCGCTGGCTGACAACGTGCGCTTCCGCCTGCACCCGCCGCGCTTCAGCACCAAGCGGTTCGGGTTCCTGTCGCACGTGCCCGATCACACCGATCTTGCGTTCTACCATCCGGGTCTGGCGAAACACCTCGTCACCTGCGATGTCATTCACACGACAGATGCCTTCTTCACCTTTGCCCGCACGGCGCTCAAAGTCTCCCGGCGGCACTCGATCCCCCTCGTCAACTCCATCCACACCGACACGCCCAGCTACACCCGCGTGTACACGGCGCAGACGGTGGAGCGGGTCTTTGGCCGCGGCCTGGCGAGCCGGCTGCTGCTCAACGGCCTGAAGGTCCACCTGCGGGCTGAGCGCTACATGCTGCGCAGGCTGGCCGGCCACCAGCGCCACAGCGCCTTCGTCCTGGTATCCACGCCCGACGACTGCGAACGAATGCGGCAGGAGATGCCCGCCGACCGCGTGGGCATGCTGCGCCGAGGCATTGATACGGCATTCTTCGCGCCCGCCAAACGGGATCGCGCCTGGCTGCAGCAGCGCTTCGGCGTCTCGCCGGACCAGGCGGTCGTGTTGTTCGTCGGGCGGCTGAGCCGCGGCAAGAATGTTCTGGTGCTGATGGAGGCCGTATCGCGCCTGGCCGCTGAAGGGTTGCCCATCTGCCTGGTCTGCGCGGGCCAGGGGGACGAGCGGCAAGTTATTGTCGAGCGTCTCGGCCGCAGCGCCTGCTGTCCCGGCGTGGTGCTCGGAGAGGATCTGGCGCGGCTCTATGCCAGCGCCGATCTGTTCGCCATGCCCTCGGAGATCGAGGTCTTCTGCAATGTGGTCCAGGAAGCAATGGCGTCGGGCCTGCCAACCGTGCTGGCGCAGCGCGGGGGCATGGGCCGGTTGATCGCGCCGGACGAAACCGGCATCATCGTGGGTGACCGGTCGCCTGAGTCCTGGGCCGGGGCGCTGAAGACGCTCTGCACCGATGCCGAACACCGGGCCGCCATGGGCCGCGCGGCGCGCGCGTACGCAGAGAAGGAGTTGCCCTCCTGGGATGATGTGCTGGCCAAGGACCTGCTGCCCATCTGGCAGTCGGCCGCGGCCTTGAAAACCAGGGGAGGGGACGGGACTGGCAGGCCGTAGAGCGAGTGACGAGTGATGAGTGACGAGTGACGAGTGACGAGTGACGGGTGGCGAGTGACAAGTGACGAGTGACGAGAAGGGATCCAGAATCCAGAAACCGGAATCCACACTGGCGGCGCCCTGGGCGCCGGGCCGGCGCATTCTCCTCTTGATCGCTCACCCCGATGACGAAGTCGTGGGTTGCTGCGCGGCCATCGGGCGCGCGCGCGCGGCGGGCGCTGAGGTGTTCGGTTACGTTCTGACGACAGGTGTGCCGGCCCGTGAGGTGCTGTGGTGTTGGCAGCGGGGCGGCCACACGGCGCGCATCGCCACCCGGCGCGAGGAATGCCGTGCCGTCGCCGCTCTGCTCGGCCTTTCTCTCGTGGAACTCCAGGATCTGCCCACGCGCACGCTCAGGACCTCGCTGCTTGACGTTCGCGGCCGGCTTCTGGACACGCTGGCGCGGCGCGGCATGGACACCGTGTGGGCTCCGGCCTACGAAGGGGCGCACACAGACCATGACAGCGCCAATGTGCTGGCCTCTTCGCTCAGCAGCGGCCCGCAGAAGGCGGACGTCAGGGTGTTCGAGTACGCCGAGTACAATTTCTTCGGCGGCGCGGTCCGCTCGCAGTCGTTTCCCAGGACGTTCGGGACGGAGACCGTGCTGGAGTTGAGCCCGGAGGAAGTTCAGCGCAAGCGGCAAGCCATGGCCCTCTACTGTTCCGCGCAACGCGACCTTGGCTACGTCCGGCTCGAACGCGAGTGCCTCAGGCCGCTGGCTGTCTACGATTACGGCCAGGCCCCCCATGCCGGCACGCTGTTCTACCAGCGTTTTCAATGGGTCTTCTTCCGGCACCCGCGAGTTGACTACACGCGGCCCGAGGAGGCCTGTCGCGACTTCGCCGGCTTCCGCTGCGCCCTCGGAACCAACGGAGGATAGCCCCAGCCGCGCCACGGCACGGGCGGGACGCCCGTGGTACCACGAACGTCTCGTTCGTGGGCCGGCGCAGTTGCCCGTTTTGGTCGTTGGCAATCCAGGTCAACACTCTATCCTGCTCTCCATGGCGCGAACGGGGATACACGCCGCGGCGGTGCTGGGTCTTGCGCTGTGCCTCCTGGCCGGGAGCTGCGTTGAACCGCAGAAAGCCGAGGACCCGCAACAGTTGGTCGCGGACGGCTGGAACGCCTATCGCCTCGCTGATTTCGCGCGCGCCGTCGCGTCCTTCCAAGCCGCCGCCGCTCGCACCCCTGAGAGGAGCGACACACACCTGCAGGCGCTGTATGGCCTGGCAACGACATGGAACCTGCGGAGCCCGGACGCCGACACGGGGAAGGCGGAAGCCGTTTTCCGGCGGGTGGTGGAGCAGGCGCCCGAGCACGACCTGGCGGCGTGGAGCCTGCTGGCGCTGGCGCGCATGAAGCACCTGGTGCCAGTCGGCAAGGAGCCGGACTATGGCGCCGTGCGCGCGGCGTACCAGGAATGCATTGACCGCTTTCCCGGCCATCTGGCCGGCGAGGAAGCGTTCATCTATCAGCAATCCACGCTCGTGGCCACGCTGTCCCCGAAAGACGCCGCGCGCGCCGCCGAGGCACTGGAGAAGTTCGTCGCCGCGCGGCCCCATTCCGCCTTCTTCAGCCCGGCGCATTCCCTGTTGGCGCAGTGCTATGCGACGTTGCGCCAACCGGAGAAGCTGCTGGCGGCAGCAAGCAGG
>JAPLOD010000450.1 GCA_026692735.1 Planctomycetota bacterium | reverse complement strand
GCTTCTCAGCCAAGACCTTGTCGTCTTCCATGGCCGCGGTCTTGTCCAGGTGATTGTAGAAGGTCGGCTCGTGAGTGATGACGAAGTTCCTGCCCGACGCGGCCGCTCGCCGGAGCACGTCGAGGCTCGCCATGAACGTCGTCGCGACGCCGGTCACCTCGCTGTCCGGATTGCCTGCCTTGAACGTATCCACCGTGGTGTCGCTCCACGGGCAATGCACGTTCTGCTTGATGCGTTCGACGAGCTGCCGAGCCGTGGGGCGGGCGGCGCCCGCTTTGGCCTGGTCTGCGCCGGTGGTCTTCTCGCCAGGGCCCGGCGAATTGTCCGCGGCATGCGCCGCAAACGCCGCAAGCAGCACAGTCAACGCCAGGATTGCCGATGTCATCATCATCGTTTGCCTCCCGAAAACATACACCTCCATAGCCGTAAACGCGGTGTGCACACTTAGCTCGTAGCCGAACGCTGTTGCGGAAACTGCTGGAATCGGGTAAAGACCACACGTTCAAGTGTAACGACCACAATGGAGGAGGCTCTCATGTCCCGGTTCGCCGCAGCCCTTCAGCAGGAAATCCGTCGCTTGGCCCGCAAGGAGGTCAGGGCCCTGACTTCCGTGACCAGGCGGGCCGCCGCTCAGCATCGGCGCGACATCGCCAGCCTTAAGCGTCAGGTGCGCGTGCTAACCCGCCAGGTTGCCGTGCTGGAGACCCTGGAACGCAAGCAGGCGGCCATCGCGCCGGCACCGCAGCCTGCGGCAGAGAAGGCCAGGTTCTCACCAGGCTGGGTGAGAACGCGTCGTGCTCGTCTGGGGCTGTCGGCCGAGGCTTACGGCAAGCTCATCGGCGTATCGCCCCTCACCATCTATCAATGGGAGCACGGGAAGTCCCGGCCGCGCAGGAACGCTCTGGCCCGCCTGGTGGCGGTGAAAGATATTGGGCGCCGGGAGGCGCTGCAGCGGCTGGAAATGCTGGCCGGGAACAAGAAGCGCCAGCCCGCGAAACGCGCAAGGAAGAGGGCTGTGAGACGCCCGCGCAAAGCGCGGCGGTGATGTGAGGCACCTTGGCTCTTAGAGACTGTTCCAGCCTCGTGTGCCGCGACTGCGACCCCCGTGACGGTGGATACTTCGAGATGGCGTACCCGGTGCGATTCGAACGCACGACCTCAGCCTTCGCAGGGCTGCGCTCTATCCAGCTGAGCTACGGGTACACCGCCCGATAGAGGGAAGTAACATACGGCTGCCGGGAATGGTTTGCAAATTCCAAAACGGCTGCGAAAATCCCGCCGTGCGCAACGCTCATAGTACCGGGCCCGTGATCAGGATCCTGATGCTGGAACCCGACGCCGCAGACGCGGCGCGCATCCAGGCGGCCCTCGAACAGTCGGGCATTCCCTTCACCGCGCAACGCGTCGCCACCCTGCAGGCGCTCCGCAAGGCCCTCGCCCGCTTCATGCCCCATGTGATCCTCGCGGAGTACCGCCTGCCGCGCACGAACGCCCTCGAGGTCCTGCGCTCGCTCGACGGCCGGGCGCCCGGCGCCCCCTTCATCCTCGTCACCAGCTCGCAGAACGAGGCCACGGCCGTGGCCTGCATGAAGGCCGGCGCCGCAGACTATGTCCTCAAGTCCGATCTCAAGCGCCTTCCGGCCGCCTTGCGCGAGGCCCTCGCGAAAGCGGAGACCGTGCGCGCCGAGGAGTCCGCCGTGGCGCAGTTGCGCCGGAGCGAAGAACTCAACCGGCGCATCCTCGAGGCGGTCCCGGGCGGCGTCGTCCTGATCGCGCGTGACGGCACCATCCTCTATGCCAATACCCAGGCGACGCAGATCATGGGAATGACGGGCAACATTCCCGGACGCCACACGGCCTGTTTCGTGCACCACGCGGTCCGGGAGGACGGCAGCCCGTGCCCGCCGGAGGAGTGGCCGGCCACCAGGTGCCTGAACTCCGGCCAGCCGCAGCCGCCCACGACCATTGGCGTCCGCCGGCCCGACGGCGCGATCACGTGGGTCGTTCTCACCGCCACCCCTGTTCTCGAACCCGGCACCGGCAGCGTCAGCGCCGTCGTCGTCACGTTCCTCGACATAACGGCACGCAAGCGCGCGGAGGACGCCTTGCGCGACAGCGAAGAGCACGCCCGGCGGCTGCTGGAATGCACGGCCGATGCCGTGTGCCTGCATGACCCCTCGGGCCGTTACGTCAGTGTAAACCAGCACGCTTGCGAGGCGCTCGGCTACACCCGCGCGGAACTGCTGAATCTGTCGGCGGCCGATCTGCTGCCGGACTTCATCCCTGAGGTGTTCGAGGAGCTCTGGCGTACGCTCAGGCCCTGGGTACCGATCACGCTTCAGGACCGCGTCCGCCGCAAGGATGGGAGCATCGTCCCCGTCGAGTCCCGCGTGAGCCTGGTCGAATGGAGTGGCCGCCAACTGCTTCTCGTCGTCTCCCGTGATGTCAGTGAGCGCAAGCGTGTGGAAGAGGCCTTGCGCGAGAGCCAGGAGCGCTACCGGGCCTTCGTGGCGCAGAGCTCCGAGGCCATCTGGCGCTTTGAGCTGGAGCAGCCCATCCCTGTTGACCTTCCCGAGGATGAGCAGATCGAGATGTGCTATCAGTACGCCTCTCTCGCCGAATGCAACGACGCCATGGCTCGGATGTACGGTTTCACGCGCGCGGAGGAACTCCTCGGGGCGCGCCTCAGCGCTCTGATGGACCGCTCCGACCCGAAGAACACCGAGTACCTGCGCGCGGTCATCCGCGGCGGCTACCGCGTGGTTGACGCGGAGTCGCATGAGTTGGACAGGCAGGGCCGCTCGACATACTTCCTCAACAGTTTCATGGCCGTTATTGAGGACGGCAAGCTCGTGCGGGGTTGGGGCACGCAGCGCGACATCACCGAGCGCAAGAAGGCCGAGCAGGACCTGCGCGAATCGGAAGAGCGCTACCGCCTCCTCTTCCACAACAACCCGCATCCCATGTGGCTCGTCAACATAGATACGTTCAGGTTCCTGGACGTGAACGATGCCGCCATGCGCCACTACGGCTATGCCCGCGAGGAATTCCTCGCCATGTCCATGATGGACATCCGCCCTCCGGAAGATGTCCCGCGCGCGCGTGAGTTCGTCGCCAAGCTGGCCCCGGGGCTCCACGTGAACCCCATGCTCTTCAGGCACCGCAAGAAGGACGGCTCACTCATTGACGTGGAGACGGCGGGCTACACGTTCGCGCACGGCGGCCAGCGCATCTCGCTGGTCCTGTCGTACGACGTCACCGAGCGCAGGCGGGCCGAGGACGCTCTGCGCGACAGTGAAGCGCGTTTCAAGAGCGCCTTTGACAACGCGCCCATCGGCATGGCCCTGGTGGCTTCTGACGGCTGCTTCCTGCGGACCAACCAGGCCCACTGCGCCATCACCGGCTATTCCGAACACGAGTTGCTCTCCTTGCGTTTCCACGACTTTGTGCACCCCGACGACCTGCAGGACTGCGTGGCATGTACAAGGCAGATGCTCGCCAGAGAGATCAGCGTTGCGCAATTCGAGAAGCGGCACATCCGCAAGGACGGACGCGTCATCTGGTGCCAGGTGAACCTCTCCCCCATCTGTGACCCCCAGGGACGAGTGCTCTATCTCATCGCCCAGGTCCAGGACATCACCGAGCGCCGCCGGGCCGAGGAAGCCCTGCGCCAGGAGAGCACGCGCCTGCGGCTCATGCTCGAACAGATGCCGGCCATGTTGTGGACCACCGACACCGAGCTCAGGTTCACGTCCAGCGTTGGCAGTGGCCTGCGAGTGCTTGGCGCGCAGCCGGGCCAGGTAGTGGGCATGACCTTGTTCGAGTATTTCAAGACCAGCGACCCGGAATTCCCGGGCATTGCGCCACATAGGCGCGCGCTCGCCGGCAAGGCGTCAACGTTCGAGATTGACTGGGCCGGCCGCGTCTTTCAGACGCATGTCGAGCCGTTGCGCGACGTGGAGGACCGGATTGTCGGCGTCATTGGCGTCGCGCTCGACATCACCGCACCCCGCCGGACCGAAAAGGAACGCCAGGCCCTCGAACGCAAGCTGCAGGAAACGCAGAAGACCGAGAGCCTCGGCGTCCTCGCCGGCGGCATCGCGCACGACTTCAACAACCTGCTCGCGGCCATACTGGGCAACGTGAGCCTGGCGCACATGCAACTCCCCAAGGAATCGCCCACCCGCCCCTACCTCGCCAGCATCGAGACCGCGGCCCACCGCGCGGCCGATCTCTGCAAGCAGATGCTCGCCTACGCCGGGCGCAGCCGCTTCGTGGTCCAGTCCCTCAATGTCAACACGATCATCCAGGAGATGGCGAACCTGCTGCGGATCAGCATCGGCAAGCACGTCATCCTGAAGCTGGACCTCGCCCCCAGCCTGCCTCTGGTCCTCGCCGACGCCACGCAGATCCGGCAGGTCGTGATGAACCTCATCCTCAACGCTGCCGAAGCCATCGGCGAAAACACCGGCGCGATCAGCCTCGCGACCGGCGTCTGCCACGCCGCTCGCGCCGCGCTGGCCGACACCTATCTCGCGCCCGACCTGCCCGAAGGCGAATACCTGTTCATCGAGGTGGCCGACACCGGCTGCGGCATGGACGAGCAGACCACGGCCAGGATCTTCGACCCGTTCTTCAGCACCAAGTTCACCGGCCGCGGCCTTGGCCTGGCTGCGGTCCTCGGCATCGTCCGCAGCCACAAGGGCGCCATCAAAGTGACCAGTTCGCCCGGAGACGGCAGCACCTTCAGGATCCTGCTTCCCTGCGGCAGCACTCGCGAACAGACGCCCACACCGAGCAGCGACCGGATCCACCCCAAGCTCCAGGGCACGGTTCTGGTCGTCGAGGAAGACGAGACGCTTCGCCTGCTCCAGGGCCGCATGCTCGAGTCGCTTGGACTCCGTTCCCTCCTGGCGACCGGCGGACAGCAGGCCATTGACCTGCTCCAGACCCACCGCAGCGAGATCGTCGCCGTCCTGTTGCACATGACATTGCCGGGGCTCAGCGCCGAGGAAACCTATCGTGCCATGTGCCGCGTGAATCCCGAGCTGCGGACAATCCTGATGAGCGGGTATGACCAGCGCGATGCCGTCGCCCGCTACGGCAACAGCCAGCGCGTCCGCTTCCTGCAGAAACCGTTCACGCCTCTGGACCTGTATGGCGAGTTGAAGGACCTGCTCGGCCAACCGTGACCGTAGTAGGGGCGGCCCCATGGGGGCGCCCGTACATTGGCGGTCAGCCGCGCGTCGCGAGCGCCCTCCGCACCGTGGCGGCGATCTTCTCAACGCTCGGCAGCACGGCGCGCTCCAGTTCCGGCGCGCTCGGCACCGGCGTGTCCGCCGCGGCCACGCGCAGGATCGGCGCATCGAGGTACCCGAACGCCAACTCCTGCACGCTGGCGGCGATCTCCGCGCCCAACCCCAGCGTCAGCGGCCCTTCCTCCACAATCACCAGCGCTTGGGTCTTCGCGGCTGACTTGGCGACGGTGTCGCGATCCAGCGGCGCCAGACAGCGCAGGTCCACGATCTCGGCCTGCACGCCCTCGCGCGCCAGCAGCTCCGCGGCCTGCAGACACAGCGATACCATGTACGAGTTCGCGCAGAGCGTGATATCCTTCCCTTCGCGGACGATGGCGGCCTGCCCAAGCGGCAGGTATTCGTCGGTCGTCGGCACCGGGCCGATAGTGCCGTACAGCGCCTTGTGCTCGACGAACACCACGGGGTCGTCGCCGGCCAGACACGTCCTCAGCAGCCCCTTGGCATCGCGCGGGCTCCACGGCGTCACGACGCGGAGGCCCGGCACTTTCATCAGCAGCGAATCGAAACACTGACTATGCGTCGCGCCGTAGCCGCGGTAGCCGCCCATCGGCGTGCGCACCACCAGCGGCACCTTGACCTGCCCGTTGTAGATGTAATGCAGTTTGGCGGCGTGGTTGCAGAGCTGGTCCGCGGCCAGCAGGATGAAATCCATGAACATGATCTCTGCGACCGGCCGCAAGCCGCCCATCGCCGCCCCCACGGCCAGCCCGATGATCCCCGCCTCGCTCACCGGCGTGTTCACGATGCGCCCTTTGCCGTAGCGCTTCAGCATGCCGCGCGTCACCTTGAAGCAGCCGCCATATTCCGCAACGTCCTCCCCGAAGATGAAGTACCGTTCGTCGCGATCCAGCGCCTCGCACAGCGCTTCCTGGATCGCCTGCCAGTACGCCTTCTGCTCGACTGCCGCGGACGCGGGCGCCGCCTTGGCCGCGGGGTACGCCGGCGCGTAGACTTTCTCGAACGCCGTCTGCGCCGGCGCCGGCGGCAGTTGCCGGCATTTCTCCAGCGCCGCGCCGATGTGCTGCCGGACCTTCGCCTCAACGGCCTCCACGTCCGCCGCGGTCGCCTCCTTGCGCTGCAGGATCTCCGCTCTCAAACGCTGGAGCGGATCGCTGGCCAGCCATTCCTGCTCAAGCATCTTGTCCCGGTAAAGATTCTGGTCGCTGCGGCTGTGACCTTTGACGCGCCAGGTCCGGCACTCCAGCAGCGTCGGCGCTTCGCCGTGCAGCACCATGGTGATCGCCGCGCGGACGTTATCGAATACCTCCTCGACGTCATTGCCGTCAATGGTCTTGTACAGAATGCCGTAGGCCTCGCCGCGGCGTGCAAAGCTCCTCCCCGCCGACACCTCCTGCGCCGGCGTGGACATGGCCCACCCGTTGTTCTCGCAGATGTACACGACAGCGCCATGATGCGGAAGACGTCCCCGCCCTTCGCCAGGAAATGCCCGTGGCCGCGGTGGTTGCTGACCACCAGGTCCTCGCGGCTCAGGCAGGCGCACGCGCCGACCGCGACCGCTTCCTGGCCCACCGAGCTGTGGAAGGTGCCCGGCAGGCGGCCGGCTCGCGCTTCCTCTTCCATCGTCAGTTCGAACGTCCGGATCAGGAACATCCGTTCATAAAGCGAGAGACGGGGGGGGACTTGTGGTAAGATGATGGTGGTGCGGGACATCGCTTGCCCTTGACGTGGGACGCGGTTAAGAACCCGTTTGCGCCGCCGGCCCAGTATACAGGCCGGCGGGAAACGCGAAACAAAAAGTCGTCTGCTATGGGACTATAACCACTGAGGAACGGCCAAGGACAACTGATACGATATGTTTTTCCCCTACGCCGACGAGCCGCCCCGGGAAGGGCGCTTCCCCTGGATGAACTGGCTGCTGATTGCAGCCAACGTGCTGGTCTTCCTCTGGCTCTCGCCCCAAAGCGATTATGAGCAGACGGTCCTGCGCTACGGCTTCGTCCCGCTCGGCTTCCGCCCCATCACACTCCTGACGGCCACCTTCCTGCACGCCAATCTCATGCATTTGCTCGGCAATATGTGGTTCCTGCACCTCTTTGGCGATAACGTCGAAAACCGCTGCGGCCCCTGGAAGTACCTGCTCGTCTACCTGGTCTGCGGCGTCGCGGGCGATGCCGGCCAGTACCTGTTCTTCCCCGAGTCGAGGATCCCCAGCATCGGCGCCTCGGGCGCGATTTTCGGCGTGCTCGGCATGTACCTCTTCTTCTTCCCCGCCAACCGCATCCGCGTCTTCTACTTCTTCTTCATCCTCGTCGGCCGGGTCGCCGTGCGCGCCATCTGGGTGATCGGCTTGTGGTTCGGCATGGAGCTCCTCTACAGCCACATCCAGACCGCGACCGGCATGGAATCCGGCGTCGGCCACTTGGCGCATTCAGGCGGTTTCATCGCGGGCGTTGCCCTGGCGACATTGTTCACCGCGCTGGGCCTCGTGCCCTTCTACGGGGACGACCTGGTGGCGCTCCTCTCCGGCAAGGCGCCCCGCAGAGAACCGGTACCCCCGCCGGATCACACTGGCGGCCCCGCCCCAGTCACGCCCGCTCCCGACGCCGTCGCGGATCCCCGCAATGAGATCGTCGCGCTCTTGCATGCCGGACGCACGGACGAGGCGCGGCGCGCGTGGCGCCGTTTCGCGTTCGACAACCACGCGGACGCTCTGCCCGTGCGCGAACAGCTCGAGGTCGCCCTGGCCCTGGACAAGAACGGCCAGCGTGGCGCCGCCCGAGAAGCGTACGAACGCCTCCTCGCCGCCTACCCTAACGAACAGCCTTTCGCGGCCGAAGCCAGCCTGGCCCTGGCCGGCATGCTCTTGCAGGCACTGAAGGAAAGCGGCGATGCACACGAGGTGCCGCTCATCGAGGACCTCCTTCGGCGTGTGGTCGAAAGCCACCCCTACGAGGCGCGCCGCGCACTGGCGCGAAAATGGCTGGAGGCCGTCCGCCAGTAGACTTTCAATTGAAGCCACACGGCAGTGCAGCGATAATCGTGGGATGGGGGGTGATATGCCAAAATGCGTCCTGGCGTTCTCTGGCGGGCTGGACACGCTGTGCGCCATCTCATGGCTCAAGGAACGGCGCAACTTCAACGTGGTGGCGCTGGCCGTGGACTTGGGCCAGGGCGAAGACCTTGAGGAGCTCGGCGAGACCGCATTGCAGGCCGGCGCCGTCGCGGCGCGCGTGGAAGACCTGCGCGAGAGCTTCTACAAGGATTTCATCGCCCCCACCTTGCGCGCTCTCGCGCACTACGAAAAGGATTATCTCCTGGCCGCCGCTCTCTCGCGGCCGTTGATCGCCAGGGATCTCGTGCGGGTGGCCGCTGAGGAAGGCGCGACGCACGTCGCGCACGGCTGCTCGGCCCGCGGCAACGACCAGATTCGTTTCGAGGCCGCCATCGCGGCGCTGGCTCCGCACTTGAAGATCGTCGCGCCGTTGCGCGAGTGGGAATACCACGACCGCGAACAGCGCCTCGAGTACGCCAAGGCCAAGGGCCTGCGCCTGCCCGGCCGGAGAGCCGGGGGGTACGGCTACGACCTCAACCTCTGGGGCCAGTCCATCGAACTCGGCGCCCAGGAGGACCCCTCCAAGCCGCCGCCGGAAGAAGCCTACACGCTGACCGTGAATCCCATGTACGCGCCCAACCAGCCCGAGCAGGCGGAGATCGAATTCCGCGAGGGATTGCCCGTCGGCCTGAACGGCGAGCGCATGGGCGCCGTGGCCCTGATCGAGAAGCTCAACCAGATGGCCGGCGCGCACGGCATCGGCCGCACGGACATCATTGAAGACCGCCTGATCGGCTTCAAGTCGCGCGAGGTCTACGAAGCGCCCGCCGCGCATACGCTCTACACGACCAAGCGCGCCCTCGAACAGATGACGCTCTCGCGCGAGACCCTCCAGGTACGCGAGGGCCTCGCCGTAGCCTACGGGCGCTGCGTCTACAACGGCCAGTGGTACAGCGACCTGCGTGAAGCGCTGGATTGCTTCTATGAACGCACCAACAAGAACGTGACAGGCAAGGTCGGCTTCTACCTGTACAAAGGCTTGACCACTGTCGTCGCCCGCTCCAGCGACTACAGCCTCTATTCAACCGTCTCACCCGTCGCGCAGCTCAGCAACGAAGCGGCCGAAGGCTTTATCCGGGTCTGGAACCTGCCGGTCGCCGCGGAAGCCAAGCGCAAGAAGAAGTAGACCGGGACGGTGAGCTGCGCCTCGCGAGGGACTCCTGGCAAAGCAATCTCTACGGCGTCTTCCTGGCTCATGTGGCCGGCAAGACGGCGAGCGACGACAAATTCGAGCCCATGCCCGCCAGCGCGGAGCTGCCGCCGCTTGTGGGGCGGGTCGTGGATGCGGCTGCGCCTCCTCGAAAAGAGCAGTGACCTGCTTTCCGCGCGATTTGTCCTGGCAAACAGGCGTGTCTCCGCAAAACTGTAGGTTGGCAAGCCGCAGAGGAAAGGCCACGCAGCCGGCGTTCTTTGGGGGTACCATGGATCTCGCGACGAAGACTCAGGGGAATGCTGTCATTGTTTCGCTTGGCGGACAGATAGATGCGGCATCCGCTCCGGAGTTGAACACCAAGCTGACTCAGACCGTCAACAGCGGGCTCACCAGGCTTGTGATCAACATGGAGAAGCTGGAGTACATCAACAGCGCCGGACTCCGCGCCTTGCTCGCGGCTGCCAAGCTGCTAAACACCAAGAGCGGCAAGCTTGTCCTCGTCGGCCTCCAGGGGACGGTGAAGCAGGTCTTCGAGATTTCCGGCTTGTACTCGGTCTTCGCCGTCGCCGCGACCGACGCGGAAGCTCTCAAGCAGCTCGCGTAGTGCGCGGGGCCGTGAGACGAAGCTCAACCAGAGGAGGCGCCAGCGCATGGCCCGCATAGACCTTGTGACGGAAGTCCTGACACTGTTCAAAGACGAGGACATGCTCGCCTTCTTCCAGTTCCAGAGGAAACTGGAGAGCGGCAAGCTGGTGCAGGGCCTCTGCAAAGTCGCCAAGTCGAAATCCGATCCCGCGAAGATGAACTACTTCTCGATAGACTTCATCGTTGACTCGCCGGAGAGCGCCGTCCGCCAGGGCTTCGACTCCGTCATCTCGCGCCTCGAAAACATTGGCGCCAGGCGCTACATGCGCGAGGCCGAGGCCGTCACCCTCTACCCCGGCTCGACCGTCGGTTCCGGCACCTACATCCGGCATGCCGATGTCATCATGGCGGGACGGCTTGGTTCGTCCAGGCTCTTTGTGGACGCCAGCCTCCGCCCTGCCCTCGAAAACGCGTGCGGCCTTAAGTGCGAGGAGCCCGTCTGGTGGGAGGACATCAAGGACATCGCGCCCGCCGGCGCGCAGCAACCGCACAAGACGTCGCTGATAGACAGACTCCGGCAATCGCTGAAACTCTGATGCGCTAGCCTGGACTATGCACCGCAGAGGCGCAGAGGACGCAGAGCGAAATGATGAACACAAGCCTCTTTCCTATGTATATCCCTGCTGTTCTCTGCGCTCTCCGCGTCTCCGCGGTGGACAATGCGGGCTACAGCGCCGGATCGCGGAAGGCGATGCGCCCTTCGCAGACGGTGAGCTGCACTTTGGCGGTGTGGATCTCCTCCGCGGGCACCTCAAACAGGTTGCGATCCAGCACGACGATGTCCGCCAGTCTGCCGGCCTCCAGCGACCCCGCTGCTTCGTACAGGAACTCGACGAAGGCCGCGTTGGCCGTGTAACAGTCCAGCAGCGTCCACAGGGCGACGCGCTCCGCGGGCAGGAATACCTCCTTGACGCCGTCGGCGATGCCCAGCCGCGTGACGCCGATGCGAATCGCTTCCAGCGGCGACAGGGTGATGAACTCGCCTCCGGCCGGCCAGTCGCTGCTGCACGTGACGAACGCGCCCGCGCCGATCAGGCTCTGCAGCTTGTAGAGCTGATGCGCACGGTCGGGCCCCAGGAACGGCAGCGAGTTCTTCCGGAAGCCGGCGTCCTCGTAGAACCACGCGGGCTGAACGTTCGCCACCACGGCGAGCTGTTTGAAGCGTGGCAGGTCGTCAGGCGCAACGAGGTCCAGGTGCGCAATCTGGTGGCGCGTGTCGCGGGGACCGTTGGCGGCGCGAGCGTGCTGAAAGGCATCCAGCGCCATGCGTACCGAGGCGTCGCCAATGGCATGCACATGGACCTGGACGCCCTCCCGGTCCAATGCGCTGACCAGCCGCTCATACGGCCCGCTCTCCCACAGCGGCTCGCCGCGCCAGGCCGGGCGGTCCGAATACGGTTCCAGCAGGAAGGCCGTATGTGCCTCCACCACCCCATCCAGGAAGAACTTGACGGCGCGCAGCGCCAGCCTGCGGCTGCAGTAGCGGGGCTGCAGCGCGCGCAGCTCGGCAAGCGGGTCCGGGCCCTGGTCCGGCTCGCACAGCAGCGACGTGCTGACGCGCAGCAGCAGCTCGCCCCGGCGCTCAAGCTCCGCATATATCTCCAGGTCCTCGCGCTTGACCATGGCGTCGTGCACGGCGACCAGGCCCGCCCGCGCGGCCAGTTCCTGGAACGCCCGCGCCCCGGCCAGGCGTTCCGCCTGCCCGGCTTTCGGCAGCCTGTCATCCACCAGGCGCATGGCCGACCATTCCCGCAGCGTCCCGGAAGGCTGCCCCGTCTGCGGGTCGCGTTCGATGCGCCCACCCGGAGGATCGGGGGTCTCGGCCCTGATGCCGGCCATTTCGAGCGCTTTGCTGTTGCACCACAGCGAATGGACGTCGCAGGCCTTCAGCGCCACGGGCCGGTCCGGCACAACGGCATCCAGCAGCTCGCGGCGGGGGCCGTGCTCGTCAAAGCCGCCGTGCAACCATCCGCCGCCCCGCACGGCCGCGCAGTCCGGGTGCGCGTCCGCGTAGGCGCGAACCTGCGCGGGGTACGCGGAGGGGTCCGTGAGGCGGCATTCCAGGAGGCCGAGCCCGCCCAGCAATGGATGCAGATGCGAGTCGTGGAAGCCGGGCAGCACCATCTTGCCGCCCAGGTTGATCGCCTCGGTGCGGGAGCCAATCCAGTCCCTCGCCCCAGCGTCCGGACCGATGTAGGCGATCCGGTCCTTGCAGACGGCCACCGTCCACCCGCCTACCGTCATGCCAAAGGTGTACACCGCGCCGTTGTGCAGCACGAGGTCCGCGGGCCCGGCACTGCGAGATGCGCTGGCCGGTTTGTTCCCAGTTGGCGCGCTCATACGCTGGTCACTACAGTGACACACGCGCTCATGCCGCGCAAGTCCCGCATTTGGCCTTGCGCACACTGCGCAAGCAGATAGGTATGGTGAACACGCCGATGGTGCACAGAGTTGAACGAGGAGAGCGCGGATGGCGAAGCACGATTTTGCGAAGCTGACTCTGCCCAATGACCTGAGCTACATTCCCATGGCCCAGGTGTTCGCCCGGGAGGCGGCCAGGCAGTTCGGTTTCGCCGCGAAGGAACAGGGGCAGATCGAGGTGGCTGTCGAGGAAGCCGTCACGAACGTCATCAAACATGCGTACGAGGCGAATGAGGAACGCCCGTTCGACATCATCTGCGAGCGCATCCCGCTGGGCCTCACGATCAGGATCAAGGAGCAGGGGCTGCCCTTCGATCCCTCTCAACTGACCAGCTACTCTCCCGCCGCCACGCTTGATGACCAGGCCATCGGAGGACTCGGCGTCTTCCTGATGAAGGGCTTGATGAACGAAGTCTCGTTCCATAACCTTGGGCCCGAAGGCAAGGAAACGCGCCTCGTCAAGTACCTGCCCAACGAGAAAGTGCAGCAGGCTCTCGAGGCCGATAAGGCCGCGCATCTCGCCGCGCCACCGGCCCCGGAGCCGGCGCCCATCGCGGAGAAGGTTGAGTACGGCGTGCGGCGCATGGAACCGCACGAGGCGATTGAGGTCTCCCGCTGCGCCTACAAGTCGCACGGCTACACCTTCTTCGACGAGCACATCTACTACCCTGAGCGCCTGGTCAAGCTCAACGAATCCGGCGAGCTCGTCTCCGCGGTGGCCGTGACCAGCAAGAACGTCTTCATGGGCCACGCCGGGGTGCTCTACCCGCACCCGGGGTCGAGGATCGCGGAACTGACCTTCGTGTTCGTGAACGTCGAGTACCGCGGCCAGGGCTGCATGAACCGGCTCGTGGACTTTCTGTTCACTACCCCCAAGCTATTCCCGCTCTCCGGCCTCTACGCCTATGCCGTGACCAACCATCCGATCACACAGAAAAGCATGGCCAAGTTCGGCATCAACGACTGCGGTATGCTGCTGGCCACCAGTCCCGCCACCTGGATGTTCAAGGGGATGCCGGAGTATTCGCAGCGCATCAGCGTGGCGCTGGAGTACAGGTACCTGGAGCCGCCCAAGCCGCTCACCCTCTACCCTCCCCCGCAGCATCGCGCCATGATCGAGAAACTGTACAAGAATATCAACGCCCCGTGTCATACGTACCAGACTCCCCCTGCCGCGCCGCTGCCGTCCCAGAGTTCGGCCATCCAGACGGCGGTCTTCGCTTCCGAAGGCTGTGCCGAGATCCATGTCACCAGCTATGGCGCGGACGTCGTCCGGGCGGTCAAAGCCATGCTGCGCGACCTGTGTCTGAAGCAGGTCGCCGCCATTGACCTCTTCCTGCGCCTGGAAGACCCGGCGACCAGTTATATGACCGCGGAGTTTGAGAAGCTTGGGTTCTTCTTCGCCGGCATCCTGCCGCGGGGCGAGATCGGCGAATCGCTCATCCTCCAGTACCTGAACAACGTCCCGTTCGACTACGGCAAAGTCGTGGTCTATGCGGACGTGGCGAAGGAACTGCTGGCCTACATTCGCGCCCACGATCCCCAGGCAGCGCTGTAGCATGGGCGTCTCGCCCATGCCCATGCCCACGGGCTGGGAACCCGCGCCACGGTGAAACAGGCCCTCAGACGATCACCTGCAGCAGTGAATAGTCATCGTCGAACAGGGGATTGCCGTTCACCTGCCGCGCGCGCTCCAGAAGGCGGTCCAGGTCGGGAACGCCCGGCACGGACGGCTCCGCGAGGCACTTGATGAACTCGTCAAGTGTCCAGATTTTCCCTGTGGAGCGCGTCAGCTCGTACACGCCGTCGCTGTAGATATACAGGCGGCTGCCGACCTCCAAGGGGCATTGGGCGGCGACGTAGGTTGCCTCCGGCGAGAAACCGATCGCCATGCTCGGCGTGCGCAAGCGCTCCACCCGCGGTGGCGTGCCGCAACCCACCACGACTGCGGGAGGATGTCCCCCGCTGCAATAGCTCAGCTCGCGCTTCGCCGCGTTCAGCACGCCGTACCAGATGGTGAAATACATGTTGTTGTGGTTTTCCATCGGAAAGGCGGCATTCAGCGCGGTCAGCACCTGCCCCGGTTCCGTGAAATCGGTGCCGGGCAGCGTACGCGCCCGCAGCACGTTCATCACCGAGATCGAAAGCAGAGCCGCGCCGACGCCGTGTCCGCAGACGTCCAGCAGGTACATCGCCAGATGGTCCTCGTCAAACCAGTGGTAGCCGAACGAATCGCCGCCAAGCTGCGTGCTCGGGATGAACTTCCATGCGGTGGACACCCTCCCCGAGAGCGGCTCCGGGAGCAGCGAGGTCACGTATTCCGCGGCCTCCGCGAGCTCGGCGATAAGGGCCTTCTGGCTTTCCTCGAGTCTGCGGAACGCCTCGTTGCGCTGCAGCAGGTTGATGTAGCCCCGCGAATGGTAACGGATGCGCGCGATCAGCTCGATCTTGTCCGGCAGCTTCACCAGGTAGTCGTTGGCGCCCAGCGCGAAGGCCTCGGCCTTCACCGCGGGCTCCTCTTTGACCGACAGCACGATCAGCGGGATATCTCGGGTCGTGGAATACGCGCGCAGTTCCCGCACCAGCGCCAAGCCGTCCATCTGCGGCATCACGAGGTCCTGAAGGATCACCGTCGGCGCCAGCGCCTCGACCAGCTTGAGCGCCTGGGTTGGGTCGTTGCAGTAATGAAAACGGATGTCCTTTTCGCCGGCCAGCATCCGGCGCACCGCTTCGCCGACGAACGGCTGATCGTCAACGAGCAACACCGTGGGCGGGTAATCCTGCGCTGCCGCGGGTGCTCGTACGATTCTCGTTACCCGGTCTTCCACAGCCATCGGCGTCCCCCCTTTTCCAGCTCTGCACACCACGGCCCCCCGAACCTCAGCAAGTGGTCACGGAACCGCTCCCTCACGGTCGCGGCTCGGACGGTCGCGGCTCGGACGGTCGCGGCCTTACGTGTGCTTGCCTCTCTTCCGCGCTTCCCACAAGGACAGCACTTCGGGCGCGATCTGCCGCAACGGCAACACCTCGGTCGCGCCCCCGATCTCGGCGGCGGCCTTCGGCATGCCGTACACCACGCACGATGCCTCGTCCTGGGCGATCGTATGCCAGCCGCGCTTGCGGAGCGCCAGAAGGCCCGCGGCGCCGTCCCTGCCCATGCCGGTCAGCAGCGCCGCCACAGCCCGCTCAGGCCAGTGCTCCGCCACGCTCTTGAAGAACACGTCCACCGACGGCCGGTAGGGGCACTCGATCGGGTCGGGCGTGTACTGCAGCGAGAGGCTCGCAGACATCACCAGGTGATCGTCCTTGCCGGCCAGCAGGATAGTGCCGGCCTTGGGGCGCGCACCTTCAGCGGCCAGCGCGACTTTCAGCCGCGAGCGCTCTCCCAGCCACGCAGCCAGGCCCGGTGCGAAGTGCTCGTCAACATGCTGGATGATGACGACCGCGGCGTTGAACTCCTCTGGGAACAGAGCCAGTATGTCGGCCAGCGCCTGCGGCCCGCCGGTTGACGCGCCCAGCAGCACCAGGAAGGGATGCAGTCCGGCGCTCGAGGTGCTCGGGCCGTGCGGAATGCTGGCCGGGGCAGGCGGACCGGGATACCGGATCAGCCGGCCGATCAGCTCGATCTTCTCCAGCAGCCGCGCCTCGCCGCCGGGTTCTCCGAGCACCGGCGTGTTGACCGCATCCAGCGCGCCGTGGCCCATCGCTTCGTAGACCTTGCCAAAATTGCCGTCCACCGTGGCGGTGACGACCAGGATGGCGCACGGCGACGCGCGCATGATCTGCCGCGTGGCCTCAGCCCCGTCCATGACCGGCATGATGAGGTCCATCAGGATCAGGTCCGGCCGGCTCGCGGCGCAGCGCTGCACGGCTTCTGCCCCGTCGCGCGCCACCCAGGCCACCTCGTAGCCCGGCACGCGGGTCACACAGCGCCGCAGAGCCTCCACCGCCATGCTCATGTCGTTGACGATCGCGATCTTCACGCGTTAGCCTCGCCTATCAGGTCCGTGACCGCATCGAGCAGCGAGTCGTCATGAAAGCTGCTCTTGGCCAGGTAGTAGTTCGCGCCCGCTTGCAGGCCCAGCAGGCGGTCTTCTTCACGGTCCTTATAGGAGACGATCATGACGGGCAGCGCGCGCAAAACCTCATCGCGCTTCACTGCCTGCACCAGCTCGATGCCGTTCATGCGGGGCATGTCCACGTCGGTGATGAGCAGATCGTAGCGGCCCTGCCGCACCGCGTTCCAGCCGTCGGCTCCGTTGACCGCCACGTCCACGTCGTAGCCCTTGTTCTCCAGCAGCCGCCGCTCCACCTCGCGGACGGTGATCGAGTCGTCCACGACCAGGATGCGTTTGCGCTTCCGCGCGCCGGCCTGCCCAACCGAGTGGCGGACCTTGACGAGCCGGCCGCTGGAGAGCAGGGCGTCTATCGAGTGCAGCAGGTCTTCCACGTCCAGCAGCAGCACCGGCGTTCCATCTTCGAGCACCGCGGCGGCGCTGACGTCCGGCACCTTGCCCAGCCGCGGATCGAGCGGCCTCACCACCAGGTCGCGTTCGCCCAGGAACCGGTCCACCTGCAGGCCATATCGGCTCGTATGGTCCTGCAGCACAACAACCGATACCGTGCCGCTGCGGAGCGGCGTCTCCGGCAGGCCCAGGACCTGCGGCGCCGCCACAAGGCCCAGGGTCTGCCCCGAGAATGGAATGTACTGCCGGTCCTGGACCGTCTGCACCTCCGTCAGGCTCACCTGCAGACAGCGTTCCACGCGGGCGAGCGGGAAGGCATACGGTTCGCCCGCGATCTCGACCAGCAGCGAACGGAGCACGGAACGGGTCAGCGGCAGGTTGAGCTGGAACGTGGCCCCGCGGCCGGGCTTCGTCTCCATTCGCAACGTCCCGCCGACCTCCTGGACCATCGTCTGGACAATGTCCAGCCCCACGCCGCGGCCGGAGACTTCCGTCACGTTGTCTTTCGTGGAGAAGCCGGGAAGGAACAGGAACTCCAGCAGCTCCTCTTCCGTCATCTTCCCCGCCATCTCCGCGGTGGCCATGGTGCGAGCCACGATCTTCTCCCGCAGGCGCTCCACGTCCACGCCGCGCCCGTCGTCGGACAGGACAATGGCCAGTTGCCCGGCGCGATGCCAGGCCTCCAGACGCAGTGAGCCGGTGGCGTCCTTGCCCGCGGCTCTGCGCTCGTCCGGCTTCTCCAGCCCGTGATCCACCGCGTTGCGGAGCAGATGCGTGAGCGGCGCTTCCAGTTTCTCGAGGATTTCCCGGTCCACCTCGGTCTGTTTGCCTTCGATCTCGAAGCGCACCTGCTTCCCCAGTTGGCGCGCCAGATCGCGCACCATTCTGGGGAACCCAACCACGCCGTCGGCGAATGGCCGCATGCGGCTCGCAATCACGCTGTGGTACAGCCGTTCCGTCAGGTTGCCGAGGTTGCGCTGCGCGAGGTCGAGTTCACGCATCCGTTCGGCGCACGAGCGGGCGTTGCGCGCGGCCTGCTCTCTGGCCTCGGCACACAGCGTCCTGACGCGCTCGTCATCGCCGGCCGCCAGCGCTTCGGCCAGGCGGTCCAGGACGATTCCCGACTGGTTCTGTCCACGCTTAAGCTGCTGCAGCGAGCCCACGAACGGCTCCAGCCAGCGCGCCTGGACCAGCGACTGCCCGGCCAGGCTCAACAGCCTGTTCATGTACGCTGCATTGACACGCACGACCCGCTGGGCATCCGTCACCGCCGCGCTGTCCTGCGGCTTGGCCGGCTCTTCCCCCACGGCGGCGGGCGGCGTGATTTCCTTGCTGACCGTCCGTGGGGCCGGCGTCACCTTCGCCGCCGCAGCAGCCGGCACGTCTGGCGGCGGCGCCTCCGCTGCTGGCCTGACGGGCGGCGGCGGCGGAGAGCCGGACAGCAACCGTTCGAGCGTCGCGGTCTTGGCTTTGAACTCTTCCTGCTGAACCGCAAGCCACGACGCCAAATCGGGCTCCTTGACCTTGGCCAGCCGCGCCAGCAGGTCAACGCCGCTCAGCAACACGTCAATCTGCTCGGGCTGCAGCGACAGCTTGCCCGCCTTGGCTGCCAGGAAACAATCCTCGAGCACGTGGGCTGTCTGCACGACCATGCTGAGCCCAATGATGCGCGCGGCGCCCTTGACCGAATGGGCGGCGCGCATAAGCGCTTCCACGCCCACGGACGCTCCGCCCTGCTCCAGCGCCAGCAGCCCCTCGTTCAGGACCGCGGTCTGCGCCTCGACCTCCATGCAGAAGAGGTCGTGCATCGAGAAGCCGCTCAGGTCCTGGGCGTCGCTCACCGGATGCTCCTCTTCAAGGCCCCGAACAGCAGTTCTTCGTCCAGCACAGCCACCCTCCGGCCGTCGAGCTCCACCACGCCTCGCATATAGTTCTCAAGCGACTTGGCCAGCGTGACAGGCGGCGTCTGCAGCGCCGATGGATCCAGCGACACCACGCGCCAGACTTCATCCACCGCAAAGACCCAATCGTCACCCTCTTTCCCGACCACGATCAGCCGCCGCTGCGCCAGGTCGGACTGCCGCTCCGCCTCCGGACGCTCGATCTTCAGCAGCGCCTGCAGCGACACGCAAAGATGCAGCTCCCCGTCAACGTTCGCCATGCCGGCCACCGCGCCGCTGTGATGCGGGATACGATGCGGCGCCCGCGGATGCGTCACCTGCTTGAGCAGCCGCGCGGGCAGCGCCAGCCACTCCTGTCCCAGGCGGAAGACAAGCACGGCCAGTTCATTGCCGTGCTGGGCGCTCTTCTCCTCCGCCAGCACGCGCGTCCACACGTCCAGGTATCCTTCCGGCGGCGGCCGATCGAGCAGGCGCCGCCCGGCCGCGGCAAAGGTCTCGCAGTTGCGGCAGTGCACCACCTCCTTCAGCTTCTCGCAGGAGCCGTCCCCTGAGAGGCCGACGGTTTGCCAGCAATCGCTCGACCGAACGGCTTCAGACATCGTTCACCCCAGACTCATCACAGGCACCACTACCGCTTGCTCAGCCGCGGCTTCGGCGCACGCCGGCTCAACCGCGCGGCCCGCTGCCTGAAATGCGCGGCGGCGTGCGCATCGCCCCGTTTGTGGGCCAGCAGAGACAAATGGACCAGCGCCTCAACCAGGCCGCTGTCCAAGTACAGCGCCTTGTTGAGGCAGTCCTCTGCCCGCGCCAGGTCGCCGGCGGCCGCGCACACCTCGCCGAGCAGACAGTAGGTCCGCGCACACGGCCCGTCTGCGCTCAGGCGCCTCTCGCACAGACTCGCAGCTTCCACCAAGCGGCCCGCGTTGGCAAGCTCCCGCGCGCGTGCCAGGGACTCCTCCCCCGCTGCCGCCTCGCTGCGCAGGGGCGGAACGACGATCCCGCGCTGAGACTTTCGCGCCGGACCCGCCGGCGACAGCCTTGGCGGGTACACGTGGGACGGCGGGCGGGAGGGGCGCCCCAGCGGGGTGCTCGCCTTCGTCTGCAGGTCCACTCCGTCAAGCGGCGCCTGCTTGTCCGTGCGTCGGTACGCGAAGGCGCCAAGCGGCGTCATCGGCCGATACCCGGGCCGCTGGAGCAACTCCGCGTGTCCCGCGAAGAGCAGGCCGCCGGGCTCGAGCAGGCGATCCACCAAGGCCAGCACCTGCTCTCGCGCGCGGGTGTGCAGGTAGATGAGCAGATTTCGGCAGAAGACGACGCTGTACCGTCCGCGCTCCTGCAGCGCGCCCGAGTCGAGCAGGTTGGCGGCCGCGAACTCCACCGACGCAACGGCCTCGGGCTGAAGGTGGATCTTGTCTCCCGCATGGATGACGTACGGACGCGCGAACTCCTGCCCCTCATTGCGGAACGCGTGCGCGCGGTACTCGGCCCGCCGGGCCTTCGCGATGAACTCGCGGCTGATGTCCACGCCGTCAACCTTGAACGCGGTGGGCGGCAGGCCGGCATGGAGCAATGTCATGGCGATGGAGTACGGTTCTTCGCCCGTGCAGCACGGGGCGCTCAGCACCCGCAACGTTCCCAGCGGGTTCGCGGGACGCCACTCGTTGGCCACGAAGTGCCGCAGCAGCTCGAACGCCGCGCAGCCCCGGAAGAACCATGTCTCGGGAACCAGGACGACGCCGAGCAACTCTTCGAATTCGCGTTCCGAGGATTGCACCTGCCGCTCATAGGCCTCGACCCGGCCGCACTCAACGGCCTGCATGCGCTGCCGCACCGCCGACGCGATGGCGTCCGCGCCGAGAGAGGCGGGATCGAGGCCGATGCGTTCCCGCAGCAGATCGGCGATGGGCATCGCAAGCATAGGCGTCAGTCCGTGGCCTGGAAGAGCAAGGCACGCACGTCCTCCGGCAGCAGCTTCTCCAGTTGTACGCTCTGCATCAGCCCCTGTCCATCAGGGGCCAGGCCGCCCAGGTAGGGGGCTGCGTCGGCTTTCACCCCGGCAGGCGCGAACGCCGCCGGTTCGCATTGGGTGGTTTCGGTCACACGCTCGGCCAGCAGTCCCAGCACCTGCTGCTCTCCGGCAGGGCGCCCACCTGGGGGCGCCCCTACAGATGGCGCGGGGTACTTCACGAGTATCACGCGCGTACTCATGAGCATGCGGCACGGCCGGCCCAAAGTCATCTGGCACAGGTCGAGGACCGGCACGGGTTTTCCGCGGTACACAAAGACGCCGGCGACGTACGGGGGCGCCTGGGCCAGCTTGCGCAGCGGCACCAGTGGCGCCACCTCCACTACCTGGCTGCACTCCAGGGCGTAGCGCTCGTCCCCCAGGCAAAACACCAACGCCAACATAAGCCCTATCCGCTGACCTTGAACCGCAGCACTTCGTCCTTCAGCCCGCGCACGGCGTCGTTCATGGACTCGGTTGCCTTATTGAACTCGCGCAGTGAGCCGAGGACCTCGCGCGTGCCCTGTGCCAACTGCACCATGGCCTGGTTGATCTGCTGCGCGCCCTGCGACTGCGACTGCATGCCTTCCTGCACCTGCTGGAAGCGGGGCATGAGTTCCTGGACCTGGGCGATGATCTTGCCCAGTTGCGCGTTGATCTTTGCCGCCTCTTCGACGCCGCGCCGCATGGCATCGGTGAACTTGTCCATCTCCATGACGCCCGACGAGACCGCCGACTGCATGTCCTTCACCACCTGTTCGATGTCCAGCGTCGCGACCGCGGTCTGGTCCGCCAGCCGCCGAATCTCGCGAGCGACGACGCTGAAGCCCAGCCCGTGCTCGCCCGCCTTCTCAGCCTCGATGGCGGCGTTCAGCGACAGGAGGTTGGTCTGGTCGGCGACCTTGTTGATGGTGGTCATGATCGTGCTGATATTGGTGGCCTTCTCATTGATCGCGGCGAGCTTGGCGCAGATCGAGCGGGTGGCTTCACCCAGTTCGCGCATGCGCGTCTCCATTTCGGCCAGCCCCTGGCGCCCCGTGCCCGCCAGCCCGGCCGTCTCGCCGGCCACTGTTGTCACCTGGGCCATGGTCTTGACGAGTTCCTGCGAGGTAGCCGATATCTCCTTGACCGCGGCGGCAATCTCGTTCGTGGACGTGCCGAGGTCGTTGACGGTTGTCTCCTGCTGCCGCGCCGTCGCCGAGATCTCCGTCGAGGAGGAGAGCAGGTTGACGCTGGGGGTTGAGGACGTCCTGGAGGTGAAGGACATCACGGAGAT
>JAPLOD010000449.1 GCA_026692735.1 Planctomycetota bacterium | reverse complement strand
CTCGTGTCCTGCAGCAGGACCTCCTGCCGCAGGGCCTTCACGTACTGGCGGCAGCGCGAGACCCTCTCATCCTGGTTGTTGCCGAGGGTCCGGATGTCGCCGATGGTCGCCACTTCGCCGTACCTGTCCTCCTTGACCATGGCAATGAGCTGCGGGATGCGGTCCTTCCAGTAGGCCTCGGAACCGGGGCCCTCGAACTTGTGCCCGCCAATGTCAATATTCAGCCGCTTGACCTGGGCCTGGATCTTGTCGGCGACGGCCTTCACCTTGGCGCTCCGCGCCGACTCCTGCTCGCAGAACCCGGCCATGTCCGCGCCCCACTTCTTGTACTCGCGCAGACGGTCGTGGACGGCGTGGACGAAGTGCCACATCTCTTCCATCGCCTGGATGAGGTGGGCCTTGGTCTCTGCGTCGAGCGGCTCGAACGAGCCGTCGGTCTTTTTCTTGAGATTCTTCTTGATGATCGGCCCGATGTGGTCGTTCCACAGGCCGCACGTGGCGTAGGCCAGGATGGGGCGGTCGCCGCCGGCCGCGCGCGGCTTGATGCCGGCGAGGTCGAGGACGTACTCGCACGGTCCCTGGCCCAGCGTCTCTCGCATCAGGTCCACCGGCGTGTAGATGTTCACCGGCGTGGCCGCGACCCGGCCCAGCGGGTAGATGATAACGCGGTCATAGACGTTGAGCGGCGTCACTGCCGGAGCGTCCTTGTTTGCCTTGCGCGCCGCTCTGGTGGCCCCGTCGGCCTTGCCCCGCTCCGCCTTGTCGGCATAGAGGCACACACGGACCTCGTCGCTCTTGAACACGGCCGGATAGATGAAGAAACTGGCGAGCGACTCCTGCCCGATCTCCGGAGCGTTCTAGTAGCCTTTCTCCCACCACGTCACGCCTTTCTCCCACCACTTGGCGGGCCTGGCGCTGCTTGTGGCGGCGACGAAGTGTGCGTCCAGGGCCTCGGTGCCGCGCTCCCACCACTTGTCGCCTTTCGCGTTGGTGGTGCTCTGAAAATCGAAGGACTGGCTGCGCGCGGGCCAGTCGGACATGCTCTTGCCCTCGGCCACGACGAAATCGCCGCGCCACCGGGCCTCGAAGGGCCGCTTCCACGCGATGGCCGTGGGCTTGTACGCCGGCAGAGCGCTCGCGTCTTCGTCCTGCCACACGCCTTTCTGCTCGATGATCCCCACGTACACCGGCTTGTTCTGGAACTCGATCCGCGCCGCAGTAACCCGGCGGGCCTTGCCTTCCCCGCCGAAGACGAGATCAACCTGCGGGTCCGGGCCTTCTTTCTCGACTTTGGCGGCGGCCGCAGCGCCCCGCTCCGGCTCTGTCGCGTCCTTGGTGCCGGGCAGCTTGAGGTTGCCCGGCCAGATGCACATCACGATCGTGTTGCCGCCGTCAATGAACTGCAGCAGGAAGTTCTCCGCGGGCACGGTGAGGCTGGCGCCCGGGAGTCTCACCGGGTCGAAGACCACGTCGTCGGCGAAGAAATCGGGCAGGACGGCATAGCGCGCGCCGGCCCGAACCTCCACGCTGGCCGCCTGCTTGCCAGGCTTTATCGTGACGAAGCCGGCCGGGTTGAGCGCGATGTCGGCGTCCGCGGCCCCCGCTGTGACCCGCAACACGGTCTTGCCGTTCTCGTCCTTCACCACCTCCGCTTTGCTGATGGCAGCGCTCTGCGCCGCGCCAGTCGCCAGCACCGCAAGCTCCATGCGCTTGGTGGCGGGAGCGCCTCCCTCCGCGTTGTCGGACTTGGCGTAGACCGCGACTCCGGGCTGGCCGGGCACGGCGCTGACGCGCCAGACCTTGGTCTCGAGGGACGCTCCGCCCGCCTCCGCCCCTTGGGCTTCGGCCCGCGCGTACATCCAGCAGCCTGACAACGCCAGGACAGCGGCGAGGAACTCGATCCGCTTCATCGTCATGCCTCCTTGCTTGCGTCGGAACAAGGGTATCACTCCGCCGGGCTCGGGTAAAGGTGGCAGTTGTGCTGTAGCGCAATCCTCTGCACCGCGACTCGATCCGAAGGCGAACCACGAAGGCCACGAAGAAAAGGATGACCAACGTTGTGTGAATTCTTGTCCTGTCTTCGTGTTCTTCGTGGTGAAACCATTGATGGAGCTACGGGCTCCGGCGCGGCGGCGTCCGCGGCGTTGCGGGCTTTGCTGCTGCCTCGGTCTCCAGCGGGTCGTAGCTGAAGCGCTCCGGCGGGATGACCTGCTTCTCGAATCCCGGCCCCGACCAGCTTACGATGACGCCTCCGCCGCTGCCGCCTTGGCAGAACTGCAACCTGAAGGGATGCGAGCCTGGCGGGAGTGTGATGGTCCCGCTCTTCTCTGTCATGCTGCGGTAGCCGTCGTTCGACACCAGCAGCGTGTCCCTGATGTACAGCATGGAACCGTCATCCGACTTGGAGTAGAACGTGTACGTGCCCTCTTCCGTGACGGCAATGTACCCGGCGAACCGTACGCCCACGTCTTCCTGGCGGCCGAAGAGCTCCCCCAGGTTCTCCTTCGCCGGCAGGTCTATGTTCGCCACCACGCGCTTGCCGATCGCGTTCGCCGTGGCGTCGCTGAGCGCCTCCGCGTAGATCCTCGTCTTCAGCTCGTAGTACTCCGCGATCAGGCCCGGCTGCGGCAGCACCTTGGCGAGTTCTTCCCGGCGTGCGTCGAGCCACTGCACCAGCGTCGCCGTGCCGGTGAAGCGCTTCTTCAGTTCCTGGACGTACGCCTTGGCCTCGGCCCGTCTGCCGGCCTTCAGCAGGGCGTCGCCCTTCTTGACCGCGCCGCGCGCGTCCAGCTCGCGCTCCCGGCCTTCCACGCGGCTCCGCAGACCCTCGATCTTCTCCCTGGGAAGCTGCCCTTTCTCCGCGGCGTCAATCCGGTTAAGAATGTCCTTTGCCGTAATGCCCTCGGCGCCGTCCAGCAGCGCCAGCAACTCCGCGAACGCCAGCTTCAGCTCCCCGTCCGGTCCGGGCGGCATCCCGAGGCACGCGAGCTCGTAGCGCGTCTGCGGCGAAAAGTCCGCCAGTTTCCGCTTCAAGATGGCCTTGGCGCCGCCGATGTCCTGGTCAATGCTGACCACATCGTCCTTCGCGCCTGTGACCGTGCTCCCCGTTCCCTGGCCGGTGGGGATTTCCTTGTCGTCGTCAGTCCGGAATGTGAACTTCCGCTTGTCCGCCAGCAGCGCCACGCCCGTGAGCGCCGCCTTGTTGGCCTCCTCAACGTAGCTCGCGCACTCGAGGTCCTTGTCCAAGGCCGCGCGCACGGCCGCCAGCGTTGGCGTCGCCTTCGCCTGTTCGAGCCGGGCGCGAGCCGCCTTCACGTCGCTCTTGCTCAGAAGCGTGTAGACCTCGGTGAGCAGTTTCTCGTACGCAACTTTGGTCTCGGCGCTGGCGGGCCCGGGCGCGTCCCCCGTTGGGGCCGCGGGCCCCACGCCCGCGACAGGCGCCGCGCTCTTCGCGTTCCTTACCACGCCCGCCTTGTCCCAATACACGCTGCCGCCGTATTGCGCGAAGGCCCACCCCTCTATCTCCTCGTTGTCGCTCTCGAACCCTGCCTCGCTCGCCCCAACCTCCAGCCGGACCCACTCGCCGGCCTTCGGCAGCGGTCCCATCGGCACACGGCTGGGCGAGAGGTTCGTGCCCCAGGGCAGCTTGTCGTCGCCCCAATACGCCCGATGCTCCCAGCTCTTCCGGCTGCTCCACTGCATCATGATTTCCTTGGGCGGGTTCTTGGGGTCGAGGTACACGTAGGCGAAGATCACGTCGCGCCGGCCAACCCCCAGCGGCGGGTTGGCGTCCACGAAGTAATGCTGCTCGCCGCCAGCGTTTCCCCCTTTGCCCGCTTGCGTGTGGGAGTGTGTCCCGCTGAAGACGGGCTCCGGCGTGCTGGCCCATGCCCACGCATACCCTTCCGGACTTCCCGTCGCCTTCGCCCCGGCGGGCAGGGCGTCATCGAGCCACACGACCTCGGCGCCTGCGGGGGTGGCCGGCGTCGCGGCGGCACCTTCGGGTGGCAGATCGCGGTGCTCAATGCTCAACACTCGCACGCCGCCCTGCGCGTTGAACTGCAGGCATCCCTTCCGAGACTGGCCCCCACTGCTCAGCTTGATCCGCTGGCCGTTGAGCGTGGCGGTAACGTCGTCGCCGCGGCATGTAAAGGCCAGCTCCTGCACTTTGCCTGCCATGAGCCCGCCATCGAAGTACGCGCTGTACCCCCCGCCCCCCTGACGAACAGTGAAGAACATGCTGCCGCCGCCGGAGGGTTCGAAGCAGACGCGGACCTGCCCGTCGCTGAACTCCTCCACCGTCTGGGCGGCGTCGTTCGTGCCCGCGACCTTCGCCAGCGCGCCATCGTCCACGCGCCAATGGCCGTAGCCTTGCCCGCGCAGGCAGTTGGGCGTGCGGCCGTCGAATACCGCCCGCCACCTGCCCGCGGCAGCCGTCTCCTTGGAACGCGCGACGATGCCCTTGCCTGTCACGTCCAGCACGTCGGCTCTGTGGAAGACGACGGGCGTGTTGTTGCTGCGCAGGCACAGCAGGTTCGGGTCGCGCAGGTTCCACCCCACCGACGTAGGCATGTCCCGGTAATCCGTTTTCCACTGGCTGATCCGCTGCCCATCGAGCCAGGCGCAGAATCCATCGTTGCGGACCTGGACGACCAATGTGTATCTGAGGCCCCTTTCAAGGCAGCGGCTCGACTTGGCTGACGTGCCATTCTCGTGGCACCACTTTCCTCCGATGGGGCCAAAGCCGAAGTAGGTGTTCTTGTTGCCGCCCATTACCCACAGGAACGGCCGTCCGGCCTTGACCAGGTGCAGCGCGACGTCGCAATCGCCCTCGGTGGGGGTGAACACCACGCGCACATCGTACTCCTCGGGCGGCCGATACGGTACCTCGATCCTGGCGTCCGCGGTCTTGTCCGAAAGCAGCGCGCCGTTTCTGAGCTCCCATTTCCCGACCACCGCATCCCGGCCCGGATCAACCAGCGGCAGCAGTGCGACAGCGTTCTGCCAGCGCGCGGGGTCGTCCACGCCGCCTGCTGCCGGCGTGTATACTGTTGCCGCCGGCAACGTCTTCAACCAAGCGGCCGCGTCATCGCCGGCCCTCGTGGAACCGTACCGCTCCACGAACACCTCCAGGGAACGGCGCAGTTCTCCGGCGGACACGCTTCCGGCTTTCTCCTTGGCCTTGAGCGCGTCGAGTTGATTTCGCGCATATCTCTCCCGCGGGTCATCGGGCCCAAATGCGGCCCGCGTTGTGCCGGTCGCCGGCGCCGCCGGT
>JAPLOD010000448.1 GCA_026692735.1 Planctomycetota bacterium | reverse complement strand
GTACGAAATGGAACCACGGATGAACACAGATGAACACGGATATGAACAGGGTTCCGGGTTCAGGGTTCAGGGTATAACGAAGAAGCGATCGCGGTATTTTCGGATGCGACCCGAAGACTACTACTATGAGGATCGGGCGTCAGAGAGGGCGCGGCGGTGCTTGGAGTTGACGTGGCGGCTGCGGGAGGATTTCGATCTTGAGGGGTGGGCGGTGCAGGCGGGGTTCGCCAACGGCGCTCGGCTGAAACGCGCATGCGTGAATGTGCTCGGGCGGTCGCTGCGGATGATCGAAAGCGCGCTGGCCGAGGAGGTCGTGCGCTATTACCTGTGCGCCGAGGACAAGGTGCTGCGGCAAGTGGCGTGCGGCCAAGACAGCGCTCGGGTGGCGCGGGCACGGTGGGTGTACAACGAAAGCGAGGACGCACCGACGGCGCCGTTCCTTGATGAATGGTCGAAGGCGGAAGAGTTGGCGCGCGACTGGCTGGAGAGGATGCGGGAGGGGTTTGGATGATTTCGGATTGTGGATTTTGGATTTTGGATTGGCGCCCGAGAGATCGCAGAACGGTTTGGAACCACAGATGAACACAGATAGGAACGGTAGGCTCTTGGCTCCTGGCTCTTGGCGGTTGGGTGTGCGTGCGGCAGCCCCAACCACAAACCCTGAACCCTGAACCCTGAACCCTGAACCCTGAACCCTTTCCCTCTTGGCGTCCTTGGCGCCTTGGCGGTTCAAAGCTTCCCCGATCTCCCGATCAATAAGTATTGGGTTTTTGCCGCCGGATGACGTATGCTCTATTCCATGAAACCGCTGTTCGCTGCCTGCGTGGTGCTTGCACTGGCCGCCGCCGGTTGGGCGGTGGAAGACACCACTAACCCCCGGCTTCAGCCGGGGGGCGCGCCGCTGACCCTCGAGGGCCGGAAGAGGGAGTACGCGTCGCTGCAGAAGGAACTGGAGGCGTCGCGGCCCGGCCAGGACAGTCCTCCCGAGGAAATCCTGGCCTATCTCGAGCTGGCCATAGAAAAATACGGCAAGTTCGCCCGCGATAACCCGCAGACCGCGGAAGGCTTCGAAGCGGCCTCGACCGTGGCCGTGCTGCTGGCGCAGACTCGCCATCCCCAGGCGCTGCAGTTCGCGGAGCTGGCCACGGCCACAGCCCCGGCGGCCGGCGTGGACCTGAAGCGCGTCGCCGCGTGCTGGGTGCTGGTCGTGCTGGGCCGGGTCCAGAAGGAGGACATCGCCGGCGCTCGCGTGGCGCTCAAGAAGATCGAGCTGCTCGACAAGGACGCCTACGCGCAGCTCGGGCCCCGGGTGGACGCGGCCGAAAACGAGATCACCGCGTCCCGCGCCGCAGCGGAACGGCTGCAGCCGGGGAAGGAGCCGTTCGCGATTGAGGCGAAAGATGTGGCCGGCAAGGACGTTTCTCTCGCGGCGCTCAAGGGCAAGGTTGTGATGATAGACTTCTGGGCGCCGTGGTGCGGGCCGTGTATGGAGCAGATGCCCAACCTGGTCAAGCTGTACAAGGAACAACAGGCGCAGGGACTGGAGATCGTGGGCGTGAGCCTGGACAAGGATGAGGAATCGCTGCAGGGGGCCGTGCAGGAGCGTGGCATCACGTGGCCGATTCTCTCCGAGCACACCATCCAGAACAGCATCGCCAGGCAGTGGGGCATCCGCGCCATTCCAAGCACGTATGTGCTGGACCGCAAAGGCATCATCCGCCACGTCAACCTGCGCGGCGCCAAGCTTAACGAAGCTGTTATCAAACTGCTGGAAGAGAAACCGTAAGACGAGGCTACAGCGCCGGCGGATAGGCGGCGACCACCGCGATCAGAACCAGGGGCAGACAGGCGAGGCTGCAGCGAAACAGGGCCCGCGCGTTGGCAGCGCTGGGATGGCGCACGAGGCCCGTGGCCGGTCGTGGCACGGGCATCCTGCCCGTGTCCGGCGAATCCGGCTGGCCGCTGGCCTTCACGGCGGTGGCGGCGTGCGCGACATTCCTGCTGATCTTCGTCGGGGGCCTGGTCACCAGTCTCCGAGCCGGCCTGGACGTGCCGGATTGGCCGAACAGCTTTGGATATCTGATGTTTTTCTACCCGCTATCGCGAATGAGCGGCGGCATCTACTTCGAGCACAGCCACCGGCTTCTGGGCACGCTGGTGGGCCTGACGACGCTGGTGCTTGTGGTCTACACCCTGGCGCGAGAGGAGCGCCGGTGGCTGCGCTTGTTCGCGCTGGTGGCGCTCGGGCTGGTGGTGGTGCAAGGCACGCTGGGCGGACTGCGGGTCACCGGGCGCCTGACGCTGAGCGCGTCGCGCCGGCCAATGCCCTGGAGATACAGGTCCGCGGGCAGAAATGGTTCTGGTCGTACACCTATCCACAGATCGGCTACGAATCCGTGCCGCTGAGCGAAGACCAGCCCGCGGAGCTCCACGTGCCGCCAGGCGAACCCGTGAAGCTGGTGCTGACATCGGACGACGTGATCCACGGGTTCTTCATCTCCGCGTTCCGGCTGAAGATGGACGTGGTGCCGGGGCGCTACAACACGCTGTGGTTCACGGCCACCCGGCCGGGCGAGTACCTCGTCCAGTGCTCAGCGTATTGCGGCACCAGGCATTCCGAGATGCGCTCAGTCTGCATCGTGCATCCCGGTCGCCCGAGCTTCGACGAGTGGCTGAGGAACGCGAAGCAGAAGACGCTGGGGAAGCTCACGCCCGTGGACCGCGGCCGGCGCCTGTACGTGGGCAAGGGTGGGTGCGTGCAGTGCCATAGCCTGGATGGCACGCGGCGCATCGGGCCGACGTTCAAAGACCTGTACGGCGCGGAGGTGGTGCTGCGCGGCGGCGTGCGCAAGCTGGCGGACGAGGACTACCTGCGCGAGCACTACACGCCGGTGGACCTCGTGGGTCTTTACTGGCACTTCGTGGACATCATCTGGATCTACCTGTTCCCGTTGCTGTACCTGATCCGCTGAGCCCTGGGCGCGGAAGCGGGAAGAGTGCGCTGCAAGAGGGATGAAGCGATGGCTAATGCAACCGGTCCAGCCTCGATAGATCACGCCGCGCCAGCCGGGTGCCACTGCGAGCTAGCTCGCAGTGCCACGGCGGGCGAGCGCCACATACCCCTGTCGTGGCTGCTGGGCGTGTGGGTGGCGCTGCTGCTACTGACGGCGCTCACGGTTGCGGTGAGCCGCGTTGACCTGGGAGGCTACAACACGTGGGTGGCGATGGGGATCGCCACGGTGAAGGCCATGCTGGTGCTGGCGTTCTTCATGCACATGATCCACGAGCGCCTCACGAACTTCGTGGTCCTCTGCATGGCGCTGCTGTTCGTGTTCCTGTTCATCGGCCTCGTGCTGGTTGACACCCATCTCTACCGCCCGGACCTCATCCCGGATTACGCGCCTGACCTGCGGCGCTAATCCAGTTGTGTGCGGCTTCCTGCGCGTATACCCTTTTTCGCGAACACCTGGAACTGCATCACGAGTCTTGGCGCCGGCAGGAGGACGAACCATGCCAGAGTTTGACGGCCTGATCTGCGACATGAGCACGCTGCACCGGCTTTCAGCGGCGAAGACGCGCTCGATCAGCGCGGAGAATTTCACCGGCGAGAAGGGCAAGGCCGGCATGGCCACGGATGGCACCGGCGCGTCGTGCGCGCGCGATCTGGGCCAGGGGTGGAAGGTCTCGCCGTCGGTCAATATCGAGCCGGGCCAGACCTTCACGCTGGCCGACATCCAGGGGCCGGGCGCGGTCCAGTCCATGTGGATGGCCGGGCAGTTCCATCCGCGCTTCAACATCCTGCGCATCTACTGGGATGGACAGGAACAGCCCAGCGTCGAATGCCCGCTCGGCGATTTCTTCTGCAATCCGTGGGGGCGCTACGTGCAGCTCACCTCCATGGCAGTCTGCCTGAACCCGGGCCGGGGCGCGTTTAACTGCTACTGGCCGATGCCCTTCAGGAAGCGCTGCCGCATCACGCTGACCAACATCAACACCGAAAAGATGACGTGGTACTACCAGATCAACTACGCGCTTGGGCCGGTGACGGACGACGCGGCGTATTTCCACGCGCAGTTCCGGCGCGTCAACCCGCTGCCGTACAAGAACGTCTACACGATCGTGGACGGGATCAAAGGACGCGGCCACTACGCGGGCACGTTCCTGGCCTGGGGCGTGAACAACACCGGCTGGTGGGGCGAAGGCGAGATCAAGTTCTACATGGACGGCGACAGGGGATTCCCGACCATCTGCGGCACGGGCACGGAGGATTACTTCTGCGGCTGCTACAACTGGGACGTCGGCAAGGAGAACGGCGGCTACCGGGAATACTGCACGCCGTACGCCGGCATGTTCAACGTGCTGCGGCCCGATGGTCTGTACCAGTCGCAGCAGCGCTTCAGCATGTACCGCTGGCACATCCCCGATCCGGTCCGCTTCGAGCAGGACCTGCGCGTCACGATTCAGGCGTTGGGCTGGCGCAGCGGCGGCCGTTACCTGCCGGGACAGGATGACATTGCCAGCGTGGCGTACTGGTACCAGACGCTGCCGGCCGCGCCGTTCCCGGCCCTGCCCGACAAGGATTACCTGGAGATCATCTGAAGCGCCGGGATTCCGTTCTCTCTGTTGTTTAGCTCTCAGCCTGGGTTACGATTCCGGCATCCGGGAATGGGCACAAATGGACCTGACGACCGACACAAGCGCCGACCTGGCTGACCTGATCGCCGTTGCCGAAGAACGTCTGCGCGACTTCCAGGCATTGCGCAAGGCAGGCTGCTATGCGGGGGCCGTGTATGTTGGCCGGTATGCGGTGGAAGTGTTCCTGAAATGCTTGATTTGCAGGCGGTTAGGCAAGACCAAGCTTCCTGTTATCTTCCACTCGCATAATCTGGCCGCGCTGTTGTTCTTCGCCGGTCTTAACGAGGAGTTGGAGGAGAAGCAGCCGAGGCGGTTTGCCAGTTTCAAGGAGGTAAGAGGCCAGAGAGTGGATCAACTCCGCTACCAGAATCCGGCCAGGGTCGGCGTTTCTGATTGCAATAACTGGGAGAGATGGTTGAATGATAAGAGAGAGGGAATAGTGCCATGGCTGCGCAAAAAGTGCCGATAGGCTTGATTCCAATCCAGATCAAGGGGGCCTTCGATGAACTGTTCCGACGCGAGCAGGTCGGACAGGAGTACTATCGTGTCTACGTCAGCCCTTCCGTGGTGCCCGACCAGTACGATGTCCAGGTTGTGTGGGATGGCTTTGAGCAGATGTCAATCACACAGCGGGCCGTATGGCTCTGGGAGCGCATTCGGAAGGTCATCCCCAAAGCGACCCAGCACAGCATGGGCAACGTCTCTGCGTACAGCGCCAAAGAGGTCGTTGTTGCCGACGAGATCGTTCTTCGCGAGCAGAACGCCCCCATCTTCTAGTCCCGGCATCGTAAGATTCCCTGATTCCTCTTGTAGCGTTGGCGCCGGGCAAGCCGGGAACAACGCAACCTGAAAGGAGTGACGAATGCCCCGCGAGACGCAGCACGTCTGGCCTGTTCTCACCAGCTACGATCAGCACCACCTCGGCCGCATCGCGCTGCCGCTTGGCGGCATCGGCACGGGCACGGTGTCGCTGGGCGGGCGCGGCGACCTGCGCGACTGGGAGATCGTGAACCGGCCGGCGAAGGGCTTTGCGCCGAAGAACGCGTTCTTCGCGCTATGGGCCAAGGCCGCCGGCAAAGACGCGGTGACGCGCGCGCTGGAAGGTCCGATGGAGCCGTGGCAATACGAAGGCGGCTTTGGCTGCCCGGTGCCGAACCACAGCCTGCCGCGCTTCAGACGCTGTGCGTTCGAGGCGGCGTATCCGCTGGGCCAGGTGCTGCTTTCCGACCCGGACGTGCCCGTGGCCGTGCGCGTGCAGGCGTTCAACCCGCTGGTCCCGTCGGACGCTGAGGCGAGCGGCCTGCCCCTGGCGGTCTTCCGTTTTGTTCTCACCAACAAGATGAGTCAGCCCCTGGTCGCGGCTGTCTGCGGCAGCCTGGAGAACTTCATCGGTTCCGACGGTTCGAACGGGAAGGCGGACAAGAATGTCAACGAATACCGGCGGACCGAAACGCTGGCCGGCCTGTTCATGCGGTCGCAGGGCGTCAAGCCGGACGCTGAGCAGTTCGGCACAATCGCGCTGACCACGACGGCGAAGTCGGGGCTGTCACATCGCACGGCGTGGGCGAAACTGAGCTGGGGCAATTCGCTGCTGGATTTCTGGGATGACCTCAGCGCCGACGGCACGCTGGAAGAGCGGGAGAGGGGAGACGTTGATGCGCCCGTCGGATCGCTGGCCGTGCGCGTGAAGCTGCCGCCGCGCGCCGAGAAGGCCGTGACGTTCCTGCTGACGTGGCATTTCCCTAATCGTCAGACCTGGACGCCGCAGAAGAAAGAGGAGAAAAACTCTTCTGCGTGCGCATGCGGCGCGAACCCCGATTACATCGGCAACTACTACACGCAGGTCTACGCGGATGCCTGGGATGCCGCGGAGAAAGCGGCGGCGCAACTGCCGCAGCTTGAGGCCCAGACCGTGGGTTTCGTGCGCAGCTTCTGCGAAAGCGATCTGCCCGAGGTGGTCAAGGAAGCGGCGCTGTACAACCTCAGCACGCTGCGTTCGCAGACCTGCTTCCGCACGGAGGACGGCCGCTTCTTCGCCTGGAAGGGCTGCGGCGACAAGTCGGGCTGCTGCCACGGTACCTGTACGCACGTCTGGAACTACGAACACGCGACGGGCTTCCTCTTTGGCCAACTGGCGTGTGCGATGCGCGAGGTCGAGTTCCTCCACGCCACGCGCGCTGACGGCCACATGAGTTTCCGCGTGAACCTGCCGCTGGCGCGCGCGGCGGAGTCGGAATTGGCCGCCGCCGACGGGCAAATGGGCTGCCTGCTGAAACTGTACCGCGACTGGCAGCTCTCGGGCGACGACGCGCTGCTGCGGCGGCTGTGGCCGCGCGCCCGCAAGGCGCTCGAGTACTGCTGGATCAAGGGCGGCTGGGACGGCGACCGCGACGGCGTGATGGAAGGTTGCCAGCACAACACGATGGACGTGGAGTACTACGGCCCGAATCCGCAGATGTGCGCCTGGTATCTGGGCGCGCTGCGCGCGGGCGAGGAAATGGCGCGGCATGTGGGCGAGAGCGATTTTGCGGCGGCCTGCCGGCGCCTGTTCGAGAAAGGCAGAGCGTGGGTGGACCGCAAGCTCTTCAACGGCGAATACTATGAGCACCGTATCCGGCCGCCGAAGGACGAGTCCGCGATCGCGCCGGGTTTGCGGCACGAGAAGATGGGCGCGCGGAATTTGGCCGATCCGGAACTGCAGCTTGGCGCCGGTTGCCTTGTGGACCAACTCGTGGGGCAATACACGGCCCACGTGTGCGGCCTCGGCTACCTGCTCGACGCCGCGAACGTTCGCGCCACGCTGCGCAGCATCATGAAGTACAACTTCAAGAAGGATCTGTACGGCCACTTCAACCATCTGCGCTCGTTCGCGCTCTGCGAGGAATCCGCGCTGCTGATGGCGACCTATCCGAAGGGCCGCCGGCCCAGGCAGCCGTTTCCGTATTACAACGAGGTCATGACCGGTTTCGAGTATACGGCCGCCGTGCACATGCTGTATGAGGGGTTGGTCGCCGATGGCCTGAAGGCGATTGCGGCCATCCGCGCGCGCTACGACGGCCGCAAACGCAGCCCGTTCGACGAGGCGGAGTGCGGGCATCACTACGGGCGCGCGATCGCGTCGCACGGTGGTCCCTTCGCCTT
>JAPLOD010000447.1 GCA_026692735.1 Planctomycetota bacterium | reverse complement strand
AAGGCCGCCCCGGCTTCCTCCAGGAACTTCGCCCGCCGTGCTTTGCATTCCGGTGTCTGCTCTGCCATGTCGCCGCTCCCCAAACTGTCCCCCACAGTTCAGGTATCGGCGTTTTGCCTCAGCAAGTCCGGTGATGCACACCGTCTGCCGAGCCGCGGCAAAGCGCCGTGGACTACGACGTGCTGCGGTGTAGACTCCCCGCTTTAGACGGCAACTGAGGAGAACGCACCGATGGTCGAGATGGATGTGAGCTACCAGGGAGACTTGCACTGCAGCGCCGCGCACGCCCCGTCAGGCAACACGATCGTCACGGATGCGCCGAGGGACAACCAGGGCCGCGGCGAAGCCTTTTCGCCCACGGACCTTATCGGCGCAGCTTTGGGCACGTGTATCCTGACGATCATGGGCATTTACGCGCGGCGCCACAGCATTGACATCAGCGGTGCGACGGCCCACGTCACCAAGGAAATGGCCAGCGCGCCAGCGCGCCGCGTAGGCAAGCTGGCGGTCACCGTCAATCTGCCCGGACGTGTCCCGCAAGAGCACCGGCAGGCGATGGAGCGCGCTGCGCGGGCGTGTCCGGTAGGGCAGAGCCTGCACCCGGAGCTGGAACAGGCGATAACGTTCGTCTACGCGGGGTGAGGGCTGCTTCGGCACCCGTAGCGGCAGGTGCTGTGGCGGAGCGCCACGCTCACCGGCCGGGCTGGGCGGCGAACGAGAAACGCGTCTTGCCGGCGACATCCAGTGCCGTGGTCTGCCCTTCGCGTTCGCCGGTCACATGGTACTTCATGCCGAAGTTCACGGCGCCTTCGACGAACCGGCCGGTTGCGGGATCGAACAGGCACGTTCCCTCGCCGCGTCCCTCGATGCTCGTTATCTCGACGAGCAGGCCCTCGGGGTGTTCGCCTTTCAGCGGCTGGTTGTCCCACGCCGAAGCGATCTCGAGCTGCGCGAGTTTCTTATCGTCCCGGGTGACCCACTTCGCGAACGTCATCTTGGAGCGCACTACGGCCGGGCGCGCCAGCTTGAAGTCGCCGATCCGCGTCATGCTGAAACTGTCCTCCCACGACTCGCCCACCTTGGTCTCCCTGGCTGACAGAATCGGGAAAATGCCTTCCGCGCCGCCACCCTTGAGCGTGTCCACCAGCGCCGGCTCCCCCTCGACCTCGCTCTGCCTGCCCGCGGCGTCGAGCGTCGCGCGCATCTCGCCATTTTCGATGCTCTTGATATGCTGCTGGTAGTCCACCAGGCGATCAAGCCCGATATCGTTCTCGCTGTCCATCACCACCTTGCCGTTCTCCACGCACTTGATGCGCCCTTTGGAGACCGTGAGCTCCGTCTTGGCGGTGTCCACCGCGCGCTTGTCGGAGTAGCTGAGATCCTGGATGCGGGCGGCCACCCGCGTCTTGTCCGTCTTCACGCCTGGCTTCGCAGGCAGGCCGCGGAGCACCAGCGTCATGGTGAAAGCGGAGTCGCCGGTGAGGACAAACGGGCGGCCCTTCTCATTGCCGCGCGAATCGCTGGTCGCGGTGATGGTCCAGGCGTAGCGCTGGACCTCGTTGGGCGCGATGCGCAGCCGCAGCTCGGCGCTGTCATCCGCGGCGGCGAGCGCGCCCGGCAGAAGCGCCGCGGACAGGATCACGGAACATAGGCAGAGCCTGCAAGGCATGTGTGGTTGGTCCTCTTCTAAAGCTCGGGCCGCTTACGGCTTCTTCTCTCCGGCTTTCTTCCGCATCGGCACAAACTGGAAATCCTGCCTGGTGGTGACGCCCCCCATGATCCCGGAGTTGTAGTCCACCGTCACTTGGTATTCGTCGCCCGTCCAGCGGTAAGGCTTGAGCGTCACGGGCCCCAGCGTTCCGTCCGGGAGCACATCGAATTTGTGCGATCCCACGGGCACCCGGCGCTCAATCCTCCTCAGGTCCTTGTAGACCAGCGCGACGCTCACGGTGACCGGCGCCTGCCGGTAGTTCTCGGGGAAATACTGTTCGCTGCCCTCTCCAAAGAACGCCGGCGGCGAAACCACGATGCCCTTCTCGTCGCTCGCCACGTCGAACTTTGCCTTTACCGCGCCGCCCCAATGCGGCGTGACGGTCTGATTGGCGATCACGGTGAAGCTGGTCTTGTCGCCCTTCTTCAGGTACACCCATTCCTTGGCGCGCTCCAGCAACCCGAAGACCAGGTCGTATGGTCCGGCGGGCACCTTCTGGGCCTTGTGGTTGTCGTCGAAGGCAAACGACCCTTGCGTGCCACTGATGATGAGCGTATGAATCTTTAGGTTCTCCGACTTCTGTGAGGGCGTGTACTTCTCGAAGAGATCCACCGTACCGGTCTCAATGTCTGGCGCGGGCCGGATCTCCATGGTCGTCCCGCCGGCATGCACCAGTGTCTCGTAGAACTTGCCGCCAAGGCTTATGTACCTGCCCAGCAGACTGACAGGGCCGTCACCCACGATCACCGCGTCCTGGCCCGCGTCGTCGTACCTGCCGTTGCCGTTGTCGTCGAGCAACACGATCTTCTGCCCCTGGAATTCCGCGACGCGAGCGGTGGCGCGGATCAGCGCGTATTTCTCGCCTTCCACCACGGCCTTCAGGCGGAAGCTGTAAGGCGTTGCCGTCCCGTCCTCGTAGTGCAGGTCGCAGGTGAACGGATCCGTGAAGCCATCAGGGGCAACCGCGCGGGTTTCCTCCGGCACGGCCTTGCCGTCGCCGTTGGCGTCTATCCAGATGAACTTCCCCTGCAGGCGCGCCAGGAGCGCAGGATTGTCGTTGCCGGCCTTGTCCTTGCCGGCATGGGGCAGTGCCGTATCCACCGGCGAGCCATCCTTGGGGAACACGATGACCTTCTGCCTCTCGGGATCGAACAGGCCCGGAGAGGCAACCTGCCGTGGCTGCAGCAGAGGCACCGCCTTGGTCTCAAGCTTCTGCCAATCGGGGGCTGCGTTCGCTGCCGGCTTGGCGGGCGCCTTGTCCCCCGGCTTGTCCGGCGGCTTGTCGGGTGCCGTCTCCGCGGCAGGTGCGGCGGCGCTCGCCAACCACAGAAAACAGCCGGCCACAAGGGCCAGGAATCCCCTAGCGCCGGTTCTCGCTTTCCAACGTCCGCTGTGTGCCATAGTCGCGCCTCGAGGGCCGCGGACGATCATAACCTCGGGGTGCTGCGGCAGTCAACCACCGGTGTGGGCGTTCTTGCGCTCTATAGCTTGCGGCAGGCGCGCCTCGGTGGTACGTAATAGCCCTCAGTTTCGGCTCGCGAATGAGGCAGGAGCGTTCGTTGTGGGAGCGATGAGTGGTGAGTTGATAGTCATCTCGGGACGCTACCGCGGTCACCGTATCCCGTTGAAACGCGAAGTGTTGCGCATTGGCCGGGACCGCACCTGCGACGTCACCCTGGACGACGAAGCCGCGAGCCGTGTGCATTCCGAGATCGTGCGGCACGAGGACCAGCTTGTGCTGCGCGATCTGCACAGCACGAACGGCACGTTCCTGAACGATGCGCGCATCACGGAGTCTACGCTGCAGAACGGCGACCGCATTGGCGTCGGTGATACCGTCCTGCTGCTGCAGTTGGAGAGGGCTACTGAGCAGACGGCGCCGCAGGTGGTGTTCGCAAAAGAACACAAGGGCACCAGCGCGCGCTACAGGTTGAGCCTGGACGACACGCGCTTCCTGGAACTCAAGGAAGGCACGCCCATCCCGGATGCCCAGCGCCAGTTGGGACTGCTGTACGAATTCATGGTGGACATCTCGGGCGTCTTGCACCTGTCGGCGCTGCTGGACCGCGCTCTGGACCATTTCTTCCGCGCCTTCCCCGCCGAACGCGGCCTGGTCTTGCTGCTGACCGCAGACGGAGAGCCGGGGATGAAGGTCACCCGCGCGCGGGAGGGCGCAGCGCCGAACAGCGAGATCCTGATATCGCGCACCATGGCGCACCAACTGCTGCAGAACAAGGAGAGCTTCCTTTCCGAGGACATCGCCGGCGACGAACGGCTGGCGGCGGCCAAGTCGCTGCATGATATGCGCATCCAGTCCATTATGGGCGCGCCCCTGAAAGTGAAAGACAAAGTCACCGGCATGGTCTACTTCGACATTGTCTCCGGTACGCAGCGCTTCTCTGAGCAGGATCTGAAACTCGCCACCGCCATGTCGCTGCAGTTGGCCGTGTGCGTTGAGAACTGCCGGCTGTACAGCGAACTGCTCGACGCCACCGAGTTCAGCAATTCCGTGCTGCGCGCGCTGAACTCCGGCATCATGGTGCTGGACACCAGCGGGCGGGTGCTGCGGGTCAACCGGGCCACCCAGGAGACGCTGGGCAAGAGCGACTCCCAGTTGCTGGCCAGGCCGCTCAGCGATTTCGCGGAATTCGCCGAACTCAACCGGGTGATCCAGAACACGCTGACCACCGGCTCCCCTGAAGACCGCAACGAGGTGCTGGTGCGCGTGAACGGAGAGGTGGTGCCGCTGGGGTTGAGCACGTCGCTGTTGAGCGACCACGCCGGGAAGGTCACCGGCGTCGTGGCCCACTTCCGCAACCTGACTCACATTCGCCGGCTCGAAGAGCAGGTCCGGCGCTCGCAGCACCTCGCCGCGCTGGGCCAGATGGCCGCCGGCGTCGCACACGAGATCCGCAACCCGCTGAACTCCATCCGCGGCTTCGCGCAACTGCTCCAGGAGAAGCAGGGCGACGCGGCCGCGAGCGCCGAGTACACGCAGATCATCCTCGAAGAAGTGACGTCCTGGGCAACACTGAGAAGCTGCGGCAGGTCTTCCGTAACATTCTGGTCAACGGGCTGGAAGCGTGCAAGCCGGGCGCAAAAGTGGCGGTGGCCATGTCGGCGGCCGAAGGACCGGCGGCCCCCGCGGCCGGCGCCCCGCCCGACGATGGGGTGGCCCGGCGCCAGGTTGCCGTTTCGGTCGCAGACACGGGTTGCGGGATTGACCCGGCGATCATCAACCGGATCTTCGACCCGTTCTTCACGCAGAAGGAGAAAGGCACGGGACTGGGCCTCTCCATTACGCAGAAAATCGTGGACCAGCACGGTGGCCGTCTGGAGGTGAAGAGCGAACTGGGGAAGGGGTCTGTCTTCACGGTGTTTCTGCCGGCTGTGTGACCGCCGGGGAAATCGTCTGAAGCGTGCCTGTTGCTTTCATGGACCGAGGATAGCGCACGTATGCGCACTGTAAGAACTTTTACCGTGGTTCCGCTGCTGCCGCCGCGCCTGGCTGCCTTGCGCGACATAGCGAACAACCTGTGGTGGACGTGGGCGCTGGACGCCCGTGAGCTGTTCACCCGCATTGATCGCGATGCCTGGGAAGCTGCCGGGCATAACCCGGTCGCGATGTTTGGCCGCGTCAGCCAGCAGCGCTTCAAGCAGTTGAGCGAGGATGGCAGCTTCCTGGCGCACCTCGACCGCGTGAAGCGGAGCCTGGACGACTACATGGCCGCGAAAACCTGGCACGACCAGGCCGTCGGGGACAAACGCCGCACGTCCATAGCCTACTTTTGCGCCGAGTTCGGGCTGCACGAATCGCTGCCCATCTACTCCGGCGGCCTGGGCATGCTGGCGGGCGACCACCTGAAAGCCGCGTCCGGGATGGGCCTGCCGCTCACGGGCGTGGGCTTGTTCTACTACGACGGCTACTTCCGGCAGTACCTGAACTACGAGGGCTGGCAGCAGGAATACGTGCACGGCAACGATTTCTACAACCTGCCGTGCACGCTGGAGTGCGGTCCGGACGGCAAGCCGATCCTGACCTCCGTGGACTTGCCCGGGCGCAAGGTGTATGCGCAGATCTGGCGGGTGCAGATTGGCCGTGCCCCGCTGTTCCTGCTGGACACGCGCATCGAGCAGAACCGCGTTGAGGACCGCGCCATCACCGATCAGTTGTACGGCGGCGACCACGAGCACCGCATCCAGCAGGAGATCCTGCTGGGCATCGGCGGCCTCCGCGCGCTGCGGGCGCTGGGGCGGCAGCCCGAAGTCTGCCACATGAACGAAGGCCACTCGGCGTTCCTGGCGCTCGAACGCATTCGCGTTCTCATCGAGGAGAAAGGCCTGACGTTCCACGAGGCGCTCGAGGCCAACCTGCCGGGTAACGTGTTTACCACGCACACGCCCGTCCCTGCGGGGAACGAGGTCTTCGGCGTAGACCTGATGGACAAGTACTTCGGCGACTGGCCCGGGCGCCTCCGCATCGACCGCAAAGCGTTACTGGCCCTGGGCCGCCAGAACCCGCACGACGAGTCGGAGCCGTTCTCGATGACGGTATTGGCCCTCCGCACAGCGGGGCACGCCAACGGCGTATCGGCGCTGCATGGGTATGTGTCGCGCAAGATGTGGTCCAAGGTCTGGCCGGAAGTGCCGATCAACGACGTGCCGATCACGTCCATCACCAACGGCGTCCACATCAGATCGTACACGTCCGACCAGCTCAACGAGCTGTTCATCCGCTATTGCGGCGCGCGCTGGTCGTACGACGCCGCGGTGCAGGGCTACGGCTGGAAGGGCGTGGAGCACGTGCCTGATGCGGAAGTGTGGCGGGTGCATGAGCGGCGCCGCTCGCGCCTGGTCACCTGGGCGCGCGAGCGGGTCAAGGAGCAGCTTGTGCGCGCCGGCGCCCCGCTCAAAGAAGCTGCGGCGGCCGACGAGATCCTCAACCCCGAGGCGCTGACCATCGGCTTTGCGCGGCGCTTCGCGACGTACAAGCGCGGTGCGCTGCTGTTCCGCGACGCGGACCGCCTCGCGGCGATCGTAGCCGACAAGGAACGGCCGGTGCAGATCATCTATGCCGGCAAGGCCCACCCGAAGGACGCCGACGGCAAGCGGCTCATCCAAACCATCTACAAGATGTCGCGGGACCCGCGCTTCAAGAACCGCGTGATCTTCCTCGAAGACTATGACGTGATGGTCGCGCGCTATCTGGTGCAGGGCGTGGATGTCTGGCTGAACAACCCGCGCCGTCCGCTGGAGGCCTCCGGCACGTCGGGGATGAAAGCCGCTGCCAACGGCGTCCTCAACTGCTCCACACTCGACGGCTGGTGGTGCGAAGGCTACAACGGGCAGAACGGCTGGGTGATCGGGCGGGGCGAGGAATACACCGATCTCGAATACCAGGACGAGGTGGAGAGCCGCGCGCTCTATGACCTGCTCGAAAAGCAGCTCATCCCGTTGTTCTACCGGAGAGACAGGGACGACCTGCCGCGCGAATGGATCGGGCGCATGAAACAGGCCATGAACACGGCGGCGTCCCTCTTCAGCACGAACCGCATGGTCAGAGAATACTTCGAGAAGTCCTACCGGCCGTCGGGCGAGCGCTGGCAGGAGATGAACGCCGACAACTGCCGCGGCGCGCGGGAGCTCTGGGACTGGAAGATGGGGCTGTACCAGCGCTGGGCCCAGATCCGGGTCGAAGCGGTGGAGGCCGACAAGTCCGAGGGCCTGACGGTCAGCAGTGCCCTGAAAGTCAGGGCGAGAGTGCATCTCGGGCCGGTGTCGCCGGATTCGGTCGAAGTGCAGGCCTTTACCGGCTCGCTGACGGACCAGGGGATGATCGAGCTTGGCCGCGCGCTGCCGCTGGTGCATGTCGGCAACCCGAGCGGAGGCGTCCACACCTACGAAGGCGCGATCCCGTGCCAGCTTTCAGGGCGGTTCGGCTATGAGATCCGCGTCATCCCCAGGCACCCGCTGCTTGTATCGCCGTTCGTGCCCGGCCTGATCACGTGGGGCTGACGAACAATGAAGTATGGACGCCGCATGATGGATTCAGGGTTGATAATCCAGCATGCATCATACATAGTTCATCGCCATGGACAGCATTGATATCTCGTTGGTCGCGGCGGTCTACAACGAAGAAGAGTGCGTTGAGGACTTCGTGCGCGAAGCGGACGGCGAACTGCGCAAGCTCCGGCGCGGTTACGAGATAATCTGCGCCGACGACGGCTCGACCGACCGCACCCGCGAGATACTGGTGCGCCTCAAGTCCGCCTTCCCGGCCCTGCGGGTGATCCGGCTCTTGAGCAACCAGGGGCAGTCGGGCGCTTTCGAGGCGGGTATCCGCGCGTCCCGCGGCAGGTTCATCGTCCTGATTGACGCCGACCTGCAGAATGACCCCGCCGACATCGGCAAGCTTATCGCTGCGCTTGAGGGACCCGACGCGCCGGCCTGCGCCGCGGGACGCCGCGTCAGGCGGCAGGACAACTTTATTCGCCGGATTTCATCGAAGGTTGCCAACCGCGTGCGCATCTGGATAACGGGTGACCCCATTCGCGACACGGGGTGCAGTCTTAAGGCCTTTCGGGCGCCATACGCCCAGCGGATGAAGCTGTTCCGCGGCATGCACCGCTTCTTCACTACGCTGGTGCG
>JAPLOD010000446.1 GCA_026692735.1 Planctomycetota bacterium | reverse complement strand
AAAATGCGGTACGGCGGCGCGGGGCAGGTAGGCGGAGCGCAATTTGGCAAAATGCGGTACGGCGCCGCGGGGCAGGTAGCCGTCCCGCAATTTAGCAAAATGCGGTACGGCGGCGCGGGGCAGGTAGCCGGAGCGCAATTTGGCAAAATGCGGTACGGCGGCGCGGGGCAGGTAGGCGGAGCGCAATTTGGCAAAATGCGGTACGGCGCCGCGGGGCAGGTAGGCGGAGCGCAATTTGGCAAAATGCGGTACGGCGCCGCGCGTCACGCCTGTTTCTTCACCAGCACGTGCCCCTTCTCGACGCGCTTGGTCAGGCCTTCGCCGGCGAATGCGTCCATCATGGCGAAGGCGAGGTTGCGGCTGGCGCCCACGCTGGAGCGGAACGTGGTGATGTCCACCACCGGCGACTGCGCGAAGAGCTCGACGATCTTCTGCCGGCAGCGGGCGTAGACTTCGTAGGAGAGCAGGTTCTTGTCCAGCACCTTGATCGAGCCGTCCTCGACCAGGAGCTGGATCATGAGTTTCATCTCGGGTTCGGTCATCTTCAGCGCGGTCACCAGATCGCCGCGCGCCGGCGCGTTGATGCCCGCGGCCGTGATGCGCGCCAGCAGTTCCTCGCGCATCTTGACCTGGCCGGCGCTGATGGCGGGCTGGAAGTCCGGCAGAGCCAGGCGTCCGTGTTTGACCGCCAGCGTGCCGTCGGCGCACAGTGCTTCGGCGAGCTTGGGGAAACTCTGGACGTCGAGCTCGAGCAGGTTGCAGACGTGGATGGGCGCCAGACCCCACGCGTACTTGTTGTGCTGGTGATAGTGCGCCACGACCGGCTGCACGGTCTGCGCCAGTTCCGCGCGGCGCGCCGGCACCAGCCACGCGCCGCCGCCGAGGTTGAGCAGTTCGCCGCTTTTCTCTTTCCCGGCGACGGCCTCCGCGGCGAGCGCCTCGGGCAGTTGCGTCAGCCGCAGGATCTCGGCGGCGGGCAAGACGGCGTGCGGGCCGGCGAGCAGTTCGCTGCCCAGCAGGTCGCCCTGCCTGACCGCGGCCGCGGCCTTTTGGAGCCGCTCGGGGTACTGCGACTTCTGGTGTCGCAGCTCGACTGTCCGGGCGCAGAGCACGGTTCCCCCGCCGGCGGTGGCAATGGGGGACAGACTGCGCACGATGTACTGGTCGCCCGCGGCCAGCACGAGCGGCTCGTCCAGTTTCACCTGCGCGAAGCCTTCGTGCCCGGGCCGGAGCTCTTCGGTTCCGATCAACCTCAGGGAAGCCAGGACAGCAGCCGTTCCGGTGTGGAGCTTGACGTCGGTGTTGTGCTTGAAGCAGAAAGAGTCGCTCGCGTTCTGCAGTGTCGCGATAACGCTCGTCACCGGCTTGAACACGCCGGGCGCGGCAAGCGTCATGCCGCGCGCGGCCTTCTCCGGCTCGACATCGCGCAGGGCGATGGCCGCGCAGACGTGGGCCTGGGCCACGTCCGTGTCGAACTTGAAGGTCTGGATGGTCCGGACGCCGGTGGGCAGCCCCGCGGGGAGCAACTCGGCCTTGTCGCCCGCGCGGACGGCGCCGGAGAGCGGAATGCCGGTGACGACCGTGCCGAGGCCTTTGACCGAGAAGGTGCGTTCCACGTTCATGCGGAAGACGCGCCGGTCGGGCGGGCGCTGGGAGGCGCGCTCCACCAGCGCGTTCAAGGCCTGGCGTATCTCCTCGACGCCCTCGCCAGTCCGGTTGGACACGCCGACGATGGGCGCGTCAGGGAAGCCCATGCGCGCCAGGAACGCCGCGAGATCCTGGCGCACCTGCGCGAGGCGCTCCGGCGGCACCAGGTCCGTCTTGGTCAGCGCGACCATGACCTGGGGCGTGCGCAGCAGCTTGACGATCTTCATATGCTCGTCGGTCTGCGGCATGATGCCGTCGTCAGCGGCGGTGACGAGCATGAGCACGTCAATGGACGCCGCGCCGGCGACCATGTTGCGGATGAAATCTGAATGGCCGGGCACGTCAACGATGCCGACGATGCGTTTGCCCGGCAGCAGGCAGGGCGCGAAGCCCAGGTCAATGCTCAGGCCGCGCGCCTTCTCTTCCGGGAGGCGGTCGGTGTCGCAGCCGGTGAGCAGGCGGACCAGGGACGTCTTGCCGTGATCCACGTGGCCCGCGGTTCCCACCAGCGCCTGCGCGAACTCGGGTTTGAATTTTCTCTCGGCCATCTGGCTCGCCGCCAGTTCGGGTTGGGGATGAGGTCGCGCACGCGGCACGTCGCGTCTAGCGCATGAACACGGACGAAATCTGAATTCCAAACCAGACGACCAACAGGCCGCTGACGATGAGTCCTGCCAGCGCCCATTTCCGGCCCTCGGGCCAGATCATCCCGACGGCGCTCACGACCAGAGCGGCGGGCGTACCGAAAAGAATGCCGAGTCCCACAAAGACCCGAATGGGCGATCCTCACCCCGGCCGCAGGAGCATGGTAAGAAGAATGCAGAGCCAGGGGATCAACGCCAGCGCCAGGCCCAGCTTGCCGATGTGACGCGTCATGCTCACTGCTTCCGAATCGTGATCTGCTTCGTGCCCTCAACGATGCCGCCGAGCGGCCCGGTGTCCAGCTTGACCGTGACTGTGAACCGTCCGCAGTCACCTTCCGTCAGCGTCACGTCCTTCGGGATATTCGCAGAATATCCGCAGGCCCCGCCTCACCCGAACTCCATCTTGCCTTCGGCGATCTTGACGCCCTCGGAATCCGTGATCGTCACGCTGGGCGGAAGCTGCTTGTCGCCCTGCATCAGGCCCGTGTACGTCTCGCCGCCGGCGCCCATCAGCACGTGGGTCACTCTGGTTCGGCTGCCGGCCCGCACAAGGTCCTTGACGACCGGTTTCAGCATGAGCGGCTTGCCGATCGCGACGGGCACCGCCTCGTCGGCTTTCAAACGGACGGTCTTCGGATAGGTAAACTTGGCGGTCCACTTGCTTCCTTTGGTGTCGGCGAGGGTCAGGGAGCCGTCTTCGATCGAGTATTTCGCCGCGGGCACGGAGACGGTCTTGTCCTTGGCCAAGTCGCAGCGAAAGATGTACCCCAGGCTGCTGAGCAACTGCAGCGACGCGGCTTCCACGGTGGCGCCGGCGTCGAAACTGCCGCGCAGCTCCAGCCGGCCGGCGGGCAGCTTGCAGGGCCGCACATCGGCCTTGCGGCCGGCGCTGTCAATCTCCACTTCCCAGAGCTTGCCGTCGCAGGCGATGACCTTGCTGAGCGGGAAGTCTTCTTTCTCCGCGTCGAGCTTGCCGTCGCCGTTTAGATCAATGCGCACTCGGTCCAAGCCGAAGTCGTCGAAGCAGCCGTTGGCGTCCCCGGTGACCGGGCCTTGGCCGGCGGCATCGTAGATCCCGACCAGCATCTTCTTGTCGCCGAACGCCACCTGCCCTTCCAGGTGCTGGTCAATGCTGTAGTTCGCGCTCCACTGAGTGCGATCGTCGTCGCCGCCTCCGCGATAGCCCTGCAGGGCGATCTTCACCCGCAGCGGCCGGTCGGTTCCGTCGTGGTACTTCACCTTCACCGCAACCGGCTCAAATTCGAGGCTGATGTTCGGCGGGTTCTCGGCATCCGACTTCGCGAGCTTGATCGGCTTGTCGTCGGTGAGATCGCCGTTGTTGTTGACATCCACGAACAGCCTGTCGTAGCCGGTGCCCGTGCCTTTGGACTCGTCCGCGACCGCCGCGATGAAACGGTCCTTACCGTTGCCCAACTCCAGGGCGAACCAGAGCGGCTTCTCGCTGGTGAGGTCGGGTTCGTTGACCAGCACTCTCCGCGAGGAACCCTCCAGCCACAACTGGCGGGTGGAGTTCTCCGCGCCGCCGTCCACGAGCTGCAGCTCTGCTGCCAGCGCAGGCACGCCGAGCAGTACGCACCATACCAGCCCGGCCGTCAGGATTGGTCGCATGGGTTTCCCTCCTCCGATAGCCCGCCTACTTTCCCAGTTCCGCCACCTTGACCTTCGCTCTGTCCTTCAACTGGCGAGCATACGCGTCGTCGCTCTGTATGCTGTCCACCGCGCGGTAGGCTTCCAGGGCTTCACGCTTCTGGCCCATCTTCTCGAGCAGCCCTGCCACACGGTACTGGGCCAGCACGCGCATTCTGGCATCTTTGGCGTCGCTGGCAATGAATTTCTTGTAGGTGTCAATCGCTTTCTGGTTCTCGCCCGCCTCGGCGTAGCTGCTGGCCAGCTTGTACCACTCAAGCGGATCCTTGGCCGCGTCTTTGGCGGCGGCCTTCTCCCTCAGCGCAACCAGCGTCTTCCGCGCCTGGTCCGCCGACGCCTTGTCGTTCAGGTTCTGCTCGTGGATCTGCGCGGCCGCCAGCAGCGCCTGGGGAGCCAGCTTGTGCTCCGGGTACTTTTCCGCGAAGGATTTGAAGGCGTCCGCGGCTTCCTTGAACTTCCCTTTGGCCGCCTGAGTGCCGGCATCAGCGAACGCCTTTTCCTCGGGCGTCTTCGGGCCTCCGGCGAAGAACTCTTCCTCGCCCTGGGCGCCGACGGTCTTGATGCTCTGGCCGACCACCAGCAGTTGGTCCAGGCCCTGCTGCCAGTCGCTGTCCTTATCAGCGGCACGGAGGTTGTTCACACTCTCGATGGCCTTGTCCGTCTCGCCGGCGGCGAACTCCGCCAGCGCGCTGTCGAGCGCCTTGACGCGCGCCTGGTTGGCGGCCAACTCATCGGCGGGCATGGTGCGGAGCGCGTCGAGCTTCAGGCCCAGTTCCATCTTCATCTGGCCGCCCGCGCCGAACGACATGTCCATCGTGTACTTGCTCTCGATCGGCAGGCCGCGCTCCGTGTCGAACAGGACCTCTTCTTCGCCGCGGCTGTTAGACTGGAACCCGCCGGCCTCCTGCACCGGCGAGAGCTTGCTCTTGAGAACCGCGCACTGCCGGCCGTCCACGACTTTGATCTCGGCCAGCGTCGCCTCGCACTTGCTCTTGTTGGAGTACATCCCGCCTTTGACCTCGGTCTCCCACTTGTCGCCGGGCTTGACAGCCTTCTCCGGCAGGGCCGTCCGCACGAGGGAAGCGTCCTCAAACTGCCGGAGCATCCCGCGCGCCAGGGATTTCTGCCGGTTCTTGGCGTCGTCCTCGCCTTCCTTCTCCGGGGCCTGCCGCGGCACCGGCTTGCCGCTGCGGTCCAGGCGCGAGGCGGAGACCATCCGCGGCGGCGCCGCGCTGACGCCGGCCGTGGCGCCCTTCATCTCCATGGTCATCAACCGGCCCAGGAGCATGACGCCTTTGGCATCCACGTCACAGACCATCACGCGCACCGTATTGGTGTAGTTGCCTTCGTTCGCCCGGCCAGCGCCGGATTGCTTGAAGCTGACCTGCAGCGTGTACCGCAGGTCCATTCCCGGCTGCAACTTGTACTCAAGCTTAACCGCTTCGCCGGGGGCCGGGGCATCGGCGGCGCGAGCGGACATGACTGCCAGGCAGGCCAGAAGCGCCGGAATACTTCGCATAGGTTTCCTCCTGGTGTGTGGGGCCTCACGAGACGCGAGACGAACCAGCCAGTTCTGCCTCTTCCGACGATAAGCACAAGGCCGACAGGATTCTGCCAGCGCGAGAGGACAAGTCAATGCGGGAATACGAACGCGATGTGACTCGACCCGGAGGGTCGAGCTACAGGCCGAAGGTGCGCTTGATGCCGCCCTTCGGACACACTTTCCTGCAGTCCCCGCACGCTATGCACTCCGGGCCACCCACTTCGCTGGGCACGTCCAGGTCCACGGGGCAGACACGGTTACACGCGCCGCAGTGGATGCAGGCGTTCTTGTCGAGGTTCATCCGCGAGAGCGCTACGCGGCTGCACAAGGCGTAGATCGCGCCCGCCGGACAGAAGGTGCGGCAGAACGGCCGCGAGACCATCACCATCAACAGCAGGAACGCCGCCAGGATGCCAATCCTCATGGACCGTCCTGAGGCCCACGCGTACATCCCGCCGCTCGTGCCCGAAGCGAACGCCGGCAGCGTGGCTTCCAGAGTGCCGACGGGGCACAACCGGCAGTAGTACAGGTTATACGGCGACGACTGCTCGACCTCGCTCTGCGGCGAGGAGGCGCTCAACACCCCCTCGCTCAGACGGTCCGGAATCCGGATCTTCGGCAGCGTGACCGTGTCGCCCGGCGCGACCGTTACGTCGGAGTACTCTTTGCGCGTTCTGAAAAGCTCTTCCTTCCCGGCGCTCAGGTACACCAGGTCCACCTGCGGCCGAACGACGGGCTTGGGCCCCAGGTTCTCGACCGCGATGGTCACGTCCAGCTTGCCGGCGGCGTCGGACTCGTCCCCGTCCACGGCCACGGCTTTGTTCAGCACCGGCTTGTTGACCTTCAGGTAGCCGGATTGCTCAAAGCCCAGCCAGTACGGCAGGATGAAGACGAGCAGCGCCAGGGCGAGGTACTTGCCGTAACGCGTCCACCGCGGCAGTTTGATCCTGAAGAAGGGGATCTTGTAGAGCAAGTCCTGAAGCAGGCCGAAGGGGCACAGGAAGGCGCAGGTCAGCCGCCCGAGGACGGCGGAGAGCACCAGCACGAAGCTGATCGCGTAGACCGGCAACGTGTGCACCGCCGAACCGCAGGCCATCACGCCGATAGGACAGGCGCCTACGGCCCAGGGGCAGCCGTGGCAGTTCATGCCCGGATTGCAGAGCGCTTTCTGCGAAGACGCCGGCACGAGCCACGCCAGCCAGCGGAGCGATCTGAGCGCGGCGAGATTCAGCAGGCAGGTGGCGATGAAGCTCGAACAGACCCGGACACGCAGCAGGAACGGTCTTGGCTGTTGGCTCTTGGCTCTTGGCTCTTGGCTACTCGTCACTTGTCACTCGTCATGTGCCGGATACCGGATACCAGATACCGGATACCGGATACCAGATACCGGATACCGGATACCGGATACCAGATACCGGATACCAGATACCAGATACCGGATACCGGATACCGGATACCAGATACCAGATACCGGATACCGGATACCGGATACCAGATACCAGATACCGGATACCGGATACCGGATACCAGATACCAGATACCGGATACCAGATACCGGATACCAGATACCAGATACCGGATACCGGATACCGGATACCAGATACCGGATACCGGATACCAGATACCGGATACCGGATACCAGATACCAGATACCGGATACCGGATACCAGATACCGGATACCAGATACCGGATACCGGATACCGGAGGTCCGAAACCCGAACCCCGAACCCCGAACCCCGAACCCCGAAACCCGAAACCGCAGGCCGCGCGCCGCGCGTCCGCATGCCGCACGTTACTTCGTTCATGTCTTGCAGTCTTTGGCGCTGGCGCTGTCGGGAGAGAGGCTGCTGACGGCATACAGCCTGTCTTTCCGCAGCATGAAACTGTCCACCGCGGCGCCGGCGACGAAGCCGGCGCCGTCAAGCGTGGCCGCGGGGCCTTCATCCAGCCGGTTGACCGTATGGCGCTCATAGAAGAGCCCGGCCAGCAGCGCCGCCGCCGCAACTGCCAGAAAGAGGGCCCGCAACCACTTCATACCGCCCCCTTCACATTTTGGATTTTGGATTGGCACGTCCACTGGCGTCGCATCGCCAATCCAGAATCGCAAATCCCAAGTCCCAAATCCCAAGTCCCAAATCCCAAGTCCCAAATCCCAAGCCCCAAATCCCAAGTCCCCAATGCCACGTTCCCTGCGCCTCCGCGGTGAATGGTCCAGGTCAGACCACCTTCAGCATGACGCCGCTTCGCGGCTCGACGAAACCGACTTCGACGGCCGCGCCGACGCCGCGCGCCTTCAAATCGCGCAGCAGGTCGTCGCCCTTCTCGGGCGCCACTGAGATCAACAGCCCGCCGGATGTCTCCGCGTCGAAGATAATACGGTGCAGCGTTTCGTCGAAAGCGGATGGTAGCGCCACCAGACCGGCCAGGAGGTCCAGGTTCGCCGTGTAGGCCCCGGTGCTCATCTTCTGGGCCGCGAACTCCCGCGCGCCTTCGAGCACCGGCAGCGCTCCCGCGCGGAAGACGAGCGTGACGTTGCTGGCGTCGGCGATGTTCCGCGCATGGCCCAGCAGTCCGAAACCGGTAATGTCAGTCGCTCCGTGCACGGCCTCCGGTATCCCGAGCGCGCGCATGGCTTCCGCGGCGGCCTTGTTCAGCAGGGCCATCTGCGCCACGGCCCGCGCCGTCACGTCGGCCGGGGCGACGCCTTTCCGATAGGCGACCGAGAACGGCCCGATGCCCAACGGCTTGGTGAGGACCAGGCGGTCGCTGCCCAAGCCGGTACAGGCATCCTATATTGGCCTCAAGGTGGCCTCCACGCATGACGCTAAGCCTTGTGTTATCCCGGAAC
>JAPLOD010000445.1 GCA_026692735.1 Planctomycetota bacterium | reverse complement strand
GGACGGGCAAGACGTACCTGATGACCTGCTACGCGGGGACGCTGGGCATTCCCTGTGTCACGCTGATGAACTTCCGCAGCCAGTGGCAGGGCGTGACCGAAGGCAACTGGGAGAAGATACTCAACACGCTGAAAGCCACCGGCCCGGTGGCGGTGATCATTGACGAAGCCGACGCGGCGGTCGGCAACCGCGACGCGCAGGGCGACAGCGGCACCAGTTCGCGTGTCTTCTCCATGCTCGCCCAGCAGATGGGCGACACGAACTATCGCGGCAGAATCCTGTGGTTCCTGCTCACCTGCCGCCCGGACCTCCTGCCGATTGACATGAAACGCCAGGGCAGGGCGGAGGTCCACATCCCGCTCTTCTACCCCGATACCGAAGACGAAAAGCGCACCTACTTCGCCATTCTGGCCAAGAAGAACGGCGGCGCGCTGGACCCGAAGGAAGTCCCGGATAAGGCGGTGAAGATGCCGCTGTCCGGAGCCGACATCGAAGGCATTGTCATCCGGGCCAAGCGGCGCGCGCTCCTGGGCGGGTCACCGGCGATCAGAGCGCAGGACCTGGTCAGCGAACTGGACGGTTTTGTGCCGACGTGCAGTTCGGATGAACTGGAACTGCAGGTGCTGGCCGCCCTGGTTGAGTGCACTCACCAGGACTTCCTGCCGGACAACCTCCGCAAGATGGACCGCGGCGAGGCGGTCAAGAGACTGGCGATACTGAAACACTTCGTCGGACGCTGAAACCTATTCGGTCACGCGCAGGGCGTCCAAGATGCAGCGGCAGTTGATGACCTTCTCCACGAGGTCGTGCGGCACGTAGTAGTAGTGGTTCGAAGCCTCATACCCGATGCGCGAGTCCAGCCTGGCCAGGGTGAACAGCCGCCGGGCGGTCTGAAGCTCGTCCTGAAGGGCGCGCCGCATTTCCTCAGTCCGTTCCTTGCGCTGGCCGGCGTCCGGGGGTTGACCCTTGCCGCGCAGGGCGTCGCGGGCAATGACGAAACGAGCCTGATTGGCGACGCTGCGGAAGTGCAACTGCGCGGCCTCCGCGAAGCGCAGTTCGGACTGAGCGTCGGCGGCCCTGTCGGGCGGCGCTTGCTCGGCGGCACGTTGAAGGAAAGGGATCCCCTCCTGCCAGCCGCTTGCGACTTTCGCGAACTGATCGGCGAACACCGTAGCGGGATACGGTCCGCGCCAGGTGTTCAGGTCGTCGTACGGGAACCCGACCATCGTGGCGTGGTAGCCGGTTGGCGCCGCAAAGAGAAGGTTGGCGGGGCCGTATTGCATGGGGGCGTTGTAAAGCACGCCGACGTGGTAGGGGAATTCCCGGAACGCATTGCTGAAGGCGGTCCACGCCTTGCGGGCGTTCGGCGCGCCTTCGGCGCCGAAGCGTTCGCGGGCAATCGCGTCGAGCACCGTATCCGCACGGGCGCGCGGGTCCTGGCCGAAAGCGCGCACCACTTCGAGGTTCGGCGACGGGTAGCCACCGAGACTCCAACTGAGCATGACGCCATCAACGCCCGTGGCGGCGAGGCCCTGACAGTGCTCGGCGATCAGGTCGAGCACCGGAAGGTAGGGCACGGCCGACAGCTCCCACGTGTTGTTCACCTGCATCTTGGCGACGGTCTTCAAGCCGGCCTGCCTGGCCAGAGCCCAGTGCCTTGTCGCGCGCGGACCAGGCCCGACGGCGGAGATGGAGTACTCGCCCACAGTGGTCTTGACGCCGCCGCGCTCAATGGGCTTGTCCCATTCGCTGACGGACATGAACCAGATGGACTTCGGCAGCTTTGCGATGACGTCGGCTGCATAACCGCCCCAGCCCCAGTCCCAGGCAATGACCTTGGCGTCCGCATTGCCGCGATGGACTCCGGCCTCGATGGCGGCGTTGACTTCGGCGATGATCTCGGCCGGGGTTCGTTTGCTGCAGCGCGGGCAATCCTTCTGGCGGCCGTGCGAGGCGCAGTTCGTGAAGTTCTCGGAAGCAGTAATGGTGAAGACGCCGCCGAGGCCGGGAACGTTCGTGAAAACGTGGGCGAGCATGCCGGAGAGCCATTCCCGGACCGCCGGCGAGGAGGTGCACATGGCGAAGTGGTCGCCTTCTTGAACGCCTTTGATGTCCGCGCGGTCCTTGAAGAACGCGGCGGGCATGGCGCGCGGCTCGTTCATGTATAAGTAGATCGCGATATTGTGGCGCCTGGCGCGCTCAACGAGCTTGCGCAGGCTGGCCAGGCGGACCTCGTGCCCGGCACCGAGCTCGGGGAACGCCGGGCTGGGCGCGAGCGTGTGCAGGACAGTGTGCATCCAGATGCCGTTGACGCCGAGGTCCGCGAGCCGCTCCAGGAGGCCGTCGGGGTACGGGTCGAGGTTGGGGTTGGCCAGCGCGTCGCCGTACAGGGCGCAGTAGGAGTAGATGTAGCGCAAGCCGGCGGGAGTGCCGTCGCGCTTGTCGGCCGGGCGGGCGGGCTGGGCCGGCTGCATGAACTGCTGGATGAAGCCGAAGCGCGGCTCGCCAGGCTCCTGCAATTCGTTGCCGAAGGTCTCCTGGACGAGGCGCTTGATCTCGGCGGCGCGCTTGCGGGCTTCGTCAGTGGGCGGGGTGTAGCGGAGTGGCGCGCACGCGGGCTTCAGCAGGCCGAGCTTGATGAAGAGGAAATCGTCTTCGCGAAGCGTGTACGCAAGCTGGTCCGCGGACATGCCCAGCAGGACCAGGAGTTGATCGTAGGGCAGCAGGTGCCAGTTCCGCCGGATGACGGTGATGTACCCGCGCGCGTCCTGTTCCGGCGGGACCGGTCTGGCCGCAGGCAATCCCATGGATTCCGCCACAGCAAGGACGTTGTCGGCGGACGTCTCGAGGACCTTGGCCAGGCGGGCAGGGTCCACGAGGGACCAATTGCGCCAGGTGAACGCGTGCATCCGGTCCGGGAAGTGCGGGAAGTCCAGAGGTTTTGGCGCAGATCCCGCCGGCAGGTCGGCGGCCCCCAACGCAAGGCTGACCAGCGCCGCGCACGCAAGCGTGCAGAGCGTTACGTGGATGTTGAAGCACAGCATGATGAGAGCCCCCCTCTGCGTCCGCCCGCGAGCTAAAACCCCAATGCGGAACCCGGTGCGGGTATTATAGTGCGTCTTTCGATCGGCGGGCAGTCTGATTCTGCCAGACTGAATTAGTGGATTGCGTGCCGTGTTTCGCGGAGATAGGCTCTCACGCAAAGGGAACCTTGTGCTTGTGACGGGTGATCCCACGTCCTGGGGGCAGGGGGCGAAATGTTCAAGTGTACCGTAACAGAGAACGCGGGGATGAAGTGGCTGCGCCTCGAGGGCCGGATTGACAGCCTGACGTCTCCGGAACTCCAGCAGCAGCTCAACACGCTCATCCTGGCCGGCGAACACGCGCTCGCCCTGGATTTCGAGAACGTCACGTTCGTCAGCAGCGCGTGCCTGCGCATCCTGGTCGCCGCGCACAAGCAGTTGCTGAGAGTGGGCGGCAGGATGGTCATCTACAAGCCCTGTGCCGACGTGCTGGCGGTGTTCGAGATGTCCCAGACCGTCAGGCTCTTCGAGATCGTGAACAGCCTGAGCGAAGTCGAGCCCGGCGCCGGCGCCGCGCAACCTTCGGCTGTCACCGCGGGCAAGTGGAACGACATGGCCTTCGAGTACGTGAAACGGCAGGCGGGCAAGGGATCGCTTGCCGTGATCGGCTCCCAGGCGCAGCTTGCCACGGCGTCCTACGAAGAGAAGGACGTGGTGTTGGTGAAGGCGGATACGGTGCAGTTCGGCACGGGGCTGGCGACGATCGGAACGACCTACGAGGAGTACAAACATCTCTTCGGCGAGGCGCTCATCCTCAACCACTCCTTCTACTTCTACCCCGCGGTCAAGCGCCCCGCCGTGGACTTCCTGCTTGGCACGGAGCGCGACCCTGGCCTGCAGTACAAGTTCCTGTACGGGTTCGGTTTTTCCGGCACCTGCAGGTATGCCGTTTCCTTTGAGGGCGTCGGCGGGCTTGTGGCGCTGAACGACCTGGTCAACTGCCTGTTCACGATATCGGACGCGAAGACCCTCGGCGTTGTGCTGCTGGCCGAAAGCAAGGGGCTCATGGGCATGAACCTCAAGCGCGTGCCGATTGCCGAGAACAAGCCGGAAGGCGGCAAGAGCATCTTCGACGCATCGAACTTCAACGAGTGGATGAACTTCCCGGTGGAGCCGACGCACATCGGCGACATCGTTGCCGGGGCCGGCATCGCTGTACGGGACAGGGAGCAGGCGCCGCAGGCGCTGAGGGACCTGCTGGGCGAAGGGACGAGCTTCCACATTCACGGGGGCATCTTCCGGCGGGAGCCGCTCGCCAAGGAGCCGGCGCGATTCGAGGGCGAACTCGACCGGGTGCTCAACGAACTCGAGATCCTCAAGGTACAGCACCTGCTCGCGGGGAGCCGTTTTGGCCGGGGCCTGGCCGGGATCGTGGAACTCGAAGGGTAGACTATGGAGCTGTGGGTCGGCGCGATCTGCCTCGGGCTGGTATACGCCTTCACTGGGATCGGGATCTTCATTACGTTCCGCGTCCACAATTTTCCGGACATCACGGTGGACGGCAGCTTCACGCTCGGGGCCGCCGTGGGGGCGGTGCTCATAGCGTCCGGCGCGAACCCTTTCGTGAGCATTCTGGCCGCCTTCGTGGCCGCTGCGTTGGCCGGTGTCGTCACGGCGGCCATTCATACAAAGCTGAACGTCAACGGGCTGCTGGCGGGCATCCTCGTGATGACGGGGCTGTATTCCGTCAACCTGCACGTCATGGCGCGCTCGAATATCCCGCTGCTGGACAAGACGACGTGCTTCACGTACCTGCAGTCCGTGAACCCCGGCATGCACCCCGAAGTGTGGACCTGCTGCGGCCTGGTTCTGCTGAATGTCCTGTTCTGGCTGCTCATGACGCTGTTCCTGAAGACGGACTACGGCATCACCATGCGGGCCGTGGGCAACAACCCCGACATGGCAGCCGCCAACGGGGTGCACGTCAACGCGTACAAGACATTCGGACTTGCGCTGGCCAACGGCTTTGCCGGGGTATCCGGCTGCCTGGTGGCTCAGTACCAGGGGTTTGCCGACATTGGGATGGGGATTGGCACGGTCCTGATGGGCCTGGCCGCGGTGATAATCGGGGAATCGGTGATCTCGAGTCCCAGCGTGGCAGCCCAGGTCTTCGGCGTGCTGCTGGGGTCGGTGATTTTCAGGCTGATGATCGCCTTCGCGCTGTCAATCGGCATGAACCCCATTGACCTGAAACTGCTGACGGCGTTCTTCGTGCTGTTGACGCTGGTCATCTCGGCGGGGGTTGCCCGCGGGAAGGGAGAGAAGGGCGGGGTACTGGGCGCCCTCGGTACGGTGTTGAAGCTCAGGCGCTTCCGCTACGTCACGGCGGGCGCGGTGCTGGCCATCCTCGCGTTCCTGGGCTACCGCCATTACACCAAAGGGCCTCTCCGCACGGGCCAGGAGTACAGGATCGGCGTTGTCCAGTACACCAGCCACGAGGTCCTGGACTCGGCGCGCGACGGCTTTGTCGCCGAGCTTAAGCGGCTCGGTTACCAGCCGGGGCAGAACTGCAAACTCCAACTTGAGAATGCGAACGGCGACATGCCGACGGTGAGCTCCATCATTGACAAGTTCAACACCGAGAAGCTCGACATCGTCGTGACGATCTCAACGCCCTGCACGCAGGCGGCCATCAACAAGATTACCGACCGGCCGATAGTGTTCACCACTGTGGCCAACCCGTTCGTCATCGGTGCCGGCAAGACCGAGACGGACCACCTGCCGAACGTCACGGGGGCGTATGGCGAAGCGCGGATGGACAAGATCGTCAACATCGTCCACACGCTCATACCGCGGAAGCTCAAGGTGGGCACGATCTGGAACCCGGCGCTGGCGAATTCGGTCGTGCATCTCGGGAACCTGAAGAAGGCCCTGGCGTCCTGCCCGGACTACACGCTTGTTGAGACCACCGTGACATCCACCTCGGAAGTGTACGAGGCCGCCAACGCGCTGAACAACAAGGGCGCGGAGCTCTTCCTCCTCATCTCCGACAATACGGTCTTCTCCGCATTCGACTCGGTGATGAAGGTCGCGCGCAGGAACAACATTCCCGTGTTCCTATCGAATCTGGACAGGCTCCAGGATGGCACGCTGGGCTGCCTGGGCTTCGACTTTTCCGGAGCGGGCGCCCAGGGCGCGCAGCTTGTTGACCGGATCCTCAAAGGGGAGAAACCCTCCGGGATACCGTTCGAGCACTACCGTGACGAAACGTTCGGTCTGAACCTCGACGCCGCGAAGAACTTCGGCATCACCATACCGGACGAGTTCATCAAGCAGGCCACGTTCCTGCATAAGGATGGCAAGAGGGTTCCGGGTCCGGCCGCCAGGAAAGCCGCAGAGGGGCCGGGACCGGCAGTCCCGGGAGCGCACAAGAGGATCGCGCTTCTCGTGTTCAATGACAACATCATCCTTCGCCAGACGATCGGCGGCGTCATGGAGGAACTGGAGAAGAGCGGCGTTCTCAGGAAGTACAACATGACGGTGGATACGAAATCGGCGCAGGGCGAATTCGCGATGGCCCAGTCTATCGCGCAGGACTTCGTCAGGCAGCAGTATGACTACATCATAACGATATCCACGCCGGCGCTGCAGGTCACGGCGCAGGTCAACAAGAAGATCCCGCACGTCTTCGGGGCCGTGACCGATCCATACCGTATGGGCGTGGCGAAAACTTCCGCCGAGCACCAGCCGAATCTCACGGGAGTGGCTTCGTTCCAGCCTATCGCCGCGACCGTAGCGCTTATGCGGAAGGTCCTGCCGAACGCAAAGCGGATCGGGATCGTCTGGAACCCGGCGGAAGCCTGTTCGGAAGCGTGTACCTACAAGACAAGGGAGGTCGTGAAGGACTACGGGTTCGAGCTGATCGAGGCGACCGTGAGCGGGACCGGCGAGGTGCCGGATGCGCTGCGTTCCGTTCTGGGCCGCAAGGTTGACATCTTCTTCACATCCGGCGACAACACCGTGAACCTCGCGCGGCCCACGATCGCGCAGATCCTGAGGGAGAAGAAGATCCCCTATTTCACCAACGCGCCGAACGATGTGCTCCAAGGATCCTGCGTTTCGATTGGCGCCGACTACGTCGAAGTGGGGCGGGAGACGGGGCGCATGGCCGTGCGCGTCATCAACGGTGAGGACCCGCGCACGATACCCATCAAAGACTACGTGCCGAAGAAGATCGCGGTCAACCTGCCGCTGGCCAGGGAAATCGGCATAACCATTCCTGAGGACGTTGTGAAACAGGCGGAAAGCTCAGAGAAACAGCCATGATAACGATCAGGGACCTGCGCAAGACGTTCAACGCCGGCACGGCCAACGAGGTCCGGCCGCTGCGGGGCGTGAACCTGGAGGTGAAGGAGGGGGATTTCGTCACCATTATCGGGACCAACGGTTCCGGGAAGTCCTCGCTGCTGAACGCCGTGGCCGGCAAGTTCCTCCCCGACTCCGGCAGCATCCTCATCGGCGGCGAGGACGTGACCAGGAAATGGGACTGGCAGCGAGCCAGACACATTGCGCGCGTCTTCCAGAACCCGTTCACCGGCACGGCCCCCGACATGACGATTGCCGAGAACCTTCACATCGCGTGGCTCCGCGGCAGGACGCACTACCCCCGCCTCGGCTTGAACGCCGGGCGGCGGTCCGCGTACCGGGAGCAGGTGCGGCAACTGGAAATGCAGCTTGAGGACCGCCTGGACAACGTGATCGGCACGCTGTCGGGCGGCCAGCGCCAGGCGCTTACGCTGCTCATGGCCGTTCTGTCACAGCCGAAAGTCCTGCTCCTGGACGAGCACACCGCCGCGCTCGATCCCAAGACCGCCGCGCAGGTCATCAAGCTCACCAGGCGGTTCGTGGAGAAGGACCGGCTGACGACGCTGATGGTGACGCACAGCATGCAGCAAGCTCTTGAGCTGGGCAACCGGACCATCATGATGAACGCGGGACAGATCATCGAGGACATCCCGCTGGAGGAGAAGCGCCATCATACGGTTGAGGACCTGCTGGACAAGTTTGCCGAGCTGCGCAAGACCGAGCAGTTGACCGAGGAGATGCTCGAGAGCCTGCGGAGGGAGTACGCGTAGCCGGCGCAACTTGCGTTCCTGACGCGGGGCGCTTATCGTTCCAGCAAGAACAATCCCGAAGAAAGGGGACAGCCATGGAGATCACTGTTCGCAACGAACAGCAGGCGTTAGTGGTGGCGGTCGTGGGCAGGCTGGACGGGATGACGACGCCGGAGTTCGACCGGCAGTCGAGCGCCTGGGTCAAGCCGGGCCAGCGCCTGGTGCTGGATCTTTCCCAGCTCAACTACATCAGCAGCGCCGGCTTGCGCAGCATACTCGCGTTGGGCAAGCAGATGAAGGCGGCCGGCGGTGCGCTGGGCTTGTCCGGCCTGTCCGGCCTGGTGGAAGAGGTGATCTCGCTGTCCGGCTTCAACACCATTCTGCCGATCTACTCCGATGTGGCCAGTGCGTTGAAGAGCGTCTGACTGGGCCGTTGGCGTTGGGCGGAGCGCCCCGTCCGCCGCTGTCTTACGCCGGGATTGCGGAGCGCCGATGAGCGTCAACCGTGTTGTTACCATGAAGAATCGCATGGCCGAACTGGAGAAGCTCACCGGAGATGTCGGCAGTTTCCTCGAGGAACACGCGGTGCCGTCCGCGGCGGCGCTCACCGCCGCCCTGGCCCTCGAAGAGATCATCACGAACATCGTCAAGTACGGCTACGATGACAACAGCGAACATGTCATCGCGGTGAGCCTGGAGCTGCAGCCCGAGCGGCTGGTGCTCCAGGTGAGCGACGACGGCCATGCGTTCGATCCGCTGTCTGCGCCGGCGCCCGACACGAAGCAGCCGCTGGAGGAGCGCAGGATCGGCGGGCTGGGCCTGCACCTGGTCCGCCAGATGGCGGAGGCGGTGGAGTACCGGCGCGTGGCGAACCGGAACATCCAGGAAGTCAGGATCAGCCTCGCGAGCCCCTGCAAAGCGGCTCGCCCGAATGAGGGATGCACATGACGCTCACACTGAGGACCAAGATATCGGGTCTCGCCCTTCTGGCCGGCGTCCTGCCGGTGCTCGTCCTGGTGGTGCTGGTCACGACCGAGCAGCAGAGGGTCAGCAAGGAAGTGACCGGCGAGATGAACCTGATCTCGCAACAGAGCACCCGGCGTATCGCGCTGGACGTCTGGAACATGTGCCGCCTGGCGCACGAAACGGTGCTGCGGCAGGTGCAGGCGACCATCAAGGGAGTCCGCGAGCAGCTTGCCAGCCACGGGCCGGTGCAAGTGTCCAGTGCGGACAAGGTGAGCTGGGAGGCGAAGAACCAGGTCACCGGCGCCGTCAGCCCCGTGACGCTGCCCAAGCTGATGTTCGGGCCGCTGTGGCTCGGGCAGAACAGCGACCCGAAGACTCCCACGCCGGTCGTGGACGAGATGGGCCGGGTGGCGGGCACCAGCGTCTCCGTGTTCCAGCGGATGAACGAAGACGGCGACATGCTGCGGGTCGCCACCAACGTCGAGACCGCCGGCCGCTCCCGCCCGCTGAGCACCTACCTGCCGGCTCGCGGGGCGGACGGCAGCTCCAACCCGATCCTGGCGAAAGTCCTGAAGGGGCAGCCGTACTGCGGCTTGTCCGTGCTGAATGACACCACGTACATTGCGGCGTATGAGCCGCTCAACGATGAGCGTGGGCAACTGGTGGGGATGCTGGCGGTCGGCGTGCCGCTCGACAGCATGAAGCTGCTGCGCAGCGCGATCCTGGAGACGAAGGTCGGCCGTGACGGGTACGTGTACGTGCTGAAAGGCACGGGCGCGCAACGCGGCACGTACGTCATCTCCAGCGGCGGCCAGCAGGACGGCGTGAACATCTGGGAGCGCACCGAC
>JAPLOD010000444.1 GCA_026692735.1 Planctomycetota bacterium | reverse complement strand
AGTCGCCGCCGGCGCCAATCCTCTTGAGCAGTTCCAGAAACGTCGCTTCGCCTTCGCCGCGCACGACGATATCAACGCCAAGCTTGAGCGTCCCGGCGGGATCGGCCGTGGGATGCGGCCCGCCCGCGAGCAGCGTGACGCGCGATGCGCACTCCCTTCTCAGCCGGCGCACCAGCGACGCCATCGCCGGCATCTGCGGCGTGGTGAAGGACACGCAGACCACGGTGCGCGAGCCCGCCGAGAGCGCTTCAGCCACCGCCCCCAGGAGGCTGCCTTCTTCGGCGGCGAAGATGACGCTCGCATCGTCGGCGAACGCATCCGTTTCGAGCGCGCCGGCCAGAGCGTTGAAGCTGTGGCGGTTGGGTCGCGCGTAGCAGAACACGAGCGCCAGCCTGGGTTGCATGGCGCTCTTCGCTAACGCGGGGCGCGCGGGCGGTCAATGGGAATTCAACAACAACACGACGGCACAAGCGTCCCATGTCTTTCCACTTGCCAGCAGGCTGCCAGCGGGAAAACATGGCGGCGTGAATCCCGCACCGGAGGCGCCATCTTCCCAGCACGGCCGCGACGCTGTTCTGGTCCATGGCCTGGCGTTGCTGTGCCTCGCGGTCCTGCTCACTCTGCCGTTCGTTGTGGATATCTCTCAGAGAACGGCGGCGGCCTTCTTGGGCGTGAGTGTTTCCGCCGCGCTTGCTCTCAGCCTGTGGTCCCTGGTCCTTTCCATCCGCGCGTTGTGGCGGGGCGAACGCGCGCGCTGGCCGGTGCTGGTCATCGCTGTGTTCCTGCTCGAAGGCGCGCTCTCGTGCCTGGCGTATTCGTGCGGCCCGTTGTTCTTCGAATCCTCGTTCGCCCGCTTCGCCGGATGCGTCTCCAGGCAGTCGGCCCTGGCGGTCTTCGAGTCAGGCGCACCCGTCTTTGTGCCGACGTTCGTGCTGGCCGTGCTGCTGGCTGCGCCGGTGGCGTGGTGGCGCACGCGGCGCGCGGAAAAGCGCGCTATGGCCCAGGGCGGCCAGCCGTGGGGCCGTGCGCGGCGCTGGAAGCGCGGCGCGGCGTGGTTCTTCCCGGTCGCGGCGCTGCTCGCGGCGCTCCTCTTGCCCATGCCGCTGTTCGCCTTCAGCGCGTACACGCGCTACTACGCAAGGAGCGGCTGGCGGTGGTGGGTCATACAGCACACGCCCGTCTTCGTGGGCGACGCCGTCGCGCGACTGGCAGCGCGCCTCAGTGATCCGCGGGGGACCGCCTTCTACTTTAATGTCCTCGGCACCGGACGTGTGTCGAGGGACAGGATCATGGCGGAAATAACCTCCCGGAAGCCCTACAGGGAGTATTGCGCTCTGAACGCTTTGGCGAGTGCCGATCTGCCGGCGGCCCTGGCGTGCGCGGAGGCAATCGGCAGGGGCGAGTTGAAGAGCGGGGGGGCCGGCCTTGACGTCACCGCCGGTGATCTGCTGGGGCAGTGCGGCACGCCCGAGCAGATACGGCCAGTCCTTGATCCCGCGCGGACGCCCCCTGTCGCCGCCAGTTTTCTTCTTGGCCTCTGGCGGGCAGTGGAACGTGGCAAGCGCAAGGAGTTCCTGCCGGACCTGGAACGTTTTTGCCAAAGCGCCGCGCCGGGAAACTGCCGCCAGGCCGCGCTGGAAGCGTTTGTGACGTTGGCGTCGGAAGAAGACATCGAACGCCTCTGGGCCAGTTTCCTTGCCGATACGAACGCGAAACGCAAGGCGGAGAGCGTGAGGTGCCTGTTTAACCCGACGTTCATCGCTGCCGCTCCCCGCGTTCCGCGTCCGAAGGTCGCGGCCGCCTGCCTGGAAGACACGGATGTTTCCGTGCGGCGGCTGGCGACATGGCTGCTCAGTAATAATTTTTCGGCGTGGCGCAGAATGGATAAGCCAACGCTGCGGCGCATGGTCAAGGCGCTCGTGCCGATGCTGGACGACACGGACAGAGATGAGCAGCTTGAGGCGGCCTGGATGCTGCATCTCTTGACAGAGGCACCGCAGGACGAGCGCGACTTCTGCGAGTGGATTAACAATCAGGCGGGCCTAAACACCGAGATACTGGCGAAGGTCCGCGCCGCCGCTCAGAAGTGGCTTGAAGAGAACCAGGAGAAGCCGAAGTGAAGCGCCCTCCCGCTCACCTGTCAGCCACCGCCTGCAGAAGCTCTTTCGCCTTGCCTGCCGGCCCGACCAGGTACGCCGGCGAGGGACCAAGAGTGACGGGCGACGCCAGTGGTCTGCCCATCGCGTCCAGCCAGGATGTGCCATCCGCGGGCGGGACGGAGACCTTCAGCGTTGCCGCCTCATCCTCGCGCCACACAGCGACGACGCTCTGCTTGCCACATTCGAACGCCGCGGCGTGGCCGTCCGCTCCCAGTTTCCGCGTGCCCGCACAGGCCGGCGCGGGGCCGAGCAGTTCGGTGAAGACGGCCAGAGCAGCGAAGAGCTTACGCGGCGCGCCGCCGTAGTCGAAGAGCGCGCATTCGAAGTTCGGGTCATTGACGCGCCCGCTGGCTCCGGAATGGATGAAGATTTTCTCCACGCCATGGGAGAGCATCGTGAGGAAGAAGCGCAGCGTGTAATCGGCGCACTGCTTCTCGCTTTCCAGCAGCCGCTCCTCCGACCACGAATTCGGCGCCGGGAAGAACGGCTTCCGGGGCAGGGCATCCGCGCCGTAGTACGAGAATTCCGTCATCCAGATGGGCTTGCGCCCGCCGCTGGCGTCCATCAGCGCGAGCACCGCGTCCATCTCGCCGGCGAATGTCTCCGGCACGCGCGCGCCGGGGTAGATATGCAGGTTGAAGATGTCCACGTGCTTCAGGATTCCCGCCGCGATGACCTCCTTCGTGCCTTCGCGCGGCCAGCCCGCGATGCCGCCGATCACCTTGCAGGAAGGGTCGGCCTTCTTCATCGCCGCGGCCGCCGGCTGCAGCAGCGCCACGTAATCCGCGTACGTGTATTTCTTCCCCTTGTACTTATCCGCGTGATCGGCGGGCAGCGCGTAGTCGGTGTAGATCGGCTCGTTCAAGAACTCCCAGATGTGGATGCGGTCCTTGTAGCGCGTCACGCCCTTCTCAATGAAGTTCGCCAGGTCGGCGGTGTTCTTCGGCGCCCACGCCTGCTTGATGCGCGTGCCGGGATAGCCCTTCGTCGGCAGGCTCTCTGGGGCCTCGCTGGCCCATTCGGCCGATGGGAACGGCGGCAGGAGCGGCAGCACGTTCATCTTGGTCGCCAGGACGCGATCTATCTGAGCGTCACCCACGTCCCAGTGCCATTCGCCCTGCTTCGGCTCGATGTGCTGCCACTTCAGCGTCCAATCCCTGTACCACGTCACGCCCGACTTGGCCGCCAACTCGATGAGCCGTCCGGTGACGAAGGCGTGGTTGATGCCGCACACGGAATCGCTCGCCGAGCGTTTCGGCACGATCGCCAGCCGCACATCGGCAAAGGCGGGACTGAGAGTCCCGCCCACTATTTCCGCGGCGCGCACGCGGTAGTGGCCCTTCCACTCCGCGGGAAGCTTGATCTCCCGGCGTGCCGAGGCCCCTGCGGGGACCTCAAGCGGCGCGTCCTGCAGCGGAACAGCCTTGTCCTCGAAGTCGGTCACTGCGAGCTTTACCGTCCGCTGTGCCGCCGCCGCGCCATTGTTGCGCGCCAGCAGCAGAAGCGTCGGGGGCTGGCCCTCCACGAATACGCCGGCCGGCTGCGCCGCTTCCAGAGCCAGCTCCACGTCCCGCCATGGCTGGAACGCCGTCGCCTGCTCGCCCTTCTCAAGCTGCACCGCGTCGAGGTCCACGTCCACGCGCTGGTCCTGCGTCAGCGCCGGACCGATGGTCACGAAGCCGAACCGCTGCTCCGGCTTGAACGTAAACACGTGCCGCTTCCAGGCTGTCGTGAGCTTTACGTTCAGGAGGTAGTCGCGCGGCCAGGCTGCCGGGTCCTGCCCGCGCACGCCGATCATCGCCGGCGTTCCCTCCACGCTCGCGCGCATCTCACACGACAGCGTGTAGGTGGCGCCCTTCTCCAGCTTGATCCAGCCCACGCTCGCCGCCAGCGGCCGCAGCTCGCGGCGCACGATCGGCTCGTAGTAATCGAAGTGCAGGACGGGTGTGTTCTCACCGCCCAGGGGAATCCGCAGGAACGAGCGTCCGTGCGGCGCATCGCCTTCCTGTACCGTGCCGTGCAGACTGTCGAGGTTCCCCCACCCCGCGCCCTGCCCCAGCGACGACCAGCCGCTGCCGCCGAGTTCGAACGAGCCGTTGAAGACCAGGTTCTTCCCATCGCCCGGCGGTATGACGCGCGTGAACTCCACGTCTTCCTGCGCGCATTCGACGATGCGCACGTCCGCCAGGCACAGCGTCCCCGGTTCCGAGAACCAGATCTGCAGCCGGCCGGTCGCGCCGAAGTCCTGCGTGGCGCGGAAGACGCGCTTGCGCGACTTCCACGCCTCGCCGACGGACATCTGGTCCTGCAGGCCCGCGTTCGTCCACGCCTTCGTGTCCTGCAGAGCCACACCGACCGTCTTGCTTGCCAGTCCTTCGGCCCGCGCCCGGCAGGAGAACTCATACAGTTTGCCTTTCGAGAGTTTCACCACGCCCACCTGGGCCAGCATGGCGTGGCTCGCCGGGCTGAGTTTTTCACAACGCGTGCAGACAAGCTGCGCGTAAGGCTTGCCTGCGGCGTCGCGCGCCACGGTGAGCGTCTGCGTCACGCTCTTGCCGTCACCCGACGTGTCCCATTGCGCCGGTTTGCCGTCTGCCGCTTGGGAGAAATCGCCGTTGCCCACGAGGTTCGGTGGTTCCGCCGCACCGAGGGCCAGGACATAGGATGCGGCGAGCCACGCGAGGATGAGTGTTGCGCGCGTCATGGGTCTCTCCAGTATGGGTTCGCGGTTCCAGAAGGTGCTGCTTGCAGTAAGCCCTATGCGTTGCCTGTTGTCAAGGCGCGGAGGGCGAACACGCCGGCATCGTTGCCTCATCACCAGCCGGTGTTCAGTTCTTGAGCACGTCGGGCACATCCACCGGCCTGATCGTCATATCGCCCGTCACACGCTGCTCGATAACGTAATACTTGTCTTTCCGCAGTTTCATGGAGACGGCCTGGCCGTGAGCGGCTCGCACGCCGTGTTCCTTGGCGAGCTTCGGATCGTTGGCCAGGTCCCAGAACTGCTGCCAGAGCTGCTGTTCAAACGCGCTCGGAGGCCCCTTGTGACGATACGGCTCCGGGGCGCAGCCGGGCGTATCCAGCGGGAAACCGTCCTCGGGCTTCTGCTTGTCGCTGAACGCGCGCCGGAAAAAGATGATGGCCTTGTTCATCAAGGTTGGAGCCAGGTCTTGCTGCTTCAGCGGCAGCTCGTTCAACGGCTTGAACGGTTCCTCGAACTTGATGACCAGGCTGTCGAAGTACACTTCGTCGCCGGAGAACGTGAACTTCCTGACCGGGCCGATGGCTTTGTGCTGCTCGTCCACTTCGACGAACTTGATCGTTGTCGTGAGCGGATTCCCGGTCTGCTCCAGCACCGCCACGTCGGCGATGCGGATATCGCGCGTGAGTTGCGTCACGACCAGCTTCAGGTTCTCGACCAGGCGCTTCTGTTCGCGCAGCGGACCATAAAAGTGTTTCTCCGCGAGGTACATGCCCGCGCCGCCCGCGCCGACGGTCAGCAGCACGAAAGCCACGATGATAACGTTCTTCGGCGTCAGCCGCGATTCGCTCGCCATGTCATCAAGTATCGCACGGCAGCCGCGAGGTCACAAGGCAAAAGCATACTTGCTCCTGCCCGTTCACTTCGGCGCGGCGCTCGCGGCGCTGTGGTTCGCGCGCGCGACCGACCGGCAGATCGCGTTCAGGTACGCTTTGGCGGACGCCTCAATGATGTCTTCACGCCCGTGATGCGGTTGATGGCGGCGCTCAGCGCGGCGATCGGTCCGTCGCCGATCGCGGCGTCCTGGTAGCGTTTCTGGTCCTTCCTGAGGCAGACGGTCGCCGTGGGCACGGCGCGGTTGCCGCTGGCGACCTGCAGCAGCTCAAGCTGCCAGACCGGCGCCGCCGCTTCAAAGAGGTCCTCGGCGATCGCCGCCAGGTCCGCGTCGTAGACGGTCTTCTTCTTGTCACAGAGCACCTTGAAGCGCTCAAAGGCCTCCGCCAGTTCCGCATCGTTCAGCGTGTAGCCCAGGGCCTTCAGCCGCTCGCCGAACGCGTGGCGGCCCGAATGCTTGCCGAGGACCAGGCTGGACTGCTCCAGGCCCACGTCAGCCGGCGTCATGATCTCATACGTGGTGCGCTCCTTCAGCATGCCGTCCTGGTGCACGCCCGATTCGTGCGCGAAAGCGTTCTCGCCGACGATGGCCTTGTTGCGCTGCACGTGGATGCCGGTCAGCTTGGACACCAGGCGCGAGGTCGGGACGATGCGCCGCGTGTCAATGCCGGTGAACAACCCCGCGAAGTAGTCCGTGCGCGTGCGGATCGCCATCACGATTTCCTCCAGCGCCGCGTTGCCCGCGCGCTCGCCCAGCCCGTTGATCGTGCATTCCACCTGGCGCGCGCCGTTCTTCACCGCGGCCAGGCTGTTGGCCACGGCCAGGCCCAGGTCGTTGTGGCAGTGGACGGAGATGACCGCCTGGGCGATGTTCGGCACCTTGGTCTTGAGGATGTGGATCAATGAGCCGAACTGCTCCGGCATCGCGAAGCCGACCGTGTCGGGGATGTTGACCGTCGTGGCGCCCGCCGCGATCGTGGCCTCGACCACCTCGCACAGGAATTCCGGCTCCGTGCGGCTGGCGTCTTCCGGACTGAACTCAATGTCCTGGCAGTGCTGCTTGGCCATCTTCACGGCGGCCACGGCCTGCCTGACGATCTCGTCCTTGGCTTTCCGCAGCTTGAACTCACGGTGAATCGCGCTCGTGGCCAGGAACACATGGATGCGCGGGCGCTTGGCGTTCTTGACCGCCCCCGCCGCCGCCAGAATGTCCTTTTCGAGGCTGCGCGCCAGGCCGGCAACGATGGGGCCCTCGACCTCGTCCGCAATGGCCTTCACCGCGTCGAAGTCGCCGGGGGAGGCGATCGGGAAGCCCGCCTCAATCACGTCCACGTTCAGGCGCGCCAGAGCGCGCGCGACCTGCAGCTTCTCGTCGCGGTTCATGCTCGCGCCCGGCGACTGCTCGCCGTCGCGCAGCGTGGTATCAAAGATGACGACTCTGTCCGCCGGCTGCGGTGCGGGCGCTGCCTCTGGCGCGGGCGCCGCCGCGGTTGCCGGCACTGTTTCAACTTTTTTCTGTGGGCTCATGGTTCGTCCTTCTGTGTGCTCTCAGTAGCCTCTGGGGCTGGTGAAACGTTCGCCAGGCCCTGTGCCCGGCAGCGGAATGGATTGGGAATCCAAGGGAACTGCGGCGCGCAATACAGGCGCGAGAAGCCGATAGTTACAGACCCACGCTCGCGGGTCTATTTCCGCGAGCGGTGATCCCTCCAGAGGCAGACTGCAACCGTGTGTACGTCCCGTGACTCATGCCACCATGAAACCACGCCGGGCGCGGAATGCAAGCGGCAAATCGAGGGTCATTTGAATTCGCCGGCGTCGTGGCGGCGCCGGAATTCGGCGGGGCGCGGGTGGGTGGTCGTATTGGGGCGGCTACGCGGCATTCTTTGTGCTCCAGATCTCGTCCCAGCGGCCGTTGAGATCCCAACAGCGCAGCGCCAGGATGTTCTCGTTGCCCGGCTCATCCCAGCGCATGCCGGCGCGTTTG
>JAPLOD010000443.1 GCA_026692735.1 Planctomycetota bacterium | reverse complement strand
CACCCACTGCGCGCTCCGGCCCCAGGTCTCCGCCTCGCCCAGGCCGTTGGCGGAGTTCTCGATCGCCCCGCCCTTGTTGGCGTCCATGCTGGTCGGGACGCGGACGGAGACGATCCCGCCCTCCTTGGTGTCCCCGAACTTGAGCGGGCCCTCGGTGGCGATGAACGAGACACTCAGGTCAATGATGCGCCCGGCATGGGGCAGGTCCCAGGCGGTGAAGACGCGGACTTCCTCGCAGACCTTGTGGCGGTCCGCACCCTCCCAGTGCAGCAGCTCCGTGAACCGGCCGAAGACCGGGCCGCTGGTGACTTCCAGGAAGCGCTGGTGCGACTGGTAGCCGTGGCCTTTCTCCTCCGACCAGTTGTCCGTTCCGTTGACATCGCCGAAGGCGACGTACAGCCCGCGATGATGCGGATGGTCCTGCTGTTCGCCCGCCACGTCGCTGCGCATGGGGTAATTGCGCGTCATTCCCACGCCGTCGGGGCCATACACCGGGTAGAAGAAGGGCCGCGCCACGATGGGGTATTCGCCCTTGGGCAGGCACCGGTACGTCGTGAACGGCTGGCCGTTGATGGCCACGAGCAGGCCCTTCTCACCGGCATCGCTTAACCGCACCCCGCCCTGGTGGATGGCCTCCACGCCGAATTCCACCTGATACCGACGTTCCTCCCGCGTTCCCAGCCCCGGCAGGATGAAGGCCAGGTGCCCGCGGGCGAACTGGCAGGGGATCTCGCGGCCCGTGTCTATCTCGACCAGCCGCGCTTGTGACTGGCCCTTGGTCGCGGTACCGAGATCAACCGTCATCGGCGTGTCGTGACGGCAGTGTGGGCCGGCGTGGATAGTCAGGTTGATGGCTTTGCCCATGTCGCGTTCTCCGAATTGCTCGCTTGTGTGTTCGTTGCATACACCGCTGGGAAAGCGCGAAGCAGCGGCGAACGTTGCGAGCTGTCAGCGCTCCCCCCGTTCTACTTCTTTGCCTCCGGATCGTTGCCGCTCGGTCTCTCAGCGTCCTTCGGCGCGCCCCCGCTTCGGCGGCGGGGCCGGCTGAATGGCGTCTCGCGGAATGGGCTCCGGGTGAAGGGGGTATCGCCATACGGGCTGCGCGTGCGCCAGATCGCGATGTACGCGACGACCAGGCTCAGGACCACCAGAATCCACGCCATGGATAGCCCCTCCAGCCGGGCAGATAACAAGGGCGGCTTCCCGCCTCGGCCAGTGTACCAGTCGCGCGGTCGTTGTATACCTGCTTGTGAGAGTTCCTGCGTGCGCCACGGGGCGGGCGGAGTTTCATGCCTTGGGCTGGAGGGTCTCGCTTGCGAAGGCGGCGTAGACCAGAGCCAGCACCCCCATTTCCCGGATGATGGCCGTGAGCTGGTCGGTGGTAGTGGACGGCGTGACGATGCCCAGCTTCTGGGTCAGAGCTTCCTCATAGAGAGCGCGGTTCTCAGCCAGCTCACCGGACGGATCAAGGCTCTTCAACGCCGCTTCGTACGCAGTGCCGTTCACCATTTCCGGGGGCGCGCCGAGGTGCGGGAAGAGCGGGAAGGGAACGTTGTACAGCGGCGAGCCGAGCGTCACGAGGGCAAAGCTGGGCTTGCCGCCGCCGCCGAGCGCCGCCAGGAATGAAGCGCGCGTATCCGCGTCGCAGACGCCCTTTTCGCCCCCAGCCCGCTGGTCCAGGCGCGAGCCTGCCACGGCGCGAGCCAGCGTGACGGGCTCCGCGCCGAGGTGGATTCGCAAGGCTCGTTCGCGGTACGGCTCCAGACGGGACTGCGTGGGGTCGGTGAGCTGGAACTTATTGGTGGCGACAATGAAGCCCTCTGCGACGCGGTGAGCCTGGTGCCGCGTCGCCGTTGCTTCCAGCAGCAGCACTTCGCCGAAGCCGTCGGCGAACAGGTAGCACACACCGCGCTTGTCAGGGGTCCCCGGCCCGATCCGTTTCTGCAGCGCGTCGAATTCGGACAGCGCCTGCGCGCAACTGGCGGCTCGCTCGCACAGGTGGCGCAAGACCAGCGAGGGCTGGATCGAGGTGAGCGTGTAGTCGTCCACCGGCGGGCCGATGTGGAAGGTGCCGGCCAGACCGGCTTCGTTGACGAACGCCTTGATCCCGATGTCCGCGGCCTCGCACAACGCTACGTAGGCGAACGTGCCCGGCGACTTGGCGCGGCTGATCACGTGGTGGTTGATGTCCGGGCCATCGCAGTTCTTCATCAGCAACGCGCGCGTGCCGGAGAGGTCCAGGGACACGCCAAAGGCCGTGGAGTCGTTGGCGCGCTTGGGGAGCAGTGCCGGCTGTACTTTTTCAGGCGGATAGGTGATCGCCATCAGGCTGGTCGCGGGAACCTGCGCCGCCGCCGCCCCCGCGCGTGCTTCGGCGAGCCACTCCGGCCCCAACACATTGAGCGTGGTAGTGATCTGGCGGGCCCGATCAGGCAGATCAGTTGGCCCGAGATGGTGTTTCTCGCACAAAGCCCGGAACTCCGCGACTCGCTTCTTGAGCAGTGCTTTCTGACACACGCCCAACTGCTCACCCCGCTGAGCCGGCGAACCATGCAGTAGAACCAGATCATCCATCTTGCGCTAGGCGCTCCGTATCAGTGCTGCACATTGCATTTTGCACATACACTAAATGAGGTAACCATTACTGGCAAATCACAGACCGAAAAATAACGCCACAATGTTCTCTTCTTGCAGCAGGAAGCCGCTGAGGTGATTGGGTGCAGGCGCTTTATTGCCCAAGAGCTTGCTAAGGTGCATAGTGCCAGTGCGCACGTATTTCGCGGTTTGCGGCTACGCAGCCCTTTGCATACGCGAATGTGTGCTTTGACGCACGCACCCGCCAAGTGTATGCGTGGGTAGGGAAAGCCATCTTGGGGGCGGGCATTATGAAGCGCTGGGCATCAGGGCGTGCGGGACTGTTGTGGCTTGTGCCGGGCATCCTGGCTGTCCCGCTTCTCGCGGGGGAGGCGGATGAGAAGACCAAGTCCGCGTTGCGATACCGCACGCCGCGCGGCGTGGAGTTCGTGGTGACCGACGCAGGCTTGTCGTCCATTCGCGTGGGCGAGCGTGAGTTGGTCAAGGGAGGCTGGTCGGCCTGGAACGCGGAGCCGTGGTTCAAGGGCGCCGGTTCCGGCAAGGTGAAGACCAAGACCATTCTGGAGAAGAGCATCGAGGTTCTCGGAGCGGAACGCGCCCGTGTGCGGCACGTCAAAGAGGACGTCACGTGCGTGTTCGAGTACTCGTTCGCGGGCGAAGACGTGACGATCAGCGCGCGCATCGAGAACAACCATGCCACCGAGGCCATGGCCGTGACGGGCTTCTCCGGCCTGCAGTTCGCCTTTGACCGGCCGCCGACTGGACTGATGCAGTGCCAGCATATTTCGTATTTCCAGGCACACGGCGTCGGCCTGTGCCACCCTGGCCATTGGTCCAAGTTCGGCGGCAGTTACGCCACGGATGGCACGATCGGCGTGGGCACGTCCCCGTCGAAAACCGGCTGGACGCGGACGCTCACGTTGTGGGACTACGCGGACTGGAACCCCGACAAGCGCGAGAAACTGCCCAAGCGCAACCTGCTCTACTTCGTCGTCAGCGCCATCCCGCCTCGCGGCGCGCAGACGCTCGATCTGAAACTGCGCGTCAGCCCCGAGCGCGACTGGAAGCATTTGCTGCAGCCGTACCGCGAGCATTTCCAGGAGACGTTCGGCGCGGTCCGCTACAAGGCGGACAACCGTTGGATCGCCACTGATTACCTCAATCACAGCCAGCAGGCGATCTCGCCGCAGAACCCCTACGGCTTCCACGGCGGCCACAGGCGCATTGACACGGCCGACGGTGCGAAGTTGTTCTGCGATACTCTCATCGCGCCGCTCAAGGACGCCAATGGCCAGGGCGTGATCGTGTGGGGGCAGGGCGGGGACGATCCGCGCGGCGGCATGTACCGGCCCGACTTCGACGTTATGCCGCCCGAAGTCGAAGCCAACTGGGCCGCGCTGCAGCAGCGCTTCAAGGACGCCGGGCAGCGCCTGGGAGTCTGCACGCGCCCGCGTCACATGGCCGTGCGCGACAACTGGAAGTCGGACGCGATCATAGACATCAACCCGGACGATCCCGGCCACCGCGAGATGCTGTGGAAGCGCTTCAAGACCATGATGGACAAAGGCTGCACGCTCTTCTACCTCGACAGCTTCGGCAGCTCCTTCGAAGACGTGAAACTCATGCGCTACCTGCGCGAGAAGATGGGCCCGGACGTGCTGACCTTCTGTGAACACCAATGCGATGCCATCATCCCGTTCTCCGGCGGCTATTCCGAAACGACGCTGGATGCCGAAGGCGACCCCAAGAACGCGCACTACGGTCTGTGGTCCGGCATGGAGAACTGGGAAATCTACCGGTGGCTCGTCCCCGGCGCGCAGATGGCCTCGCGGCTGTACCAGGTGAAGGGCAAGCCCCCGGAAGGCTTTGAGTCCCCCGAGCGCTTCTTCTACCGCGGTCACGTCACGCCGCTCGTGCCCACGTCCGATTCCAGGCGCATGGCGCCGCTGAAAGCCGTGCAGCCGGAGTACGTGGATGAGAAGGGGCAGTGGAAGGCGGAGTGAACGGATGATGCGGGACACGGGATTCACGTTTTGGGACCCGTCGCTGATCCTGCATCTTGACACACAGAACTGCACTCTGGCTTTCTCTCAGAGTCCAGGGTATGCTGAGGCCAGTGACAGCAGGAGGCGCGGAATGGTATTCCATGTGACTCTCGAGAAGGCCAAGGACGGCTGGACTATAGCCGAGTGCCCTGCTCTGCCCGGTTGCGTGTCGCAGGGCAAGGACGAGAAAGAAGCCCTTGAGAACATCAGAGAGGCCATCGTGGCGTGGCTGTGGGCTGAAGACCAGAAGGCTTCCGCCAAGGCCACGCGTAAGGCCAAGCGCCAACCTCTGCTGGTGACGGTATAGGCTGTGGGCCGCCTCGGGAACATCGCCGGCAAGGAGGCCGTCAAGGCTTTCCAGAAGGTGGGCTGGACGGTCATGGGGCAGGTGGGCAGCCACGTCGTGATGGTGAAACCTGGCGTTCGCGTTAACCTCTCAATCCCGCAGCACAGGGAGTTGTCAACAGGCACGTTACGCGCGCTGATCCGCCACTCCAGCCTTACCGTGGATGAATTCCTGAACCTGCTGTAATACAAAGGGGCGACCAAACCGAAGGCATGGCAGCGCTACCAGCCACCCTCGGCAAGACGTTTGTCAGGCCGGGCCGACTGGGATAGGAGGAACCTCGGTATGGACGTAAATAAGAGCAGTCGCCACGCGAAGATCACTGGTGATTTTGGGGAGGCCCTCGTGCTCTACTGGCTCTCCAAGTACGGTTTCGAATGCGCGCGCGTTGACCACACCGGAATTGACCTCATCGCACGCAATCCGCACACGCATGAGATCATGGGTATCTCGGTCAAGTGCCGCTGCCGGAAAGAAGGCACCGAAGGGAAGTCCGTAAACATCGCGCAGCATCACATTAGGAACGCCGATGAAGCGTGCAATGCTTTCGGCTGCAAGCTGTATTTCGCGATAGTTGTTGACGCGGGAGACAGAATCCGCGTGTACATGGTACCGAGAAAGCGGATGCTGGCCTTGCTCTCAAAAAGCAAGACGCCGACATGGAGGATGTCGGAGGAGTACCTTGACCACTACTCACGCGAAAAGCAGATACAGGCTTTCGAGTTTCGAACCTCAACGAAACGGTGGTGGGCGGGACACGTGCGCAACCGGCAGCATGCCTGCAACACCGCGTAGCTGCTAGTTTGTGATTCCTCTGCGTGTTCTCTGTGCCCTCTGTGGCTAATCAGTACTTTCCGTACTTCCGTGCCGCGTCGTACATCGCGACGACGTTCTCCGTGGGCGAGTTGTCCTGCAGTTGGTGCGTCGGCGCGAAGGCGTAGCCGCCGCCGGGCATCATCACCTTAAGCGTGTCGCGGACGTTCTTCACCGTCTGGGCCGCGGTGCCGAAGGCCACAGGCCCGGCCGTCGAGATGCACCCGTGGAAGGCAAGCTTCTTCCCGAAGCGCTTCTTGAGGTAGGCCGGCGCCATGTCCTTCGCTTCGGGCTGCAAGGTGTCCACGACGGCGATGCCCATTTCGGCGAAGTCGTCGAAGGCCCAACTGCTCGAGCCGCAACTGTGGATCATCACGGGAATCTTCCACTGCTTCGCCAGGTCCACGAACTTCTGGTGGCGCGGGCGAATGTGCTTGCGGAACAGATTCAGGCTGATCAGCGGGCCGATCTGCGTGCCAAGGTCCTCGCCGATCCAGAGGAAGTCAATGCGCCCGCGGCCGGCTTCGAGGATGCGCGCGGTGATCTCGTGCTGAACCGCGAGGCGCCGGTCAATCAGCGCCAGGCCGGCGGGGTCGTCCGTGACGAGGTCCACCAGCACCTGTTCCATGGTGCGCAGCATGCCGTCCTTGTTGATGATGTCGCAGGTCCCCGGACCGCCCGCATGGACGCAGAAGTCCTTGTGACGCGCGCACTGCTCGGGGATGGCTGCATAGTCGAAGTGGTCCGGCGAAGGCAGCGGCCAGGCTTCAATCTGTTCGCGCGTCGCGGTGCGCAGAGGGAAGTCGCAGTAGTCCCAGTAGCCGCCGGATTCGTTCGCAATCCAGCGCCGGCGAATCCCCCAGATATCCAGCATGCGGTCCGGCACGTCGGGATGCAGTTTCGGCCCGGCGTACGGCGCGTCCACGCCGCGGAAGTCCACGCCCAGGGCGCGCCGCAGCCCCTCGTCGTCGTCCTCACGCAGGCCGTAATGCTGCTTGAGCCGGCGGTCAATGCCGGGGTTGCAGAAGTAGTCTATCGGCACGCGGTCCGGTTGCTTGCGGGCGAAGGCCGTTAGGACGCGCTCTTTGGAGGTCATGTGCGCTACGCTCCTTCCTTGGGATCAGTCGTCGAGCGACGCGTGGGCCACGGCGAAAAGGGCCTTCGCCACGCGCCGCCGCGCCGGACCTCTGACGACGAAGGCCAGTTCCGGTTCCGCAGCGGTGCCAGAGTTCTCGGTGACCTCGAAGCCCGCGGCGGAATAATCGAACGACAGCAATCGGCCGCCGGCGGGCACGAAACCCTTGGCGCGGTAGACGTCGTCCGCCAGGGCGGCGATGCGCCGCCGCAGATCGTCCACGTCGGCGTTGCCGCTGAAGCGCAGGGCCAGGCGAGCGTAGTGCGGGTCAACGCAGGCGGCCAGCCGCCCGCGCAGGTGGCGCTGCGGCGCGCGCCCGAAGAGGTCGAGGTTCACGGCGCAGCGGCACGCGCACAGGATACGTGCGCGCGGCGCGGCTTCGAGAATGGCGTTCTCCGTGGCGGCGAGTTCTTCGGGCGAGGCGAGGTCAATCTTGTTCACGAGCACGCGGTCGGCGGCCCCGATCTGCGCGAGGATGGCGGGCAGCGTGTGGATCAGCTTGAGGAAACTCTTCGGGTCAACGACCGCCACGATGGAGGCCAGGCGGTACTTCCGGTCGAGCTGTGTCTCCTGCAGCAGCGTACGGATGACCCCCGGGTCGGCCATCCCGCTGGCCTCGATGACGACGCCGGCGACGGGCGCCGCGGCCGTGCCGAACCGCTCCGGCAGGCTCTGCAGCGCGTCAATGAACTCGGTGACCAGGCAACGGCAGAAGATGCTGCCGCCGGGGATGAGGCAGACCGCGTCGGTCTCGGCGCGCAGGCGCGCGCCGTCCACGTCGCGCGGAGAAAACTCGTTGACGAGGTACACGATGCGCCGCCGCCGGTTCTTCTCGACGACGCGCTGCAGCAGCGTCGTCTTGCCGCTTCCGAGGAAGCCGGTGACCAGGGCGAGCGGGATCATGGGGCGGTTCGCTTCCGGCGCGTGGCGGGCCTCAGCGCCTTTGCCGCGGCCTTGGCCTGGATCGCCTGGACCAGCGTGTCTTGATCGGGGATCAGGGAGATGAACGTCGGCTCGCCGTCCAGGCAGATCGTCGGGATGTTGGCGACCTTGAGACGCGACATCA
>JAPLOD010000442.1 GCA_026692735.1 Planctomycetota bacterium | reverse complement strand
CCGGCGGGCGCTGCGGCGGGCGCTGCGGCAGGCGCCGCCCCGCTCCCCGGCAGTGGCTCGCCACGGAGAATATGGCGGAGGAGCAGTTCCGCCTTGGGGCGCTCAAGCCAGCCCTTGCCGACGAGGATGCGCGGGATGCTTGGCACCTCCCCGCCGGCCGCCTGGTAGCGGCGGTAGAGTTCCAGCGCGGACCTGACCTGCTCGGGCTGCAAAAACCGCTGCTTGACCGCCAGTTGAGCGAATTGGACCTGATCGTCCGGTATGAAGCCTGCCATGTGAGGCAGTGTAAGGACAGATGGCAGGGCGTGTCAAGTCTTCAGGCCGAGCGCAGCGGCTTTCCACTTGCGGAACAGGGGGAGTGGCCGCTATCTTCTGGTGACGCGTACACAGTCCTAGCGGAGGGAGTCTTCACGATGACCGGATCGCCAGCCCCCGGACAAGGGCCACAGGGAATCCCGCGCGCGCCGGGCACGCCGTCGCCGTCGGGTGCGCCGCAGCCATCGGGCTCACCGCGGCCACCGGGCGCTCCGCTCCCGCCGCTCCCACCGTTGCAGCCCCGGCCTGGCGGTCCCGCCAGACCCCCGATGGCGTACGGCGCACCAAGACCCAAGCCCAAGATGCAGACCATCGTTCAGGGCGATGTGGCCATCGTCACCATTCTCGAAAGCCGCATCCTGGATGAGACGAACGTCAACGAGATCGGGCAAGCCCTGATGGACCTTGTGACCAAGCAGTACATGATCAAGATGGTCATAGATCTCGGCGAGGTGCGGTACCTGTCGTCGGCGGTCCTGCGCCAACTCATCGCCCTCTACAAGAAAATCAAGGCCGAGAAGGGCGATCTGAAGCTGTGCCGCGTCAACCCCGAGGTGCGCGAAGTCTTCAAGATCACGCAACTCGACAAGATGATCGAGATCAAAGACGACCTCGAGAGCACCGTTAGGAGTTTCAAGAAGCCTGGCTGGGGGTTCCTGCAGCGGTAGCCACGCTCCGGCATTTCGATCACCTAATGATCGTAGAGCCGCCAATCCCAGACCTCGACGAGTGACTGCCCGTCTCCGCTCGCAGCAACGCGCACGACAACGCTGTAGTGAGTCGCTGGTTTCTCATGCCTGAATCGCGTCAGCAGCACATAGTCCCGGAGCCCCTCGACTGCATATGCGTAGCAACCTGCCGGTACCGAGTACTGCAGCAGACCTGGCCACTCACTTTCCGGATACGCCGTCAGCTTCCTCTCCGCGATAATCTGCGCCGCCGTCTCTTCCGATTCCTGCTCCCACGGCCCAATGGAATCAAGCTGAGTACGAAGTCGCGCCAATGCTCTTGCGGAAGTCTCTGGGGCACGAAAACGGAAATACGTGCAAGGTCGGCCCCAGGAACTTGCCCTTCGGCCCTGAAGCTTCTCCCAATCGGCGGGAATCCCCAGATAGGCAGGGACCGGGGTGTGTAGCAGCCAGAATGCCAGTGCGGCAGCCGCGCCAGTCGAGAGGCAGAGCAACAGGCTGAGTCTCGTCTTCATCTTCATGCGAGCCCTCGCCTTCTCTCTCTCCTCTCTATTCTCTCTGGTTCAGCCGGTCACTTCAGTTTCACCCACCGCACGTTCTTGAACGCGAACTTCACCTTCTCGCCCTGCGTGTTGCAGCCGATCTTGATGCTTCTGACCTTGTCCGCGTCCAGCTTCCCGTTGTCGTCGGGCTTGGACCAGCCCGTCCCGTGCATAGTGCTCGACAGCACCACCAGCCCGTCCACGGTCTCACCGGGTTTGGGTTGCACAGTCAGGTCTCCAACGTAGCTGCTGCCGTTTTCCTCGTCGAAGATTGCGCGGAACGTCGCCTGGCCCTCCACACACGTTATCGAAAAGCGCAGCGCGCCGTAGCCTGGGGTGGGCCGTTCGCCTTCCTGAAGCGCCAGGATCGGATAGACCCAGCGGTCGCCGGGGCCAAGCGTGGCGGTGACCAGCACGCCGCCCCCGTCCGCGCCTGCGATCTTCAGCTCACTGCCGCCGGAGACCATCGGCTGCCAGCGAGCCGGGTCGTCCGCGCCAGGCATCGCCAGCACGGCGCCTTCGCGCAGTTTCGGCGGCTGCGGCATGAGGCGCACCGAGAGCATGGCCTCGCCCATCGCGCCGAAATCGCCATTGATCCTGACGACCTGCGTGAGCGCCGAGGAACCTTGCTGGCAGTCCAGCTTCAGCGCCAGTTCCTTGCGCTCGCCCGGCGCGAGTTCCACCTGCTCCGGCAGCTCGACCGTCCAGCCCTGGGGCGCCGTCACGCGCAGCTTGCCTTGTGCCTTCTCGGCGCCAAAGTTGTACGCGAACACCTGCATCGTCTCGGCCTTCTCGGAGGAAACACGGTACGCCGACTGACCGAGCGCCACTTTGTTCTTCGGCCATAGCGCCTGCAGGACCACAGGCGACGGCTTGCCGGTCTTAAGTGGCGGAGCCTTGGGTGGAGCTTCCACCGCCGCCGGCTTGAACGTGTCCTTCTCGAATACCGCGAAGAGCGGCGCGGTGCTCAGTTTCAAAGCTGCTGCCGCTCCCGGCAGCCGGCGACCCAGATAATCGAAGAGCGCCACGGGCGCGGCGGGCGCGTCAAGCGTGGCTTCGCCGCCGGCCGTCCACGCGACCAGCACGTCCCGCTCCTCTATGCCGGGACGAGCGCGGAAGACGAAGGCGCGCACGTTGCCCGCCGCACGCCATCTGCCGAGCGGCTTCGCGTCAGCCAGCAGCCGTCCCGCAGCCGCGACGGCAAGGAACGCCGGCCGCGGCGTCAAGTCCTTGTGGATCACGCCAAATTGCGTCTGGCCTTCCACGTAATGCCCCAGGATGAAATAGAACGACGCCACCGGGCCCTCGTGCAGCGAGGACGCGTAGACCTGCGCGACACGCTCGGCCTGCACGCGCAGATCGGGATCGCTCGGCTCCTGCTCGGTCTTGTCTCCCGACCAGTGGACCGGCGCGTTGAACTCGCTAACCCACATCGGCTTGCCCGCGGACACGGCGCGGAACGCAGCGTACACGCCGGGGTAGCCGTCCGGCCCGCAGTAGTGATGCAGGTTGAACGTATCGAAGTACGGCCACGCCTGGTTGTCGTTCAGGTCGTTGAGAATCGGGCCTTGGGCACTGGCGAAGACATTGAGGCAGACGATCACGTCCGGGTTGCCGGCTTTCAGGCCCAGATACGACGCCTTCTGCAGCGCGGCCATTTCGGCGCCCGTGTGGCCGCCGAAGACATCAATATCGGCCTCGTTCCACGGCTCGAAGGCCAGCACCTGGCTCTTCCAGCGGCGCGCCATCTCCTTCTGGAAGTTGTAGGCGTCGCGCAGATCAAGCGGAAAGCGTTTGCCTTTGCCGTTGCTGTTGGCCCACGGCGGCGAATCGTGATGGACCTGCAGGACCTGCAGCCTGGCTTCGGCCTGCTTGCGCGCCGTGTCGTCGTACTTGTTGTTGGCGGCAAACTCGCCCTTCTTCGGCTCCATCTCGCGCCACGCGAGCCTGTCGCGCACCCAGTTGATGCCCGCCAGCGCGCAGAGGCTGGCCGCGCCTTCCTGCCGCGGGCCCGAGGGGTAGAACCACGCCGCGGCGGCGTCAATGCAGATGGGTGACGTGAGCGGCGTGGGGGCTTCCAGGGGGGCGAGCACCCCGACGGTCACGCGCGCTTTCTGCGGAGTGCCATCCACGACGCGCCGCAGCTCGTAGTAACCCACGAGCAGTTTGCCGAGCGCCGCGTTGCCTTCGGTCGCCGTCCCTTCGCTGACGGTCTTGCCTTCGTAGTCCGTCAGCCGCCACGCCCCGCCCTTTTCCTCTTTGGGCGGCGGCATCTCGACCACCACGTCTTCACCGGCAAGGAAGGTATTGCCGGGATGGTCAGGCAGCGGCTTCGGTATCGGGCGCTCAATAGCAGCGGCGAAACTGACCGCCGGAACCGCCAGCGCGCCGAGAAGCAAAACCCATGTCATGTTCATATCTTCTTCACCCCTTCCTTGCGCCGGACGGTGAGCGTTTCGAGAATGATAGCAGTGCCGCCAAGCATTGCTACACATGCCGAAATATTCAGCGACCACACCAGCAGACACCCTGGCGGTTCCGCCAAACTTTGGTGCCAGGCGGCCACCGGGAAACTCCACGAACCGTTTTTCCCAACAATCGGCCAACCTTGGAAGTCGTGAGCGAGGTTCGCCCATAGCAGCAAACTTGCGAGGAACATCAGGGCAATGCAGGTGCTCAGGTGCAACTGGAAACTCGGACGTCGCCCCTTGAGCAACCCGACAAGGCAGACGGCAAGATACGGGATCGCCAACGTCGAGACGATGGTGACCGCGGATAATGTCGCTGCCAACGCAACGATCAGCCCAGTCGTGTTGGCGCCAAATGGAGGCGCCAGGATCGCAGCAACGAGCGTTGCTACGATCGCCATAGTGCCGCCCACGACGATTAGCAACAGCCGGCGCCCCGTCCTCGGCCGCGTCGCCGGTTCCTGGCCCTTCTCGCCGCACTGCTCGTGGCAGCACGTCTCGTCACACGATCTCGATTCCATTCAGGTCCACCCAGCGGTCGGGAAAGACTTCCTTCACGGCGAAGCTCACCTTGGCTTCCTGCGTCGCCGGGTCAACCAGCGCCGCGGCCAGTTCGGCACAGCCAGGCTTGAAACCCTCGGGCAGCGGAATGTTACGATCCAGCCAGAAGTCGCCCGGCAACCACGTGCGGATGTCAATGTCCTTGAGCGGCACGACTGCTTCGTGATCGCCTTGCCGAAAGCGGAACGCGAGGTCGTAGCGTTGGTAGATCGGCGCCACGCCGACGTTCTCAATCCAACTCTTGATGTGCAGGCTCCCGCCGCGCTTCACCTGCCTGTCGAACAATGCGATGCGGTAGACGAACCGGTAACCCAGTGTGCGGCAGAAGCGCTCCAGCTTCTCCATCCATACTTCCGGCATGCGCGTGTACTTGGGCATGAAATACGTCCCGTGGTACTTCAGCCCTTGCTCCAGGATGAAGTCAATGTCGTAGCCATTCTGATACCACGCCATGGGCACCCAGCACGCTTCGAAATGCACGGGCCCGGTCTTCCACGCGTCCGTCGCGCCGCCCGCGATGACCTCGGGCGGGTACGCCTCGTACATGTGGTTCCACGAAAGGTGCCGCGGCACGTCGTGGTCGCCGACGGCCCGCAGATCGCCGTAGCAGTCGCAGCGCCAGCCGGAACCCGATGCGATACCCGCGCGCATCTGGTCGCCGCCGACCATGCACAGTCGCGGCGTGCGTGTGAAGGCCCGCTTCCACACGTCGGCGAAGCGCCGGCACTGTTCCACGCTGCACTCGCCGTCGCCCTCGCCCCACGGGCCGATGTACGTGACGTCAATGCTTTCCAGCGTCGGGTTCTTGTCGTACCGCCGCGCGAACTCCTGCACGAAGCCGCCCCAGTGTTCGAGGTACTCGGGCGCGTCATGCACGGGGACTTTCCACACTGCGCTCTTCACCTTCCGCTCAACCATCGGGCAGCGCGCTGCGTACCAGTCCGGCACTCTCGGCTGCTGCTGCGAGCCGTAGGCCATCAGGCGCACGGCCAGCGTCTGCCCGCGCTGGCGGCACATGTCGAGTGCGCCGTCAATCATGGAGAAGTCGTAGCGGCCCTTCTCCGGCTCCATGATGCGCCAGAACCAGCGGCAATACGAAACCGTTGACGGCAGGTAGCCGCCGGCGACGTTGCGCCCGGCCCAGCGGTCGGAGAGCTTCGCCGCTGCGGGCAGCGGAAACGTGACAGGCCCCTCCTCGGACCAGCCTGTGCCGGGGAACGGTTCGTCGCCGTTGAAGTGCTGGAACGTGCAGCAGCCTTTGTGCGGGTTGCCAAGGTATTCGTCGGTCGGTGTCGGACGAACGCGCCGGACTGTTTCTGCCATGTTTCCCCTCCTCGTTAACGGAATGAAACCACAGATGAACACAGATGAACACTGATGTCTCCGGGTCTAGTCCTATCTGTGCTAATCTGTGTTCATCTGTGGTTCCGCTTTCAGTTCTGGACTCGCCCCACCTTACTCACATCCACAGGCTCCAGCCCCAGTTTCAGCGCCGGCGATTCGGGCTTGTAACGGTAGTCGCCTTTCTCCCAATCCACAAAGAGCGGGTCGCCGACCACCGTGTCCCCGGGCGCGCCGGGCACGGTGCCGACGCCCGAGTAATCCTTCAGCTTGACGCCCTCGATCTTGCCGGCGCCGGTGAAGAACAGGTTCTTCGACCACGTCGTGACGCCGTCGGGATTCGTGATAGTGATCTTGCCCTTGGCGTACAGCACGTTCCGCTCGAACACGTGTTCGCTTGAACGCGGGAACGTTATCTTCGCGTCGCCGAGAACAATGAAGACATTGTCGCGAATGGTGTTCTTCCTGGCCATGTGGTTATGCGACGGCCAACCCACGCGCAGCGACAGGTTCTTCTCGACGATGCAGCCCTCGCTCTGCTCGTCCAGATAGTACGCCGACGCACCGTAGCCGCCCGTGTCCGTGATGTCCCGCGCGAGGTTGCGGCGCAAGATGCAGTTCTTGGCCCCAAAGACGTAGATCGCCGCGCCGTCGTGCAGCACTTTCATGCAGTCGTACAGCACGTTGTCCTCAATGATGTTCTCCTGGCCGCCGTAGTTGATCGCCGAATACGAGCAGCCGTGGACCTCGTTGTGGCTGACGACGTTGCCTTTGCCGCCGCGGTAGATACCGACAGCGCTCGGGTAGAAGAGACCCACATCGTGGACATGGTTGTTGGTGATGACAGACTTGCTCCCGCCGACATACACGCCTCCCGCGCCGCAGGAGGCGATCTCGCAGTTCTCCACGCGGGCGCCGCTGATCGCCCCTTTGGCGTTGATGCCGTGCCCGGCGACGCGCGTGACGGTCAGGCCGGACAGGACGCAGTCTTCCGCGTTTTCGAGCGACACCGCGCCGTCGAACTTCTCGGCCGCAAAGCCCGCCGCAAACAGCGGCACGGTGGCCGCCGCCAGCGTCAGCCCGCGCAGCGTGACGCCCCAGATCTTGTCTTTGCCCGTCCCCTTCAGCCTGACGATCGTCGCCGTTGTCGGCACGATCGCTTCGGCTTTGCCCATGTCCTGCCCGGGCAGCGGAACGTAGACGATGCGGTTCTGCGCGCGGTCGTGATACCACTGCCCGGGGGTTTTGAGCCCCTCGCGGATGTTCCACAGAACGTACTTCTTCACGCCGAACGCGCCCGGCGGATGGCCGCACGCGGGCGCCAGCGTGAGCACGTGTGTGTCCGCGTTGTTTGCCGACACCCCGACGCAGGATTCATCCCACATGTGGTACACGGTGATCTCTGCGTTCTTCACCTCCAGCCACGGGCCAATGTCGTCGGGTTTGTACTTGAGCGTGGTCAACTCCTCGTTGGTCGGCTTGCGCTTCCAGCCGCCGCCCGTGGTGCTCATCCACGGCACGTCGAAGGCCGTGAGATGCGTCAGCGTCCCTTCCGCCGGGAAGCGCGCGCGCGGGCAAAGCTTCCCGTCCACCTGCAGCATGCGGATCTGCCAGTCGCGTCCTTCCGGCAACTTCGCTGCGTAGAACTTGTCGCCGTCCTTCTCCCAGTTCTTGAGCGCGATGCCGCCGTAGAGAACGGGCTTCTCGCCCGGCGCGGCTTCGATAGTCAGCCCCGAATCTTCCGGGCCGAGCGTCAGCGCCACGTCGTAGTACTTGCCGCCGCCCACGACGATGCGCTTGGCCTGACCGGCGGGAACCGCTCGGGAAGCATCGCGTGCTTTGGTCAACGTCGCGAACGGCTTGTCCTTGGCGCCGGCCGCGGTGTCGTCGCCATTGGGAGCAACGTAGAAGTCCATGGTCTCTCCTGCCCACACCGCCCCGTGCCACAATCCGCCGGATTGTGGCGCCGCAATCCAGGAGGATTGTGGGACGACGGCGAGCAGCGCCAGGAAAAGCAAAAGGCGGGACATGCACATGATGGCGAAAGCTCCTTAGACATACGTACAGCCTTGCGGCGAAAATTGCAGCGGGAAACCCGGAGTTCCTGGGCGATTTCGGTATCTCGCGGCAGGCCCGCGCCCGCTTCACCGCTGGTAGATTGGCAATAGATGATAGTGCACCGCCAGCGCGAGCATAGCCATGCTGGTGGAATAGACGGGCCCGCCCGCGTCCCATTCGTTGTTCCCGGGTGGCTCGGGCCAACTGCCGTCCGCCTTCTGGTTCTTGAGCAGGACGTCGTCGAGGACCGGGTAGAAACGTTTCCACGCGTCGTCGCCCATCTGGTACATGCCGACGGAAGCGTAATACGTCCTGTAGTAGAACCACGGCCCTTGCCACTTGGGCGGGTCCTTCAGCATCTTGGCAGTGGCCTTGACCAGCTCGGGCGCGTCATACACACCGCACACAGGCATGGCCAGCAGGCCCACGCCGCGCAAGCTGGGCTGGCCGTCGCCGCCTTCGTAGGAGAACTCACCGTTGCGCGCCATCGCCCGGATGTAGTTGATCGCCGCCTGGATGGCTGAATTCGGGACCTCAATGCCGATGTTCTTGGCCGAACGGAGCGACATCGTTTGCCAGCCGGTCAGAGACAGATCGCTGTCGCCGCTGCCCGGCTCGTAGCGCCAGCCGCCCTGGTGGTGCGGCGCCTTCTTGATCGCCTGCGCTTTCAGGATCAGGTCCACGGCGCGGCGGCAGCCTTCGACGAGGCGTTTTTCGAGCATCTCGTCGCGAGTCATGCCCGCCGCTTCGGTGAGCATCAGCGTGCAGATGCCGTGCCCGTACATGTGCGAGTTGTCGCTGTGACCAAGGTAGCCGTCGCTGCGCATCTGCGACAGGATGTAGTTCAGAGCGTTGCGGATCGCTGGCCCGTGCGGTGGATTGTCAGGCGTGTGGCCGGCCGCCATCAGTGCCATGACCGAAAGCCCCGTCAGCGCGTTCTTGTGCTTGTCGCCGAACGAGCCGTCCTTGTTCTGGCCGGCAATCAGAAACGCCACGGCCTTCTCTATGGCAATATCGCGCGGGCCCCGCTCCTGCAGCTTGCGCAGAACCGCGGCATCGTCATCGGCTGCAGGCGTGGCGGTGGCCTTCGCGCCGGCCGCGCCTTCGCCCGCGAACGCATACCTCACCGCAGAGACGCCGAGAGCGCAGAGAAGACAACAAGCAACGAAGGATGAACCCCGCAGTGCCGTCACCGTTTCTCCTCCCTGTCGGCGGCCAGATTCTTGAAGTAGCGCTTGATACTGCCCTCGTATTCCGCGGGGAAACGCCCGCCGGCGGCGTTCAGCAGGTCGCGGCGCAGATTGTCAGGCAGCCGGTTCCAGGTCGCCTTGTCAATCGGGATGCCCTGCGGCGGGTCCTTGGCCAGCGCGGCTTGGGACTGCGCCGCGTACGCACCCTTCGCACCATCGCCCTGGCCCTGTTTCTGACCTTTCGGCTGGCCCTGTCCCTTGCCCTGCGGCTGCCCCTGAGCTTTCCCC
>JAPLOD010000441.1 GCA_026692735.1 Planctomycetota bacterium | reverse complement strand
AGAAGACGCGGCCCAGCGGGAAACCGTACACCCACAGCGGCGTCGTCTCCACGAGGCCGTTCGAATCGCCAAGCTCCAGGCACGGCATGTCCTGCACGCCGATCTTCAGCAGCGCCAGGTCGTCTTCGGGACGCGCCGCGATCAGCCTGGCCGGGTAGAGGCGCTGCTGCGGCGTGCCGGGGCGCAGGATGACTTCGAGCCGATCCTGTTTATAGGGCAGCCGGAGCACCTGCAGGTCACGGTACAGCGCGACGACGTGCCAGTTCGTCACGATGCGGCCGTCGGGCGAGACCAGGAAGCCCGAGCCGGACGAGTTCGATTCCTCCTTGTCGTCGAGATACGAGACATTGCGCACCTGGATGAAGACGCTGGCGGCTTTTGCGCGCGCCAGGATGTCGGGGGGGAGCGCGCCGAGTGAGAAATTACCCTCGGTGGGCGGGGCGTCTCGCCCCGGCGCGGGCAGTGCGGCGGCGGGAGCGGAAGAGCCACGCGCCGGCGCGTGGGACAGCAAGTGCCGAGCCAGCAGCATGGCGATGAGCAGCCCGACCAGACAGGCGACCGCGGTGCTCCGGCGCATACTCCATCCTCCAGTTGGCCTGACGACGGTCGGCACGTCAGGACGCGCACGAACGCGCACAGATACTATACCACCGCTTCCGTTCCCGGAACACTCCGTCCGCAGGAAACGAGCGCACGCAATGAAACATGCAACATGCGAAATTGGATCGTTCCTTCTTCATTTTTTGCGTTTTCTGTAGCAGTTCAGTGCCGCCTCATGCAAGACACAGGATGCCGGATACCGGATACCGGATGCCGGATACCGGATGCCGGAGGTGGGCGCGGAGGACGGAAGGACTGAACGGTTACCGTTTTCTTAATTCTGCATTGTTCATTGTTCCTACGGCGGCGGCGCCGGCGCATCGTAGGAGATTCTGCTAAATTGTCCGCTCGCCGTCCGAACCGACAGTTGAAGCACAACGCGAACGGCGCTAGCCTGGATACACAATGCAGAGTTCAAAATGCAAAATGAAGAATTGGATCGTTCCTTTTTCATTTTGCATTTGTCACTTTGCATGTTTCATTTCCTGTTCGGGCCTGCAGGCAGCCGCGATGCCAGACAAGAGTGTCGGGCCCGCCGGCGGGCCGGGCAGCGAAGTCGTCGTCACCTTTCCCTACTACGATCCCGCGCACCCCGAGGAGATGTGGACGCGGCCGCTCATCGAGCTGATGCGGCACGATCCCGATCTGGTCGTGCGGCGCTGGGGCGGGATCTACCTGCCGGGCAGCGCGGGGCGGGCCAGCCTGCTGATGGCGATCGCCGGCGACACGGCGCCGGACTTCTTCTACTGCTGGTTCCACGTCATCCGCAGCGACATCAAACAGGGCTTTCTCTACCCGCTGAACGAGTGGATCGGCGAAGACACCAACGGCAACGGGCAGATTGATCTCGAAGAAGCGAAGTGGGACGGCTGGGCCAAGATTCCCTCGTTCTGGCGGCGCGTCGCGACGCAGGACGGCAAGGTCTACGGCATCCCGTACGCCGGAATCCTGTACTTCGGCCTGGTGTACCGGAAGGACATGGTGCAGAGCGCGGGCCTGGATCCCGAGGGCCCGCCGCAGACATGGGACGAGTTCTTCTACTGGTGCCAGAAGCTGACGTTCCCAAAAAAGGAGATCCCCGGCGCCAGACTGAAACGCGGCCAACGCGGCTTCGCGGTGCACGGCGACCAGCCCTGGTTCTGGCTGCCGTGGGTGCAGGCGGCGGGCGGCTCGCCGATCGTGCAGGCTCGCGTCTCACCCACCACGGGGAAGGAATACGTCTTCGCGATGGAAGAGGAGACGTACCGCGCGCCCGACACCGGCGAGGACCTGAGCCGGCAGCCGTCGGACTGGCGGGCGAACTTCAGCTCGCCGGAGGCGATGGAAGCGTGCGCGTTCTACCACAAGCTGCGCTGGGCGCCGTGGATTCGCGACCCGCAGGACCAAGAGCCGATCAACCTGACGGAAGCGGACCTGAAGCGCGGGTCGGCGCGCGTCGGGGGGCGCGAGGTGAAGTTCGGGCCGGAGGACGTGATCCGGGGCGTGGCGCGCGCCGGAGGGGGGCAGGAGGGCTGGGGCGGCGAGATGTTCGAGCGCGGGGAGGTCGCGTTCCAGCAGTGGGACATCGCCGCGCTGGAAGACTGCGCGCGGCGGTCCGGCCTGCCGCCGGAGCTGATCGGGATGTGTGCGATTCCGGCCATGGACAAGAACCACCAGCGCGTCTTCCAGGGGCACAAGCACTTCCTCTCGATGACCGAAGGGGTGGGGCGGCGCAGCCAGCGCGAGCGGGACAAGGTCTGGGAATGTATCAAGGCTGTCACCAGCGAAGAGACGCGCGACTACGAGATTCGGCAGAAGGTCATCCGCGGCAATGCCATGTGGTGCCGGCCGGACGACCTGCGGCGGCTGAGATTGGATGAGTACCTCGCCGAAGTGCCGGCCTCGATCAAGAAGCAATATGAGGAGATCGAGCGCGGCGACATAGCCGTGCGCACGGAGCCGTTCGTGGGGTTCTGGCAGACGGCCGCCGACAATCTGGCGCGCCACGCGCTGACGCTGATAGTCGCGGAGAACGGGGAGGGGTTCGACTACGGCACGGCGCTGAAGAAGGTGGACGACGAAGCCAACTCAGGCGGCATGTTCGAGATGCCCGAAGCGAAACTGGCGCCGCACCGGCCGCTGGCGCGCGTGCTGGTCGGCGTGTGCGCCATCGTGATGCTGACCTGCGTGGGGCTGATCCTGCGCGAGAAGACGCGCGCGCGGGCGGGCACGTCCGGGGCGAAGTACGGGGGGGCAGTGCCATGGCTGATGATGGCGCCAGCGCTGCTGACCATCGGCCTGTGGAGCTACTATCCGCTGTTCCAGGGCGTGCTGCTGGCGTTCCAGGATTACCACATCGTCGGCGAGTCGAAGTGGGTGGGGCTGAACAACTTCATTGCGGCCGCGATTGACTCCAACACCTGGACGTACATTTGGAAGACGTTTGTCTTCGTGTTCTGGACGATGCTGCTGGGCTTCGTGTCGCCGATCGTCCTCGCGTTCCTCTTTGCGGAGATACCGAAGGGCAAGATCTTCTTCCGCACGCTGTTCTTCCTGCCGCAGATGTCGGCGGGGATCGTGGTCACGCTGCTGTGGAAGATGATGTACAACGAGACGGAGAACGGGACGCTCAACCGCCTCATCCTGGCGTGGAACCAGCACGTCGCGCAGTACGCCGGTTTCCTGACGCTGAACACACAACACTGGCTGCAGGACCCGGCGCTGGCGATGGTGTGCTGCATCCTGCCGGGCGTGTGGGCGGGCGCGGGCATCTCCAGCCTCATCTACATCGCGGCGCTGAAGGCGCTGCCGGACGACTACTACGAGGCCGCGGCGCTGGACGGCGCGGGCATCTGGTCGCGGGTGCGGCACATCGCTCTGCCGCAGCTCACGCCGCTGATCATCATCAACTTCGTCGGCTCGTTCATCGGGGCGTTCCAGAGCATGGGCAGCATCTTCCTGCTGACCTTCGGCGGGCCGGGGAACGAGACGATGGTGCTGGGGATGGCGATCTGGAAGCTGGCCTACAACGACCTGCGGTTCAGCATGGCGACCACGCTGGCGTGGTTCCTGGGCGTGGGGCTGATCGGGTTCACGTACCTGCAGATCCGGTTCCTGCGGCGCGTGGAGTTCCGGATTGTGTCGGAGAACTGAAAAGGACTAGCCACAGAGGACACGGAGAAGAGATGAAGGGACAAGGATAAAGGATGAACGAGGAAGGATGAAGGATGAACGATGAAGGATGAACGTTGAGGGCGGCGGTGGCGGCTCTTGGCTCATAGCTCTTGGCTCTTGGTTGAGACTGGCGAGCGTGAAGCCCAAGAGCTAAGGGCCAGGAGCTAAGAGCCAGGAATTCGGCATGCCCATAATCCTCCCCACGGACAAGCACAGCCTCGGGATCAAGGCGCTTATCGCCGCCATGTACCTGGCCCTGGTCCTGGGCGGGCTGACGATGATCTACCCGTTCATGATCACGGTCACGTCGTCCTTCAGCGGGCCGATGGATTACTACCGGTTCTCCGCGGTGCCGCACTCGTTCTACTCCCGGACGGACCGGTTCGTGCGCGGTCTGAGCCGCTGCTTGCGAGACGTGCCGGAAGGGTTCTTCAGGAATCGTCCGGCGCACTGGACGAGCTGGATCAGCATCGGCGACGACGTGGAGGGGATTGATAGGTTCGCCGCCGCCTACCTGCGTGTCGAGAAGGACCCCGCGGAGCTGGCGCGCTGGCGGACAATCGCGGCCGATTATGCGGACTTCACGCTGGACTACGACGCGCGCGATATTTCCTGCTGGCCCGACTTCAGCGACTGCGCGGCTTCGCTGGAAAAGGAATACACCGCCAAGTACCGGACGCGGAACCCGGAGAAGGCGGCGAGCATGTCGCGCGGCGAAGTGCGGCAGGAGGCGCTGAAGATTCTGCGGGAGGAGTGGGGCACGCCGTACCTGAGCTTCTACGACGTGGACCTGACGACCGAGAAGTGGTTTCCGATGCACCATGTCGCCTGGGATTACCCGCAGGCGGGCAAGACGGAAGCCTACCAGCGGTTCAAGGACGCGTACCGGCGCATGGTGTTCCGGCCCCGCGCCGAAGCGCAGTGGCGCGCGTTCGCCGCCAAGAAGGGCCTTCCGAAGCCGCCGTGGCCCGTCACGCGCGAGGACAAGGAACACTGGAGCGCGTTCAAGGAGTTCGTGGGGCAGACGTCGCCGGCCAGCCCGGCGATTCCGTTCTCGCTGAAGACGCAGTGGCTGGCGTTCCTGAACCGGCCGAAGACGAAGTCGGACCTCGGGGTTGACCCGACCAAGCCCTTCGCCGTGGCCGACTACGACCGACTCTGCGGCGGCTCGTACTCGAACCTCTGCGATATTCCGTTTCCTGTGCCGGCGGAGGCGGTGGGAAGGCTGGCCGCGCTGTGGCGGGAGTTTCAGAAGAGCTACTACCCGCGCCGGCTGATCGAGATCAAGGTGACGCCGGAATTGGAGAAGCAGTACCAGGAAGTCTTCCGCAAGAACTGCAAAGGCAGCATCCGGCGGTACAACGAACTGACGGGCAGCACCTGCAAGAGCTTCGAGGAGATCCGGCTGGGCGCGCGCTCATGGTCCACGCAGGGGGAGGCTTCAGCCGTGCTGTCGGCGTCAAGCGGCGACGACTGGCGGCGGTTCGTGGATGCGCTGCCCCCCGAGAAGCTGATCTACCACAGCGCGGAGGCCGCCTACCAGCAGTACCTGCTCGCCAAGTACAAGAGCGTGGAGGGCATCAATGCCGCGTACGGGTGGAGGCTGTCGCGGATCGAGGAGGCGTCGCTGCCCTTCGCCCAAGCGTACACCATCACGTTCTTCAACAACGAGTGGACGTACTACCTGAGCGACATCCTGAGCAGCTACGCGACGGTGGTGGACTACCTGCTGCTGCGGGGGCGCGCGTTCTTCAACACGGTGGTCCTGTGCGCGCTGACGATCCTCGCCACGCTGACCGTGAACCCGCTGTGCGCCTATGCGCTCTCGCGGTTCCGGCTGAGGATCTCCGAGGAGATCCTGCTCTTCCTGCTGGCCACGATGGCTTTCCCGACGGCCGTGCGGGCCATTCCCGGCTTCCTGCTGCTCAAGGACCTGGGAATGCTCAACTCCTTCTCCGCGCTGATCCTGCCGGGGCTGGCCAACGGGATGTCCATCTTCATCCTCAAAGGCTTCTTCGACGGACTGCCGCGGGAGCTTTACGAGGCGGCCATGCTTGACGGCGCGAGCGAGGTGCAGATGTTCGTCACGGTGACGCTGCCGCTGACGACGCCGATCCTCGCCGTCAGCACGCTGGGCGCATTCCTGAGCGCGTACAACAGTTGGGACTGGGCACTGCTGGTATGCCAGAAGGAGGATTACTGGACGCTCGCGGTGTGGCTCTACCAGATGGACCAGACATGGGCGGACTATCCGTATATAGTCATGGCCGGCTTCGTCCTGGCTTCGATACCGACGGCAATCATCTTCATCACCTGCCAGAAGATCATCCTGCGCGGCATCGTGCTGCCCGCGATGAAGTAGAGACCAGGGAGTTCACTGCATGATACACGCTCGCGACATTTTCGGCGCCGAGATCCAATACTTCCGTCTCGAAGCACGCTACTGGGAGGAGATCATACGCCGCCTGAAGGACGCCGGCCTGCCGACGGTCACCACGTACGTGAGCTGGGGGGCGCACGTGGTGGGCGAGCCGGACGCGCAG
>JAPLOD010000440.1 GCA_026692735.1 Planctomycetota bacterium | reverse complement strand
GGCGGCGCTGGCGGGGGCGTTTATCGGGAGTATCTGGCGCGACCGGCGAGGACGAGTAACGAGTGACGAGTGCTGATTGTTGCAGCAAGATTACGCTGCGAGCCCTCCGCCTCACCCTCCGCTCCCGGCCGTTGAGTCTTCCTTGTCGGTCCAGCCCACGTCACGCTCAAGCAACGGGATCAAGGCGGCAAGCTGCCTCAACAGGGTTGGGACGTGGCCGTGGACGACATCGTAGATCTTTTCGAGGTCCACCGCACCGTAGTCATGCACGAGAATGTTCCGCATCCCGATGATAAGCGTCCACGGGATCTCCGGAGCACGACGGCGGCTTTCCTCTGACACCTGTCTGGCGGCCTCGCCTATGACTTCAACCGTTCGGATGACCGCGGCTTGCAGCAGTTCATCCGCCTGGAACTCGGCCAGCGTACGCGCGCCCAAAAACCGCTGCGCGCGTTCAGCATGCAGCCGCATGTCTTCGCACTTGGCCAGATCGCGTTCACGGGGGCTAAACGCGCTCATAGACGGGTTCCGTTTGCCGCAGCGCAAAGCGCCGGAAATACTTGTTCGGAGAGTTCACAACAGAAACGCGGGTCAACAGGTCCACAGGCCGGCTCGCAAGCTCCTCAAGTTCCTGCCGCAAGGCCACAAATTCCAGGCCGCCTCTGTGGTCTTGGTCGTACGTCACCAGGAGATCAAGGTCACTATCCGCATCAGCATCGCCGCGCACGAAGCTGCCAAAGGCTTCCAGCGTGAGCACGCCGTAGCGTTGGCAAAGGGCGGCGAGACGTTGCCGGTCCAGGTTGAGGTCGGCCATGCGCATCGCTTGTCACTCCTCACGCTTCAGCATACCGTCCGGTTGCCAGGTATGCAATTGGCGTTGTGCCGCTGCGGAGGCGTTCATCTTCAGTGTTTGGCGCGGCCGGCGTGGTGTAGTTACACAACGTAAGGAGCGGCTCGCAGACGGAGGAATGTAGGCATTTTTCATGCAATAATTCGAAAGAGCATGCGTCTAGGTTTAGGGTGAACTTTGGTCTCTGCGTGCGATGATATATCACATGTGCAGAGATATGCACGACGTGCGTTTGTGGACAGGAGTACGGGTGACGGGCGACGAGGGACGAGTGAAGGGTTGGGGCCGGCGAGACGCCGGCGGTACAAGGGGGAGCACAACGTGCGTTTGTGGACACGGGAGCGTGGTCGGGGGCTCCGGACAGGGACGGAGGGGTCATGAGGCGATACGCGCATATCTGGTTTGCTGGACTAGCGTTGGCCTGTCTGTCGGGGCTTGAGGCCGCGAATGCCGAAGCGCCTCTGCAGGTCACGGCGGTCGCTCAGGATGCACCCAGCCTGTTCAACGCCCAACTGCTTGGCGACATGGACCGGCCAGTCGGCGATGGGATCAAGCTAAAGGGGCTCAAGATCCCCGCCCGCCTGGACGCCAAAGGGGTGCTCGAACTGGACGTGAAGGGCGAGGGGAAGTTCAAGGCCATCCCCAAGCAGGACGTCATCTCGGTGACGCTGAAAGGAGACGGCGAGAAGCCCAAGGACCTCAACATCAAGCTGCTGGTCTTCAAGCGGGACGACGGCGTCTGGTGCTATCGCAACATGACGATGCTGCTGGTCGCCATCGGGAGCGAGCAGTTCGTTGTCATAGACGCGAACGGAAACGGCGTCTACAACGAGCCCGGCGCGGATGGCATGGCGTGGGCCGGCCAGACGTGGCTCTTCCCGCTGCCGGACAAGGCCGAGCGGTGGTGTTCGGCGACGCAGGAGTTCACGGGCCTGCAGTTCGGCGCGTGGGGCGAGAACCCCGCCGCACAGGGCAAGCCGCTCGCGACGACGATCCCTGAGACTCTGCCCATGCTGAAAGGCGTCAACGACGAGCGAGTCGCGTTGGGGCTCACACCGCGGCCCGAGGACGTGAAGCTGAGCGCCGAGTTGCAGAAGCACTGCTCGTACATGAGCCAGAACAACACGCTGGCGCACGGGGAAGACCAGGGCAAATCCGGCTACAGCGCGGAAGGCAACGCCGCGGGCCTGCGCAGCATACTCAGCGCGGGCACGGGTGCGGCGCAGGTCGCCGCGAGGATGGTGCAGACGTACTTCCACAGGCAGGACGTGATCCGGCCGGGCGCCCTGGCGTTCGGCGTCGGGTACGCGGGCCGATACGGCGGCATTGACGGGCGGACCAACTGCGGCAAGGCGCCGGCGCACTTCTGGCCCGTGATATGCCCCGTGCCCGGGCAGACCGGCCTGCCGCTGAGCTACGCCAAGGAAATGCCGGATGCCACGCCGGGCGACGATGCTGCGGGCTACC
>JAPLOD010000439.1 GCA_026692735.1 Planctomycetota bacterium | reverse complement strand
GTGGTACCACGGGCGTCCCGCCCGTGGGCCGGCGTCATGCGCCGTGCTTGCTCTTTGAGTACACCGGCGAGATGCTGTTGAGCTTGGCGGGCGGGCGAATAAGTTGCGGCGTGTGATCCGAGAGGCAAAGGAGGCCCGAGACTATGACGGAACTGGCGGCAGGGGACGTCGTGCGCACGCGTTGGCCGGAGCGGATGAACGACCACGTTAACCTGTATCTCGGCAGCGGGCGCTGCGGCGCCTGCTTTGACGCTTACGGGCTGATGAACAACGGCGCGCGGGGAACGCCGTTGGAAAGCATCAGCAAGACCGTGCTCATGCATGCCGATCACTGGCACCGCGGTGCGTGGGGCCTGGACTACTGGCTGCCGCTGGGACGCCTTCTGTGGGCCGGAAAGCCGGCGGCGCCGCCGAGGAAGTACCGCCAGGAACTGCGTATCGTCCACGGCTACCTCCACACGGAGATGACCTGGCCGGGGCTTTCCGCCACGCTTGTGGCGTACTTCAACCCCGCGCGGCGCGATCTGCTCGCGGTCCACGTCAGCTACGAGGCAATGGGCCGGACCACGATGCCCGATCTGCTGCTGGCTCCCGAAACGGACATCCGCACGAATTACGATCAGCACCTGACGGGCGCCGGCGAGGGCCTCGAACTCGATGCCGGCAACGGCTGGTGGCTGGGCCGCGTTCGCGTCGGTTCGGCGGATAGCGTCCTCGGCCTGCGGGTCATCTCAGATGGCGGTCGTGCGCTCCTCAAGCCTGCAGCCGAAGGAATCGCCATCAGTTTCAGCGGCAAGCGCGGGAAGCATCTGCTGCTGATCGGCGCTGCCGGCGTCAGCCGCCGCGAAGAGCTCTGCGCCGACATGCGGGCTGTCAGGGGCGCGGAGGAGTTCATCGAGGAGTCCATTGCGGCGTGGCATCGCCGCTGGGGGGAAGCGGCACTTGACGTTCCCGTGCCGGAATACCAGGCGCTGTGGCAACGTTCGCACTATTACGTGTTGGCCAGTTGCGCGCCGGATGTCCGTTCGCCCGCCGCGCCGATGGGCTGGTCCGGCAACGGCTGGCCGTTCCATTTTCCGCAGGATGTGTCCTACATCCATCCCGCGCTTCTGCGGCTGGGGCACCTGGACATTGCGCGCGCGTGGGTTGAGTTCTACCGCGGGTACCTGGAGACGATGCAGGCATACACGCAGCGCATCTACCACGCGCGCGGCGCCATGTGGGCGTGGGAATTCCCCATTGGCCCGCGTGCGGACCTGCTCAAGAACGGCGCGCCGAACTGGTTCCAGTTCGAGATTCACAACGCGGCCTATCCGGCTCGCATGGCGCGCGAGACCGCGCTGTACCTGCGCGATCCGCAGTGGGCCGCGGAATATGCCTGGCCGGTGGTGCGCGAATCGGCGCGCTTCCTCGGTTCGGTGCTGCGGCGCGAGAACGATGGCACGTGGGGCCTGCACGTCACGCCTTCGATGGGCCAGGACGAAATGGGCGGGCAGGATGCCAAGAACTACCTGTGTGCGCTCTTCAGCGCACGCTACTGCCTGCAGAGCGCGATCGCCATGGCCATGGAGCTGCAGCAGCAGGACGCGGAGTTGGACCAGTGGCGCGCCATTCTGCGCGACGGCCTGGCGTTCGGCCGGCTGTACGACAAGGCGCAAGGTATCTACGTGACCTGCGAAGGTCTGCTTGGCGCGCGGCAGATCGGCAAGCAGAAGCATCCCGTGCAACTCAACCCGCTGATCTTCCTGCCGCTCTGGGGCGATCCGGCAAACCGCCCTGCGCCGGAGGAGCTCGAAGCGCCGACCGTGAACGCCTATCGCAGCCGCGGCGAATTGTGCGCCGGCGTGCGCGAGAGCTTCTACCACGGCTGGACACTGGCGGCGTACTGGCTGGCCGCGTCGCATTCCAGGGATGCCCAGGGACTCCTGCATGACCTCGGCCAGGCGTTGCCGGGGCGCTATGTGGACGCAGACTGGATCCAGATCTACGAGACGTCCGGTTCGACCGGCGCGCCGTTCTACGTGACCAGCCACGGGCTTTACCTGCAGGCCTTGAACGACGCGCTGGTGAGCGACTACTGGGGACGCACAGAGGTCGGCGCGGCATGTCCTGACGGATGGAAAGATGTGAGCTTCACGAAACTGCACACCGCCGATGGGAAGGTGCTCAGTGGCAAGAGGGCCGGCGGCGGTTGGCAGGTTGAGACGGCCTGAGCCTACTGTTTGCGCTGCGATTCCCGTTTGGCGATGGCCTTGGTGACTGTCACGCCGATGACGGAATCCTCTCTGTATGCGCTCAGGAATTCGCTGGGCACCTGCGCCAGGATCTGTTCCAGCCGCTCGCGCTGCCGCAGGTTCTCCTGTTCGGCGTGGCGCCTGTCGGTGATGTCGCGGGCGATGCCCACGGAGCCGAGCACGATGCCATCCTTATCCAAGATGGGGCTCTTGGTGGTGACGATCCAGGCGAGCGGGCGGCCGATGAGTTCGTGCTTCTCTTCCACGGTCAGGACGGCTTTCTCGCGGACCACGCGGGCGTCGTCGGCCTGGTACTTCGCGGCGATGTCGGGCGGGGAGATATCGTTGTCCGTCTTGCCCCTGAGTTCGTCCATGGTCTTGCCGGTGGCCTTCAGGAATGCGGCGTTGACCGTGATGTACCGGGACTGCGTATCCTTGAACCAGACGAGATCGGGGATGTTGTTGATCAGCGCGTCCATCTCCGCCTGGCTGGCGCGCAGCCGCTCCACCGCGCGGCGCTGTTCCGTAATGTCCCTGTCAATGCCGAGGACATAGATCTCATCGCCCACCCGCATGGGCACGGCGTGCCACTCAAAGGCGTTGTCCCTGCCGTCCGGGCGTACCCACCGTGCCACACCGCGCACCGGCTCGAGGGCCCGCGTCTTGCGCTCGATCTCCGCGTCCTGCTCGGGCGTCAGCAGCGAGCGCACAACATCCGCTATACTGTCCATGGCCATCAACTGGGCCTCGCTGTAGCCGGCCATCTCCGTATAGCGCTGGTTGCAGGCCAGCAGCTTCCTGCTGCGGAAATCGGGCGAGACCACGCGCACGCTGACGCCGTCCGGCGCGTTCTCGAAGACCAGGCGTGCCAGCCAAGTGCTCTTCAGCAGGTTGTCGCTGGAGCGGGTATCAATGACCTGGGGTTTGAAGCGCAGCAGCAGGTAACGCTTGCCGAGGGTGCTGTACGCGTGGCCGCGCATGCTGAAGTACATGCTGTCGGCATGCGGGCTCTTCAGTGCCACGTCTCGGCCTCCAGCAACAGCAGGCCATCGGGACTGGCTTCGAAGACGGGGGCAAAGTGGGCCCAGCATGGATCTGCTTCGTCGGTGCTCATCCGCCGCACTCCTTAAGGTGCTGTGCTCCGACTGTATACAACGATGTGGCGGGAAATGACAGGTGCAGTTCTGTCTGGTTCACCACGCCGTTGCCCATCATCCTGTCTTCCGCTGTGCGAGCCTGAGGTACTGGACGCACGCGCGGGGGAAGGCTTCATTCGTGGAGCCAAACGGCGCGGGCAACCAACGACCGACAACTGACAGCCAATCACTTCGCCGCCTGCAACTTCTTGATGTGCTCGATACACGTGTTGCGGAACGTTTCGTCGTCCATGAAGCCCTTCGGCCGCTCGTTCTGGCCGACGCCGATCTTCGCGCTGACATCGTCGAGGAACGCGATCGCGGCCTTGCCTTCGGGCGCGTCCTTCTTCTTCTGCGCCATGTTCCACAGCGTCACGGCGAAGCGGAAATCGTCGGCGCCTTCGCGGCAGCGCGCAAGACGCAGCGTGGGGATGATCTCGTTGCGGCCCCAGTTGATCATGGCCGTGTCGGGTTCGCGGCCGTCCAAGTCGAAGAACTGGTAGCCGTGCAGCGCCAACAGGTGCCACTGCATGCGGCCGGTCACGCCCTTGCGGTATTCGGCCCACTGATACGCACCGAAGCTGTAGCGCGTGACGCCCTGGTTGTAGATTTGCAGTTCGCGGCCGAACTCCTTCGTTTTGTCGAGGTCCACCTGTGTGTGGGCATTCAACGCGGACCACACGAAGGTCTTGAAGGTCTCCTGGAGTGTGGATTCGAGAGGGTCGTTCGTGTCCCAGCGCAGGGAGTACGAGCCGCCGATCTTCACCCACGGGGCGTGTTCGCGGTAGAGTTTCTGCAGCGCGAGCTGTTCTTTAGCGACTTCGACCACGCGCGGCTCGTCGTTGAATTCGTAGTAGATCGGCGGCCAGCCTTCCTTCTCGGCGTGCTCCTTGACTGCGCCCCAGACGATCTTGAGCAGTTCGCCGAACGGCTTGCCGGTCTTCTTCTCCCAGTTGCGGCCGGTCTCGCCGACGACGTAGCCGTCGTGCAGGCCCTGAACCATCCCCGGCCCGCCATACGCGACAACGGGCTTGGTGAAGCCGCACTCCTTGTACGTCTTGAAGAACTCATCGCAGTCGGCGAAGTCGAGCTTGGGCTTGCCGGCATCATCGAAGCCGGAGAACTTGATGCCCGGCCCGCCGGAGACGGAGTTCATACCGTTCTGCTTAAGGACGGTGAAGAGTTCGCGCATGGCGGTCTTCTTGCGCTCGGCTGGCAGTTCGTTGGGGATGTGGAAGCCGTAGAAGCCCATGAGGAAGTCGGGCTCGTCGAGCGTGAGGTCGAGGACTTCAATTGCGAGGGTGAAGTACGCCGCCAACTTATCCTGTGAGACGACAAGCTGACAGGCGTATGTGCCAGGCTTTGCGTCAAGTGGAACGTCAACCGTAACCCAGAATTGTCGAGTGAAATGTGGCTGAAGGCGGAGTCCCGAACCTTGGATGCGGCGTAGGGTCTCGGGGCCTATCGTATAGGCAATGTCGTTGAAGCCGCGATGTGTCGCGTGATGAACATAACGCAGATCAACTCGCGAGGCAGGGATCCTTCCGGACGGCCCGACCATGTCTCCCGCCTTTGAGTGCACCTCGCTTTCAAGCGGTTCTTGTTCTGGGCGAATCGCGAAAGTAAACGAAATACGCTGCCCGCGAGCCGCCACACGATAGAGTTGGGCTTTGGGATTCGCCTGGTCACCGTTTAGGAGGACGCCCTTCTCAATGACACTCGCGACACTAATGTCTTCCTCCAAGGAAAATGCCTTGCTCCGCCCAACTCTCTCTTCTGAAGTATTCGGTGTGCCGCGGCTATCTTCCTTCGGCCCCAGATACGCCGCCCTTGCCTCGAACTCTTTGCGGTTGCGGTCTTCGATCTCCGTTACGAACTTGTCGCCTTCGGCTTTCTGCGCGTCGGGGTAGGCGATCATCCCTGCCACGCGGCAGGACCACGGCGCGTCACCTTTGAAGCGCAGGCTGAGTTTTCCGTCGGCCGCGGTCGCCTCGAAGCGCTTCGGCGCGAAGAGGTACTTCATGTACAGGTCCCATACGCTGTCGCCGGGCTTGGGCTCGACGGTTTCGAAGTGGAAGAGGTAGTCGGCGGGGCTGCGTTCTTCGGACCACGCCGTCGTGCCGGCGCATTCGATGGAGCGCTTGCTGCAGTGCGTCTGCTCTCCGCCCCAGTAGCCGAGGTCGTCGAAGACGAGCCAGACATGGCACTTGCCGTTCGGCGCGTCGCACACGAACTCGTTGTCGTCCAGCGCGACGAAGTCCTGGTAGAGACGGGTGGGGAAGGTGTCGTCGCGCGCGGAGTTGGGTCCCCAGGTCGCGCGGCGCAGGCCGGCCGTCGCGCCGCCTTGGCCGTAGACCGTGTTCCACGTGATTGCCGTGAAGCCTGGGGAAAGGACCTGGCTGGGCGGACCGAAATCGAAGGCGAGGATGCCCGCGGGGCGCGACTCCTTCACCAGGCGCATGTAGTCAATGAAGATCGCGCGCGCCGCGGCTTTGGGCGTGAAGCCAAGGTCCATGCGGACGATCTGCTTCGGATCAATGTTGCTCTTGAGGTCGTTGCCGCGGCTGCCGGCTTCTCCGCGGTAGAGGCCATTGACGGGAATCGAGACCGTGTTGGCGCCGGGCTTGAGGTTGAAGCCGCCGTTATGACGGTTCCAGTACGTGCCGCCCTTGGTGTTCTTCCACTGTTCGTCGCCGACAAACAGGTAGCCGGCGACGGGGCCATCGCCATCCACGAAGACATCGAGGTCCAGCGAATCGTAGCCCGACCAGTCCTTCGGCAGGCGGAACGAGACCATGTATTCGTCCGGAGCGATCTTCAGGCATTTCTGCCCATGCGTGGCGTGGTCGGCGACGAGTTCGGGCTTGCTCTTCTTGAATTCCCAGAGCTTGACGTCCTTCTCGTCCTCAAAATCGAGAAGGAGCTTCGTGTCCTGCGCCGCGCGCAGCACCGGCGCCAGGAAGAGCAACCCCACGAACGCGACAAGGACACTGCGGCTCAACATGGGCGTGGCCCCCAATCGGATTCCCTTCTGCATACACCAGCGCCGCGTCTCCCCGTCCCCGTGTCTCCGCGTCTCCCCTCCCCGCGTCCCCTATACCCTCTCCGTGTTCATCTGTGTTCATCTGTGGTTCCACCCGTTCACTCCAGCGCCTCGTCGGGCGAGACTGTGCGCTGGCCCGATTCGCGGACAGGTGCGAGGTCAATGCGCGGCGCGGACTCGCCGGCCTCAACCATGCGCCGGATGAGACGTTCGCGCATGACCTGCGCGACTACCTGGTGGGACTTCAGGCCAACCAGATTGCGCAGCTCGCAAGGATCGGATTCCAGGTCGTAGAGGCACTGTTCCGCGTAATGGTCTGATCTGGCGTCGCCCCACGAGTCTTTGTCCGGCGCCACGACGCTGTACTTCCAGCGGCGCGTGCGCACAGCACGGCCGAGTTGGTCTTCGCTGATCTGGACGAAGACTTCCTCGGGCCAAGGCAGCTGCTGGCTCTTAGCTCCTGGCTCTTCGCTCTTGGCTCCTGGCTCTTGGCCTCGCCCTGAGACGCTGCCGCGCAGGAGCGGCAGGATCGAACGGCCCTGCATTTCCGGAGGCACGGGCAGGCCGCAGGCGTTGAGCAGCGTGGGCGGCAGGTCAACGAGACTGACAAGCTGGCGCACCTGGCCGCCGCTTTCGAACGGCCCGCCGCAGAGCGCCGTGGGGATGCGGATGGAGCTTTCATGGCAGGAACGTTTGTACTCGCTGTTGCGCGTCTTGAAGTGGCACGCATGGTCCGACGTGAACAGCACGATGGTGTTCTCGCGCAGGCCGAGGCTCTTCAGGGCGTCGAGGAGGCGGCCGAGCGCTTCGTCGAGGCGCTTGCACATGCCCCAGTAGCCGCCGAGGTGCTGGTGGGCCGAACCGCCGAGCGCTGCGAGGTCGGGCGGCATCCAGCGGCCGGTGTACCGTTCGCGGTAGCCGTCGGGCGGCGGGTAGTCGTCGAGGTGGTTCTGGAAATGCGGCTCCAGGAACGAGAGGAACAGGAAGAACGGCTGCTGCTGGTGCGCATCAACGTAGCGGATGGCGGCGTCGGTCAAGGCGTCCACGCGGTAGCCGGGCAGGCGGACGAGCCTGTTATCGCCGTCGTAGAGATCGCAGCGGTAGGTGTCGGAGGTCGCCTCCAGAGCGTTCGCGGCCAGCCAGTATTCGTAGCCGCCGCGCTCCTGGACCGGCACGAACGGGGTCTTGTAGCCGCCGAGATGCCACTTGCCGATGTAACCGGTGGTGTAGCCTGCGGCGCGGAAGTAGTGGGCCAGGGTCTTCAGGTTCGGGTTCATGGGCACGGCGCCATTGGTGAAGACGCCAGTCTTCGTGGCATAGAGGCCGGTCTGCAGGCACGAACGCGCGGGTGAGCAGACCGGCTGGCAGGTGAACGCGTGGTACAGGTGCGTGCCCTGCTGGGCCATGCGGTCGAAGGTGGGCGTGAGTTCCAGAGGGTTGCCGTGCACGCCGGCACTGTCGTGGCGCTGCTGGTCCGTGAAGAAGACGACGACGTTGGGTGGCGAACTCGGCATGGCGGCCCCCTTTCGCTTGTGAATGCCCGACTGCTGTAGTACGTGAAGCGTAGAACGCGAGCCGTGAAACGTAAAGGTAGTATCACGTTTTGCTCATTGCGTCTTCGCCAACAGCCCAAGTATGATTCCCGGTTTATGGACGGCGACGAGCATCGCATCCTGCAGCCGGGCGAGATTGAGTACGAACACGGCGTGGCCATTCCGGGCGTTATCAAGCCGCCTGCGGAATGGGCGCGCACAGCGCTCAAGCACCTGCCCGACGGACCGCTGGACTTCCAGGCCGTCTTCGGACGCTCCGCGCCTGTCGTCGTGGAACTGGGCTGCGGGAACGGACGCTACACGCTGATGAGCGCTCTGGCGCGGCCCGACCACGACCATCTGGGCACCGATATCCTCGCGGCGGCCATCCGCTATGCCACGCGGCGCGCCAACCAGCGCGGCCTGCACAACGTCCGCTTCGCGGTGAAGGATGCCGAGACGCTGCTGCGGCGATACGTCGCGCCGGGCAGCGTGGCAGAGGTGCACGTCTACCATCCTCAACCGTACCATGACCCACGAGAAGCCGGACGGCGGCTGATAACACCGCGATTCCTGGCGGACGTCCACCGCGCGCTGCGGCCCGGCGGGCTGTTCGTTGTCCAGACGGACAGCGCGGAATACTGGGCGTACATGCAGCGTGTCATGCCGGCGTTTTTCCATTTCGTGGAACAACACGGGCCGTGGCCGGACGCGCCGGAAGGACGCAGCCGGCGGGAGATCGTGGCGCGAGGGCGCGGCATGCCCGTCTACCGCGGCTCCGGGACGCGCCGCGACGAACTGACGGCTGAGGCGATTGCTGCGCTGGTCAAGGAACTGCCCCGGCCGACCTTCCATACCCGGCCGGCGGGACGCCGGCGCTCCCAGGTTCGACGCGAAGACGGACCCGGCAGCCAGTAGCCAGTAGCCAGTAGCCAATAGCCAATAGCCAAGAGCCAAGGGCCCGATCTCACGCCTCCACTGGCACCGGGGGAATTCCCGGATATTTTACTGGCATGAGTGGTGCGGCTCCCCTGGTCGAAGCTGTTGTCTTTGACATTGGCGGCGTCTTGCTGGCGTACGACTTCGATCGTGCCGTGCGCGCTGCCGCGCCGTTGGCCGGGTTGCCGGTGGCGGAGGTCCGGCAACGGCTGTTCGGCGACAACGGTTACGCCAGCATGGGGCGGGACCGGGAGGTGGCGAAGTTCGAGTGCGGGCTGATCTCGGAGCGGGAATTCCACGCGTGCGTCGAGGCCCTGCTCCAACGCCGGCTGCCGTTCGAGCTCTTCAGGGACGCCTGGAACGGCATCTTCATACACGAGATCGAGCCGACCGTGACGCTGATGCGGCAACTGCGGCGCCGGCCGGGACTGAAGGTCGGCATGCTCTCCAATACCAACGCGCTGCACTACGCCTATGTCCGGCAGCGGTGGAGCATGTTCAGCGAGATCGAACACGTGTACGTGAGCCACGAGATCGGGCGGCGCAAGCCGGACCCCGAAGCCTACCGGCACGTGCTCGAAAACATGGGCGTCCCCGCCCGGCGGACGGTCTTCGTGGACGATCTGATCGAGAACGTGATCGCCGCGCGGGCCGTGGGCATGCTGGCCATCCACGCCCCCGACGCGGCGGCCGTTCGCACGGGGCTGGCCGCGCTGGGGCTGGTGTAGGGGCGCCCCTGCGTGGGCGCCCCGTTCGAGCGTGCCAGCCAAGTGATTTGCGTGAAGAGCGGGCGCTGGGTAGTCTAGTGTGCTTTGCCGAGCGCGGGCTGGAGACGGGGGCGCAGCGGCGCAAGGGGCTGGAAGGCGGGTATGTCGCGGCGGGCGATCATCTCCGATATCCACAGCAATGTAGTGGCGCTCGACGCTGTGCTGACCGACATCCACGCCCAGCAAGTGGATTCCACCATCTCCCTGGGGGACATCTGCGGGTACGGACCGGACCCGCTGGTGTGCATCGAAAGGATTCGCCAGTATACCGCCTGGACGCTGCAGGGGAACCACGACGAAGCCCTCTTCGTGGAACCGCATGACTTCGGCAAGAACGCGCGGCTGGCCATCGAATGGCAGCGCACGGTGCTGGAGCCGCAGATCGAGAGTTCGCAGGAGGACGAGGAACGCTGGTACTGGCTCCAGAACCTGCCGCCCAGCCGGGCCGAGAAGGATGTGCTGTTCGTGCATGCGTCACCGCGTGAGCCGCTGTACGAGTACGTGCTGCGCGAGGATTTCGAGGATTCGGGCTTCGGGCTGTCGGAGAAGGCCAGGGGGATCTTCGCCGCCGTGCCGTGGCTGTGCTTCTGCGGCCATTCCCATCGGCCCGGCGTGGTGACGGAGGATTACCGCTGGTGGAGGCCCGAGGAGCTCGACGACTACACCTTCATCATCAAACGCGGCCGCAGGACGCTCGTCAACGTCGGCTCCGTCGGCCAGCCGCGCGACGCCATTCCGCTGGCGTGCTACTGCATTTTCGATTACCCGGACTCTGCGGACCTCGAGAAGACCGCGAAGACGGCGCTGCTGTCCACCGAAGGCGGCAGGCCGGCCGCGCCGGATAGCGGAGTGCCGGAGGAAAGCCTCGGAGCGCAGGACGAGACGCGCAGCAGCGCGGAACTGAAGAAGGCGCGCGACACGGTCCTGATGAGCCTGCCGCGGGTGACGTTCAGGCGAGTGGAGTACGACATCAAGGCCGCTCAGACGCGGTTCCGCGCCGTTCCGCAATTGCCGCCAAGCAACGCCGCACGTCTGGCCAAGGGATTGTAGGCGGCCGACCGCGGGCGAGGCCGTTACCGGCTTCCGGGTTCGGATTCCCCGGCCGTTCTTCATCCCTGGCTACGGTTACGGAGCTACCTGCGGGCGGGCGGCGGTTTTGCCGGCTCGGGGGGCTTTGGCGCTTCGGGCGCGGGCTTAGGGGGTTCCGGCAGGTACTGCTTGAAGGGCACTTTGTTCTTGGCGCGGGCATACGCCTCTTCGCCGCCTATCGCGCCTTCCTCGACCAGCGCGCGGAGCGAATCGTCCAGCATGATCATGCCCTGCTGCCTGCCGGTCTGCATCACATTCACCAGGTTATGCGTCTTGCCCTCGCGGATGATGTTCCCGACGGAGATGGAGTTGAAGAGCATTTCGCACGCCGCGACGCGGCCGTGGCCGTCCTTGCGCCGGACGAGCTGCTGGCCGATGATGGCGCGCAGATTATCCGCCACGGCGTTGCGGCGCTGGGTCGGGTCGGTGGTGCATTCCATAATGCGGTCAATGGCGCGCGCGCAGTCCGGCGCCTGCACGGTCGCGAAGATCAGATGCCCCGCTTCCGCGGCTGCCAGCGCGGCGGCAATGGCCAGTTCGTCGCGCAGTTCGCCGATAACGATGACGTCCACGTCCTCACGCAATGCGCCCTGAATCGCTGCGGCAACACTCGCCGTATGGCTGCCGACCTCGCGCTGCGAGATGCGCGCTTCGGCCGGCGGCAGCGCGTACTCGATGGGTTCCTCGATCGTCAGAATATGCGCATGGCGTGCGTGGTTGATTGTGTCCGCCAGCGCCATCATCGTGGTGGTCTTGCCGGCACCCGCCGGCGCGGCGATAAGAACCAGCCCCTCGGTGAACTGTGCGAGCCTGGCGCAGCCGGCCGGGAGACCCAACTGGTCGAGCGCGGGGATCCGCTCGCGGATGACACGGAACGCCGCGCCGCAGCCGCTGCGATGTCTGAACGCGCTGGCGCGGTAACGTCCGCCGGCGAAGGCATAGCAGAAGCACAGGTCGCCGTGACGGTCGAAGTAGTCCCATTGTTCGCGCGTCATCGTCTGGCGTACGAGGACCGCGGCCTGCTCGGGAGTCAACGCCGGGCAGCCCTCGAACGGGCGCAGCTCCCCGTGCAGCATAAGAGCCGGCACGCTGGCCGAGTTGATGTAAAGGTCGCTGGCGCCAGCCTGGTGCGCGCGCGCCAGGTACTGCTGGATGTGGCCCGGCGACGGATCGGTGGGCGCGATGCCTCCTGGCCAGCCCCGCGGCAG
>JAPLOD010000438.1 GCA_026692735.1 Planctomycetota bacterium | reverse complement strand
CCGCCGCCTGGATGACGCGGCGGCGAGGCCCTGAGCCCCGCTATGGTCAAAGGTCCCGGCAATCCGAAGAGGAACACCAGGGCGCCGGTGGTCACGCTGATCGCCGTCACCATCCTGGTCGCGCTGGGCTGGTATCTGTACACGTACGACTATAAGGTGCACCCGCCCGAAGAGGCGCTCGTCGGCACGTTGCTCAGGCCCGCGCTCACCGTGACCGATACCGACGGGGCCACCGGGGCGCGCGGCGTCTTCGTCAGTTTCTCGCTGGTGAACTGCAGCCGTTCGCGCGTCCGCGTGGTGGATACGGTCTCGCTGGCGCCGCTGTACACGGTAGAACTGAGTCAGCACCGCGCGGACGGCTCGTGGTTGCCCGTGGCCATGACCACGGCCCACATGGCTGCCAGCCGGTCGGCCGCCATGGAGCCGCGGAGATTCGAGCGGGACAGGGACGCGCTCGTCGAACTGGTTCCGGGCGCGGCGCTAACCCGTGCGATTCCCCTCTCCGCCTTGTACGAGTTGGGACCCGAAGGAAACTATGAGCTCATGGTCATCTACCAGCCCGACACGCTGCCGCTGGGCGAGGGGCCGGGCCTTAAGGACCTCCAGGTCTGCCATGAAACAGTGAGGTGCAGCGCGTCATTCGAACTGCCGCTCAAGAAGACGCCGCCGGCAGGCCCGACCGACAGGAATGTCGGTCCTGCCGCGCGGCCGGAGGCGAAGCCCGCGGAGCGGCCGGCGCCCCCCGCCCTTCCCGTGCCGCAAAAAGGCGCCGGGGGTTGACACGCGGCGCGGCTGCGGTAAGGATTAGCGTGCGGTGCCAAGGTAGCTCAGCTGGTAGAGCACCACACTGAAAATGTGGGTGTCCCCAGTTCAACTCTGGGCCTTGGCACCAAGAATGGCCCCTTGCATGGAAACGTGCGAGGGGCCTTTTTTATTGGTCAGTCGTCCGTCGTCAGTTGCGCTGACGTGGCCTTCGGGGCGAAAAACGGGTACAAGGGGTGTGCAAGAGGAATGGGTTTGGGGCGTTGATCGCGGCTTGTCGTCATTGCCGCCCCTGAACGCCGTGGTAGTCTGGTAGCGATATTTGTCATCGAACGGAGGCGTCAATGAGATCAATGCTCTGCATCGGCGTCGTCCTGATTCTTGTCGGAACCAAAGGATTTGCGCAGGATACTAATCGCACGACTCAGATTGAGCAGGCGATCCAGCGGATATTTGACGGATTTGGGCAAAAGGTTGCGCTGCAACCGCGCATAGACGAAGTCGCCGCATTTGGCGACGAGGCCGTGCCTCTCCTGATAAAGACATACGACGTCACAGACGACGATAAATGCTGGCCACTTGTTTCATGCTTATGTGCGATCGGAACAGACACGTCTTTGCAGTTTGTTCGGCAGATTCTGAAGGAACCCAAGAAGATATGGGCGGTATCCAGTGCAATCAAAGATTACCCCATCGCCAGAGAAGACGACATTACTGCACTCCTGATTGAGGTGGTGCGCGTGCCAAGGCTGGGTGCCAAACAGGGCTTCAAGATGAATTTCGACGCCGACGACCGACTGAAGAAGATGATCGAGCGGAAGCCTTCGCGTGCTGGTCAGCTAGTGGAGGCCTTGAGGGACGACGATACCGTGGGTGCCTACGGCACCCCGCTTGGTTCGATCCTCGCCTTTGTCTCAGGCTATTCAAACCTATGGGCGGTTACGATGCCCGGTAAAGATCCCGTGAAGATCACGAACAAGTTCTGGACGGAATGGTGGAGTAGGAACAAAGCGAAAGATGTCTTTGGATGGCTTCAGGAGTCCATAGCCGCGAACGGCGAAGAACATAAGACCACGGTGTTGCAGCGCATGCGGGCTACTAAGGATCGACGTGCGTTGCCCTATTTCCTAAAGGCTTTGGAGAGTCCGTCACCCAACGTTCAGTATTGCGGAGTTGCGGGCCTGAAGAGTCTGGAAGGCACGCCACTGCCACAAACTGGGTACACGTTCGAGACATTCCTGAAAGAGAAGGACGGTTTGATCATGGAGCTCAAGAGGAAGTACGAGAAAGCCGAGAATGGCCAGCCCCAAGTGAACGGCGGCCAGTGACTGGGAACGACTTGCCCCCTCGTCGCGAATCACCCGCTTGGCCGACCCACTTGGCGAGCTGGGTCAAGGTGGTGATGTTGGAACCCATATGAGCGAACAGCCGAGGAAGCGCCCGTGGTTGCAGTTCCATCTCTCGACGGCGGTGGTGCTGATGTTCGTGGCGGGCGGCATTCTTTGGCTGAACATGGTTCCTACCGGACACTGGGATGGCCATAAGGCAAACGGCGAGCGTACTGCTGGCCGCATGTATGGAATCCCCATGGTCATCGTCTGGGCAGGTAACAGCTTCAGTGTTGATGTTCAGGGCAGGGGTTTGGTTGAAACGCTCCAACCGGTTCGGCATTGGGAGATTCTGGGCCTGCTCTGCAACACCATTGTTGGCCTTGTGATTCTCTTCGCGGTCGCCTGCGCTCTGGAGTGGCGAATCCGCCGCAAGGAGCGCCGCCAGTGACCATGCCGCTCCGCTTCCCGCTGCTGGCCATCGCCTGCCTCGCCGTGACCGCGTTCGCGGCGGGGACGCCCGCGCCAACGGCCCTCACTGCGTTCCCGGTCGGGCCACCGGCGACAGGTGACGTCAGCGGTGGCGTTGTGGCGGGGAACATCCGTGGATGAGGAGGTGACTGATGCGAACCAGTGCGGCCGTGCTCGCGGTTCTCGGAGCGGCAGTCCTTGCCGTTGCCGCTAACGGCGAGGAACGCAGCATTGTCTCACAGTACGGGATTACCTGGACCTTCGAAAAGCCCGCCGTTATCGGCCAGTTCGTCAACGGCGACTGGTGGGTCGCCGGACCGGTCACCGTCAGGAGCGTAACTCCGGCACCTGCGCCCGGCCGCAACGGATCGGTCGTCAATCCACGGGCCGGCGATGCGCAGGGCTACGACGACCGCATCTCCAACTACGACGCCAAGCTGGCCGCGGCGTTCCCGTTGGAACTCAAGCCCGGGCAGTCGCTGGTCAGTTGCGCGAGCCTGGAGAAGGTGGGCGACAAGACCCCCGACACGGTCCGCCAACAGTACTGCCGCGGGCCGTTGCGCACGGCGACAGTCCTGACCTGCGTCGAGCAGCCGCCCGCGGCGGACGCCTTCCGCCCGCCGTACGTGGGCGAGGCGAAGCTCAGCTTTTCGGCCAAGCAACTGCGCCGCGACCTCCTGCCGCAGCTCAAAGCGCCGTGCGCCGTCCCGGACAAGGCCCCCTGCGAACGCGTGCTCCAGCGCATCTGGCTGGACCACAAGCGCGAATGGAGCGGGCGGGCCATGCATCCGCTGGAGAACATGCCCGACTACGGCCGCGAACTCACGAGCATCACCTCCCAGGCGGGCCTGCTCCTCCTGGTCGAGGACCCCGGCAAGACGAACGAGACGCTGCTGATCCGTTTCGTGCAGTTGGGGATTGACCTGTACGGGACCACGCAGTCGGACGGCCGTCTCTGGACCGCCAACGGCGGCCACCATTCGGGACGCAAGTGGCCGATCCTCTTCGCGGGGTTGATGCTGGACCATGACGGCATGCGCAAGGTCCGGGCGACGTTCGCCGAAGACGCGCAGACCTACTACGGGAAGGGCTTCAAGGGCCAGAAGGCGCTCTTCCACCTCTGCGACGGCGTGAACGGGAGCCACGAAGAAGTGGACCCCGCGACGTGGAAGACCTACGGCCAGGGCGACAACAACGGCGAGAAAGCCGACGGCTACCGGCGGCTGAACGGGCCGACCTGGATCGGGCAGGCCCTGGCCGCGCGCCTGATGGGCGCCAAGGAATGCTGGGACCACGACGTCTACTTCGACTACGTGGATCGCTGGTGGAGCGAGGAGGTCGAGGGGAAGGACGAGAAGACGGCGACGGGCGAGGGCGGCGGCGAGTTCGTCCGCAAGATGTGGGAGACCTACCGGAAGCAGGCGGATGAGATCGGCGCGGCGGCCGCAAAGAAGAGGGCGGAGAAGCACTGAGTCATCAGAGGTCAGCGATCAGATGGTTGATGCCTGGTGGCGGCGGGCGCCGTTGGCCGCGGCTTGCGCTCTTGACGTGGTGCCAACGGGTCCGTCACTTCACAACCAGGTCTCGCGATTGAATGTTGTACCCCACCAGGACTGCCTTCTCTCCGTCCATGACGAACGTGAAGACCTCCGTACCTTCGCCCTGTTCAAACTTGGCCTTCTCCGTCATGATGACCGATGTGGTGGCGTTGATATTGTTCACCCGCCAGCCGGCGTTCTGTGAGGAGACGACTTTCCCAAGTTTCTTCTTGACCGCGTTCATGAACTCCAGGTACTTCTCTTTGGGTGTTGCCGCGCGCAACTTGGCGTCGGATTCGTTCCAGATCTCTTCGAACTGGCCCTGGTTCATCTGCTCGTGAATGTGGACAATCGCCGCCGCTGCGGCGGATGTGCCTTGCGTCATCCCGCCGCACCCTGCCACCAGAGACACCAGTAGTGCGAACACCACAGCCGTGAGTCTATTCATAGAGAGCGATCTCCAGCTTCCGTATGCTCCTCGTGTTTCGCCGCGGACAGTGCGGCGTCATCCCTGCCCCGTGCCGAGCGCTTTCATGCGGGCTTCCGACAACTCGTAGTTGACCTGCGATGCAATCTCGCGCGCCAACTGGCGATCCTTGCGCGCGACGCTCACCACCAGCTCCGCGTCGTGGTTTCCCGGCACACCCTCGAGGGCCTTCAGGGACTTGGCTTTCAGCGACAGCGTCGCGCCAAACCCGAACCAGCCTTTGCGGAAGGCCACTTCCAGAATCTGGTCGAAGGGGATGGTCACCTCGCGGATGTCCGATTGCACGACATTCACAACGGAGTCCCGAACCTTGAACTCAAGGACGATGGACTGCTGCTGCACGCGCAGCATGCCGCGCACTTCCGCAAGACCCGCGTACAGATCGTCAATGGCAAAGGGCAGGCTCATGGTCTGGCCTCAGACTCTCCGCAGTTGCGGCCGTTTGTCAAGCCTGCGCGGCGGCCGGAGCGGGGCCACGCGCCCACCATTACGCCTTGCCCGGCAGTCCTACGCCGCCGATAATGGCAGCATCATGCATCGAGTCCTCGGTCTACTGGCCCTCGCGTGTTGCGCCGTGAGCGCGTTCGCGGCGGAGACGGCCGCGCCGACATGGCCGCTCTGGGACGGGCAGGAATCCGTCGAGCGGTACGCACAGCGAACGAACCTGCCGCCGACGAAGACGCTGGACTTGGGCAACGGCGTGAACCTGGAACTGGTGCTGATCCCGGCAGGCAAGTTCATCATGGGCACGCCGGAGCCGAAGCCGGTGGACAAAGTGGGTTTCAAGAACAAGATACTGGTTGGGCAGTCGGTATTCGCCTTGGGTGTCGGCGTCCTGCTGGTGCTCATCGGGGCGGTCGTCGTCCGCGCCATCCGGCAACGCCACAGGCCGCAGTACTCGCTGGCGATGTTCATGGTGATGATTGTTGCGGCCAGCGTGGGCGTCATGGGCGGCATGCATTGGTGGAACTCCAGGCGGATGCTAGCACGGGCTCTGGAACAGCATGCGACGGTAATGGGCCGATACACGCAAGCGAACGACAGGGAGAAGCCCGCGCACGAAGTCACGATGATGATGCCGTTCTACATGGGCAAGTATGAAGTGACGCAGGAACAGTACGTGCAGGTCATGGGCGCGAACCCAAGCAGCTTCAAAGGCGCGAACTTGCCGGTCGAGATGGTCTCATGGAACGGTGCGCAGGATTTCTGCAAGAAGGCTGTAACTCGACCCGCCGGGTCGAGTCTCGATCCGGAGGATCGAGTTACCGTGCGACTGCCCACCGAGGCGGGATGGGAGTACGCCTGTCGAGCCGGAACGACGACGACATACTCCAGTGGCGATGCAGAGGCCGACCTCGGGCGCGCGGCATGGTACAGCGCCAACAGCAAGGGGACGACGCACCCCGTGGGCCACAAGATTCCGAACGCCTGGGGCGTTTTCGATATGCACGGTAACGTCTGGGAATGGTGCGAGAACTGGTACGAGGAGTACAAACCCAGCACAGTCGTGGACCCGCAAGGCCCGCCCGACGGCCAGTACCGCGTGGTGCGCGGCGCATGCTGGGCCGCCGATTCCTGGTACTGCCGATCCTCGCACCGGGACAGGTTCGATCCCGGTGGACATATCGGCCTCATCGGCTTCCGGGTGGTGGTGGAACGGCAACGATGAAGGATGAACAACGAAGGATGAACGATGAAGGATGACCGATGAATGATGAATGCCGCGGTTATTCCTGGGACGTCAGCGCGGGCGGCTTGTAGGTGAGTGAATCCCAGTACTTGCGGTCCATGTCGTACACGTTAAGCGGGTCCTTGTTCACATCGAAGCTCTCCGGCAACAGCCCGTAGCGTTTCATCTCGCGGACGTACTCGGCCCGCGGCTTGAAGCCGGGCATATCAAAGCGCTTGAACTCTTCGAGCCGGCGTTCGCCGCCCTCGCACATCGCCAGCAGCGCGCGGTAGCCGGGATCGTCCTTGGTAACGAAGACGGTGCTGTCGGCGTCGGCGGGTACCGCAGGCATCTTGCCTGCACCTGGCAGGCTGGAAGCCTGCGGTACCGTGGGCAGGCTGGAAGCCTGCGGCACCGGCCGGCACAGGCCGTAGCCGCCGGCGCTGCGCGCGAGCGGCGCCAGCAGGATGACCGACTTCTCGGGACGCGAGAGGTTGAAGACGACGTGGCGGCTGTACTTCAGCCGCGGATCGTTCATGTCCGGCGCCCAGAAACTCAACCCGATCTCGTCGGAAAGCGTGCGCGGGAGCGGGTGCCTGTTCGCATCATGGCACGTTGCGCAGCGCCCGCCGAAGACCGGCTGGGCGGCCTTGGTCTCCGGCCAGTCGGCATCGTTGTTCAGAATCTGGTCGTTGTGGATGTAGCCGCCGATCGAACCGGTGCCCAGCGCGGCGTAGGTGCCGGGATACGGCGCGCCGATGTCGAGCCAGAGCTGCATTTGCAGGCGCTCGCGCGGACTGACCTTCACATCGTGGTGCTCACCGTCAAGCCTCTTTATCAGCGGCGAGCCGCCGCTGCCGAGCTTCCGCGGTTCGTACTCGCTGCGCGCGTAGTTGCGGCCATCGGAAATCTGGTGCCACACCGTGAGGTTGTAGTAGCTGTGCGAGAACATCGGGCCATGGTCGCCGGTGAGGATCACGCCGCCGGAGCGCTTGTCGTAGTCGTGACACTTGAGGCAATGGCGATCGAGTATGGGCTGGATGTCGCGCGGGAAGTCCGGCAGGTCGGCGACGTCGCGGCACGGCTCGATGGGACTCGGCGCGCGCTGAGCGGCCACGGGCGAGGACGCGCCTGTCACAGCGGCCACGGGCGAGGACGCCCGTGGTACCACGAACGTCCCGTTCGTGGCCGACGGCCGCGTTGTGGTACGTTGCTCGTGGCAGCCGAGGCAGCCCAGAGTCTCGCCAGGCTGGACCGTGGTGAAGCTCTGCATGCGCTTGACCGCCTGGCCATTGCCATCGAGCGCCACGAAGAACAGGCTGCGCAGGGCCGGCGCTTCAAAATAGGCCGAGCCATCCGCCTCGACGGGGACGGTGCCCAGCACGCGTTCGAGCGAGAAGGTGCCTTTGTAGCTCAACGGGTCCATGCCGCCGGTGAAGTTGATCGGCTTGGGCAGGCTTTCGATCACCAGCAGCTTCTTGATCTCGCCCGGCTTGACGCCCGCCATGCTCCGGCCGCGGTACACGTTGTCCACCAGATATTGTCCGGTCGGCCGGGCCAGGTCGGTGCGCCGCGGGATGGCGAATCCCAGGGGGCGCGGGAGCAGCGGACGCGGCTCGTGCAGCCACACTCCGCCGAATTCCTTTGGCAGCGTGAAGAGTGTAGAAATCTGGCCGCGCGCGTTCATCAGGACGAGCTGGTTTCCCTGCGCGGCCGTGAAGGCGTCCTCGCTGAACGCCCAGGGATCGCGGTAGCCCGGTTGCCTGCTGATGTTCCTGAGCGCGCTGGGCTCATCCGGGCCCCTCTTGACGTCCAGCACGGCCAGAAAGCCCTGATGCTCCATATCGCCGTGGCCGGGAGAGTTGCTCAGGACGATGCGGTCGCTGTTCGGGATCGGCTTGGCGTCAATGAACACGCCGCCCGGATGCAGGTTGCCGTAGAACACTGTCTGCCCGGTGCCGTCCGGGTACATCGTCCAGAGGTGGTGATAGTCCACCTGCGAGCGGTCAACGTATTCCCAACGCATGTACAGGAGGCGGCCGTCGGGCAGGATCCACGGGGTGTTGTCATGCTCCAGGTTGGCCGACAGCGCCCGCATGTTCTTGCCGTCGGCGTCACAGCGCCAGATGTTGCCCACCTGGGTGAGCCAGCAGTTGACCCAGCGCTTCGCCCGGGTGGTGACGAAGGCGATGCCGCCGTCGGGCAGCCAGCACGGCTCGTAGTCGTCGTAGATGCCGTCGGTGAGCTGGCGCAAGCCGGTGCCGTCGGCGTTGATCTCGTTGAGCAGGTAGTTCTCCGTGCCATGCTTGCGGTAGGAGAAGACGATCCGCCGGCCGTCGTAGTGCACGCAGGGATCGCGCACGCTGCCTTCAGGGTCGTCAAGCAGCGTCGTCAGCTTGCCGGTCTTCACGTGCAGTGTGCAGAGCCTGCCGCCTTTGCCGTACATGGCGCGGTTACGGTCGGTCGAGAGGTAGCCGATGTTGGCGTACCAGTGCTCCGAAAACACGCTCCGCACCGCGAACACGATGTCCTCGACCCCCGCCATCGTGCCGGCGAGGAAGTCCTTGAGCAGCTCCGGCGCGGGCGGCTTCACCTCCGGCGGCGGCTCCCGCGACGTGCCCAGCCGGACGTAGTCGTAGATGATCCAACTGCCGTCCTTCAGCTCGATGCCGAGTGAGTTCTCGCCGGGCTTGACCAGGCCGTCGGGGATCGGGAAGACCAGCGGAATGGGCTTGCCTTCCCGCTCCGGGTTGCCAGCCAGGTCCGGCTCGCCCCTCTCGGCAGGCAGGCGGCGCGAGGACACCTCCTGGCCGTTGACCCGGATGGTCATCAGGCTCGGCTCCCAGATGGCAAGGGCGCCGATGATCAGGTGCAGGGAAGGTGCGACCGGCGGCGCCGCGGTGAAGCGGATGGTGAAGGTGTGCGGCTTGCCGCCAGCCCACCCGTCGCGGGTGCTCGGGTGAATGTACGGCCAGTTGCCCGCCGTGCTCTTGCCGACGGTGAATACGATCGGCCCGCGATAGGCCGCGGCGTAGCCCGGCCAGCGTTCCTGCACGAGGCCGAACTCCATGCACGACCCGTCGGGCCGGCCAATCAGGAAGAGCGCATCGGAGCCGGGCTTGCCGGGCTTGGGCGGCTGTGCCTCCGCTGCTGCCGCCGCGGCGGCCAAGAGCATGCTGAGCAGCGTGAGGAGCGCTCTCATGGCCGTCAGGGTACGGGAAGGTTGCACCGGGTCAAGCGTTCCGCGAGGGCCGCAATCTTCGGCAAGCATTTGTCATGGCACTGCGTTGCGTTACCTTAGTATGGATGAGGGGTACGCTGTAGGCAGGGCTTCTCAACCAGCCTGGAGGCACAACCGTGGCGAGAGCTGCTGTAGATCCCGAGGAATTGCGCCGCTTTGCGTTCGAGCTGAAGCGCTTCAACACTGACGTGCAGGCACAGCTCTCCGGCATGCAGCGCCGTTTCTCCAAACTGGGCGAGACCTGGCAGGACCAGGAGCACGAGAAGTTCGCCCAGAACTTCGAGAAGATGATGAAGACGCTGCTCACGCTCGTTGACGCGTCGGAAAAGCATATTCCGTTTCTCCTGCGCAAGGCGCAGAAGATTCAGGAATACCTCGATCAAGGATAACCGGCATGCCGGCGGGACGCCGGCGCTACAAAGAGGATAGGCGCCATGTCGTATCGCGCTGCACGGATTGAGTCGCCGGACGTCATCAAGGACTTCCGCACCCACTTCATCAAGTTCGATGAGGTTTGCCGGACGGCGCTGACGGCCATCCGGACCGAGTGCCAGCAGGTCCTGCAGTGGCTGCAGTACGAACAGATCGCTTTCCTGAAGCAGGAGCTGCGGAAGGCCGAAGAGGCGGTGATCCGCGCCAGGACCGAGTACCTGCTGGTGCGCGATGGCTCGTCCGCCTATGGCAAGCCCAGTTGCCTGGATGAGCAGAAGGCGCTACGGAAGGCCGAACGAAGGAAGGAAGAGGTTGACAGAAAGCTGCAGTTGGCCAAGAAATGGGCGATGCTGCTGGACCGGGAAACCAGCAAGCTTATGGGACCGGTCAACAACCTGTCCACGATGCTCGAGGTGAACACTCCCAAAGCGATCGCCAAGCTCGATTTCCTTGTCCGGAACCTCGAAGACTACCTGCGCACGGCCCCTCCGGACGTCGGAGTCCCGGGGGGCGCTGGAGGCCTGGATCATGGGCGCTAGACTGAGCGACACTGAAATGATGCTCGGGCGTGCCGCGGATGAGCTGGAGCAGCACTGGCAGAACACGGCGGGCTCATGGCGCGACAAGGCTCGGGACGACTTCGAGCACGATCACCTTCAGGAACTGGGCATCGCGGTAAAGCGGGCCCAGCAGGCGATGAAGAACATCAACCAGTTGTTGCGGGAAGTGATCCGCGAGTGCAGTTGAGGCGCGACACTTGCGGCATGATGGAGTGATGCATGGAACGTCTACGCAAGCGGGTGTTGGGCCTGAAAAGCCGGTGGGTGGAGACCCTGAGTGCTCGCGACGCAACTATCCACAAGGGCGAGACCCTTCTCGCGGAAGAAGCGGCGAGCTTCAAGACTTCCGGCGAGAAGCTGAGCGAGAAGCTGAAGGAGCAACAGCAGGCGCTCGAGGCCGAAACGCTGGAGAAACGGAAGCAGGCGGAGGAACGCCGGAAACGCCGTGCCAACAGAGTCAAGAACACGTGTGTCCGCATCCGGGCGCGCCATCAGGCGCAGCTCCGGGCCGCTCTGGCTACGCTGCAGGAGAAACAGCAGGAGGTGCACGACCTGGCCGACGAGGAGCGCGAGCGGAAGGCGGACGGGCTCAAGAAGCAGTGCGCGGCCGACGTGGAGCGGCTCGCGGCGTTCGAGACTTCCGCCGGGGAACTGGATGCGCGTACTGCGGACTTCGTGAAAGAGCACAGGGTGCGGCTGGACGCGGTGCGCAACAAGGAGTCTCTGGAGCACATTCCGGCGGAACTCGAGGTGGTGTGCCGGGAGCTCACGGAGCGCGTGGCCGAGACCGGCGAACTGCTGGAGCTGTCGCGGCGCACTCTGCGGCGACGGATACGCCGTTGGATTCCGTACCTCGTTGTGACGCTGCTGCACGCCGGCGCGTACCTGTATCTCTGCGGTCTCAACCTCAACTATCTGTACCTGTACCCCATCCTGGGAGTGTGGGTCATCGCCATGGCCCTCGTCTATTCGGTCTATTTCGCCGCCAAGGAAAGGGTCTACGCCGCCGGCATGAACCTCACCCGCAGCGTGAACTCGATCCGCGCCCTCACCGGGCGGCAGCGGCAGGTGTTGGATGGCGGACTGGCGCTGGCCATGCGCGAGTTGGACGCCGAACGCGCCAAGCGCGTTGCCGGGGTGGACAGCGAAGTGGAGCGCGGGGCGGAGGACAACGACAGGTTGGCCGCGGAGTTCGGCGCGAAGCTCCAGGCGGCCCGCGACAAGCTGATAGGCAAGATCGGCCGCGAGAAGGAAGCCGAGCTGGTCCGCCTCGGACAGGAGGCCGAGGCCGCCGCCGCCCGCCTGCAGGCGCAGCACGACGAGACGCTTACGCAGTGCCGCGCGCAGGACGCCGCGCGGAAACGCGAGATCGAGAACAACCGGAACAGCGAACACGCGCGCCTGGCCGCACAATGGAGCGCGCTGCTGGCCGAGGCCGCCGCGTTCGCGAAACAGGAGATGGAGCAGGCGCGGAAAGGCCATCCTCCGTGGAGCAGCGTGACGGTGCAGAACCTGGCTCTGCCCGGCTCGTTTCACGAGGAGGTGTATACCGGGGACGTGCACGTGAACCTGAAGGAACTGGTGCCGGAAAGCGACGCCGAAGGCAAGTTCTCGATTCCCCCCACTCTCACGCTGGTCCTTCCGCTGGTGCTTGCGTTCCCGCTGGGCGGCTCGCTGTGCATACGCGCCGGGTTGAGCAAACGCGAGGAGGCCATGCAGATGCTCTTCGGCGTGGTCCTGCGGCTGCTCTGTTCGTGTCCGCCGGGCAAGGCGAAGCTGACCATCATAGATCCGGTCGGCCTCGGCCAGAACTTCGCTGCGCTGATGCATCTTGCGGATTACGACGAGACGCTGGTCAACGGACGTATCTGGAGCGATACCGTCCACATCGAGCGGAAGCTGACCGAGCTGACCGAGCACATGGAGAAGGTCATCCAGAAGTACCTGCGCAACCGCTACGCGACCATTGACGAGTACAACCGGGAAGCCGGACAGATGGCCGAGCCGTACCGCTTCATCGTCATCGCGGATTACCCGACCGGCTTCAGCGAAGTGGCGTTCGAGCGGCTGGCCGGCATCGCCACCAGCGGCGCGCGGTGTGGCGTCTACACGCTCATCCTGCACGACACGAGGCAGAAGCTGCCGGCGTCCGCGGACGCGTCGGTGCTGAGGCGCAACGGGCCGCTCGTCAGCGAGCAGGACGACGGCTTCATCGTTGATGACCCGAGCCTGAACCGCGGGCGGTTCAGCGGCGAACCCAACCCGGTGGCGGCGCAGGTGGACGCGCTGCTGAACGCGATCGGCCGCAAGTCGCAGGAGGCGGTGCGCGTGGAGGTGCCGTTCGAGGCGGCCGCGCCGAAGAAGGAGGCGTTGTGGAGCTGCAGCGCGTCGCTCGGCGTGCGCCTGCCGCTGGGCAAGTCCGGCGCGGACCGGCTGCAGTACCTGGAACTGGGGAGAGGCACGGCGCAGCACGCGCTGATAGCCGGCAAGACGGGGTCGGGCAAGTCCAACCTGTTCCATGTGATCATCACGAATGCCGCGCTGTGGTACAGCCCGGACGAAGTGGAGTTCTACCTGATTGACTTCAAGAAGGGCGTGGAGTTCAAGACGTACGGCGTGCACCAGTTGCCGCACGCGCGGGTCATCGCCATCGAGAGCGACCGGGAGTTCGGGTTGAGCGTGCTGCGGCGCGTGGACAAGGAGCTGACCCGGCGCGGCGAGCTGTACCGGAAGGCGCGCGTGCAGGACTTGCCCAGCTATCGCAAGACCAACCCCGAGGAGCACCTGTCGCGGACGCTGCTGATCATTGACGAGTTTCAGGAGTTCTTCACTGAAGAGGACAGCGTGGCGCAGGACGCGGCGCTTCTGCTGGACAGGATCGTGCGCCAGGGACGCGCCTTCGGCATTCACGTCATCCTCGGCTCGCAGACGCTGGGAGGCACCTATACGCTGGCCAAGAGCACGCTGGGGCAGATGGCGGTGCGCATTGCGCTGCAGTGCAATGAAGCGGATTCCTACCTTATTCTCAGCGACGACAACGCGGCCGCGCGCCTTCTGTCGCGGCCGGGCGAAGCGATCTACAACGACATGTCGGGGCTTATCGAAGGGAACAACCCGTTCCAGGCGGTCTTCCTGCCCAAGGAGGTCCAGGACTCGTTCCTCGGCGCCATGAAACGCCACGCCGCGGAGAAGAAGCTGCTCTCCGCGAAGCCGACGTTCGTCTTCGAAGGGAACGCCCTCGCGGAACTGGGGAACAACAACCTGCTGCGGGAGCTGGCGGTACGGGGCCGCGCGCCGGCGGAAGCGGCGGACCTCGTGTGGCTGGGGGAGGCCAACGCCATCAAGGGACCGACCGAGATCCACTTCGGCCGGCAGGCCGGCAGCAACCTGCTGATCGTCGGCCAGCGCAGCGACACGGGCCTGGCAATGTGCTGCACCACGATACTGGCGCTCGCCGCGAACAATGCCCCCAAGAACGTACGCCTCATCGTCCTGGACGGCACCGCGTCCGAGTCCGGCACGGTCGAACGTCTGGCGGCCTTGGGCGCCATGCTGCCGCACAAGCTCGAGGTCGTCGAATACCGGCGCGTGCCGGAGGTCCTGGCGGAGCTGGCGGCGACCATGAAGAGCCGCCAGGAGGGCACCGACCACTCCGGCCGCCGCTGCTACCTGCTGGTGCTCGGTCTGCAGAAGTTCCGCATGCTGCGGCAGGACGACGATTACGCGTTCTCCAGCGAGGAAGGCCAGGGCGCCGCGCCGGCGAAATGCTTCGCCGACCTGCTCACCGAGGGGGCTATTGAGGGGATGCACACCATCGTGTGGTGCGACACGCTGGGCAATCTGAACCGGACGGTAAGCCGGAAAATGCTCCGCGAGTTCGAGATGCGCGTGCTCTTCCAGATGAGCGCCGGCGACTCCTCGGAGCTGATTGACTCGCCCGCCGCCAACCGGCTGGGGTTGTACAACGCGCTCCTGTACACAACGCAGGACGGCAGCATCGAGAAATTCCGTCCCTATGCCTCGCCCGACGCAGGCCTGCTTGAGGAGCTCAGCAGCGGCCTGCGCGCCAGGAAGTGACCTCGTACGCGCCGTGCCGCGGAGCAGCGCGGCGACAGTTCGGCGAATGTGCGCCTCGGAGGGACAGGATATGCCAAGATACGCATGCGCGTGCGCGGCGGTGCTCGGCTTCTTTCTCTGCGGGCGCGGGCTGAGCGAAGAGGAGAAGGTTGACTATCCGCCGCAGACGAAGCTGCTAGGCCAGGCGCCGGCCGCAAAAGCGCCCGACGGAGCTACCACCGAGAGCGCGCTGTACGCGTTCGACACTGAGCGCAGCTACGGCGCGCTGCGCTTCACGGTTGCCCCCGCCGATTCGACGAAGGGCTGCGCTTTCCTTGCCTACTGCATGGCGCAGCGGAAGCTGGTGACCGAGATCGAGGACCTGAACGCGCTCTGCGGGCAGGAGACCAGGGCGGGAGTCCTGGGGCAGCGCGTCGCGTGCGTGGGGCCCGACGGATTATGGGGAACGCGCGCCGCGCCGGGCGAGGGCACGTTCCCCGGGGGACACGTCATCCGCGCGGGAAAAGACCTTGGCGTCGTGGAGCCCGGCTGCTCCGTGGCAGCCTTTGACCAGCAGTGGGCGGGCGCCCTGTGGATGTCGGATTCGAAGACTGAGAAGTGCCGCATCGCGCTGATCCAATCCGCGGATGGCAAGAAGTTCCGACTCTACGGAGTGCTCAGCCAGAAACTGGCGTACCTGGGCGTCGAGGGCGGGCCGGAGCTGAAGGGTTTCTACGCCGAGGGGGATTTCCTGTACTTCCGTTCCCCGGACGGCGCGGCGGTCCGCAAGTCGCTCAAAGCGGACGCGCCACCGGAACCCGTCAAGGAAGACAAGGACGGGGCCATACTGAGGCGCACCGACCCGAACACGCGCAACGAGAAGCTCAAAGCCGTCTGCGAGGGCGTTGCGCCGAACTGCGTCTTCTCCGTGGGCCCGATGTCGAAGCCGCCGGAATACGCCGACATCGTCGTGCAGGGCCACATGCAGGAAGGCTACGTCTGCTTCGCCCGGGACGGCGGCAGGGAAGGCGAGGCGGCGCACCTGTTCTGCTGGCGGCCGTCGGCCGGCGCGCCGGTTGATCTGGGCCCCCTTGCCAGTTGCGAAGGCCAGACGCTGTCGCGAGTGTATGCGCTGAGAAACGCGTTGCTCGGCAGGATAGCGGTGCTCGCCGGCAACGGGAGCGTCACCGTCCTGCAGGTCTACGAGCCGCCGCTCATCGAGACCGTGACCGCCATTGAGCGCGCGGTGGCGGCGCGGGCGCACGGCTCCGACCCTACGGCCAAGATACGGACGGTGGACAGCCTCTACAAGTTTGGCGAGCAGCCGGACCGCGGCTTCGATCCCATGCTCGCGGCCTCCGACGGCAAGATCTACTTCGGCGCCATGCCGCACCATCCGACGAAGGGGAGCCCGATTTTCCGGTACGACCCCGCGGCCGACAAGCTCGAAGCTCTGGGCGAGATAGACGAACTGGCGGGCACCAAAGGTCCGGGGCTCGTCCCCGATATGATCCACGCCGCGCCGTTCGAGATGAACGGCAGGATTTACTTCACCGGGCAGGACCCCTTCTACGGGAACCGCGGGTTCCCCGGGATGACGAAGGAGAACACGAAGTACGCCGGCTCGCCGCTCGTGGCGTGCGAGATCAAGAGCGGCGCCTTCAGCTCGCTGGGCATTCCGTTCCAGAACATCCCGGCCCCGGGGGAAGGGAAGGTGCTGGGCGCGGAGTCGCTCTTCTACATCACGGGCGACCCGAAGAAGAACGTTCTCTACCTGCGCAGGACCTACGAGGAGGGGTACTGGTACTCCTTGAAGATCGGCGCGGACGGCAAGCCGGCCGGGCCGCCAACGCCGCTCGCGCTTCCTGTTCACGCGACGTCAGTGCACGTAACGCCCGACGGCGCGATGTACTATCCGACAGTGAAAGATACGCCGAAGGATGGCGGGGCAGCCAGGGATGCCAAGGCCCCGGGGGTGCGGTCGCCGGGCGAGATTCATCGCTTCGATCCCGGCACAGGGAAGGATGAGGTGGTCGTCACGTTCGACGCGGAGACACTGAACGGCGCTGCCTTCCCGTCCGATCCCAAAGCGCCCCTCCAGGTCAACAACAAGTGCCAGTGGATTCGCGGGCAGGACGGCCAGGCGGAGATCATCGGCAGGATTCCTGCCGTGCATATGCTGGTGCGGTTCAACACAAAGACGGGCGAGCTGCGGAAAGCATTCGTGTTCTTCCCCGACAACCCGGCGGTGTTCCCGGCAAAGCTGGGGCAGTTGATCTGGACCGGGCCGTGCTACCGCCATGGCGAGAAGGTGTACTGGCTCCCGCGCGTCGGCGTCAAGAACGTGCGCATGGTCAGGCTTCTGGCAGCCGACCTGGCGGCCGGCTCGCTGACCGACTGCGGCATCCTGGTAGATCAGAACGGCCGCCACGTGGTGGAGTGCGACACGGGCACGTTCGGGCCCGACGGCAAGTTCTACCTCGGCGGGATGATCCAAGGCCGCCCTTCCGATCCGTACACGATCGGCAGAGCGGCCTTCGGCCCGGGCAAGACGGACAGCGGCTTCTTTGTGATCGAGCGGCTGCCCTAAGACGATCATTTCTTGAGGTAGCTCTTGTGGACGGACGAGCCGCCCCGCTCCCCGTCGGAAGTCTCGAACAGGATATGGTCGTTGGTCTCTTTCGTGAGAACCTTGACGCGCGGCGTGACGGCCTTCTCCCGCGGCGTGGCTTGTTCCGGCTCCTCGACGAGCTTCCGCACTTCTTCCACGGGGACCGGCTTGCACTGCTGACCTCTCTGCCGCTCCGCGATGGCCTCGACCGCGGCGGCCTTCAGGAGTTTCGGCCAGAGCTTAACGAACAGGTCGTGAGCGGCGTAGATGTCCGCGTTGTTCACTGTGCCGTTGATCGCGAAGACGAAACCGATGGCATCGTTCTTGCCGTCGAGCACGCCGGAGAGCGCCTTGACGTAATCCTCGGCCGTCTCCCGGACGGCCCTGTTCTCGAGCGTCAGCTCGAAGCTGGACGCGGACTCCGGAGCCTTGACCTCCGTGCTGAGGTTGCGCGCGAGCTTACCCTGGGTCTTCGCGACCTCTTCCCAGACCGCGGCCTGTCGCGCATGCTGCTTGGCGGCGAGCTTGAGCTCCTTTCCCGGCGCCTGCTCGGTGGAACTGCTGAAGTGGCCAGGCGCCTCCCCGCCGCGCTGCGACCAGCGCCCGTGTTCGACACAGAAGGAGGCGATGGGCATCTTGCCGGATTGACGCGGCAGGATGAAGTCGGTGGCGATGACACGGTCCTGCCGGCCGCCTTTGACGATATCGCCTGACTGCACGAAGACTTCCTCAGTGGTGGAGAGATTCTCGATCACCAGTTCGCTCACGTTGCCTGTCTCGTGGACGACGACCTTCTTTTGTTCGAGCGCCTCTTGCAGCGTGAGGAACGTTCCCTGAACCGCGTCCGCGCCATGCGCAAGGTAGAGCGTGAGGTTCGCATGCGTGTACGGTCCGGAAAACCGATACGCGGGCAGGCACCCGCGCCGGATGGCCGAGGGTCGCGGCGCGGGCACGGTCTGCGTGAGAGCAGGTGGACGAGACGCAGCCGCGGCACGTGGTCGCGGGCCGCTCGCACCGCCATCGAGGAACCAGAATATCGCGCAGCCCAGCAGGACAGCCGCGAGAATCGAAGTCCGTGTTCTCATACGCAATCTCCTTAAAGGGTAGAGAATCCCCCGGCCGCACGCATTGCGGCCCGGCCTCTACGCGGTGGTCTGTTCCCGGTGCGTGTGCCACGTGCAGCCTGTGTGTGCCGTTGGCTGCCCGTGCGGTCAGCGCCAGCGGGCGCTGGCCGCTTACGGCGCTGTCATAGAGTGTTGCCGGCCGGCTGGTTCCATAGGCCGCCGCTGACGGCGGCCGCAGATCGTCCTATTTCCTCTCGCTCGAGGTCTCTTCCTAGGGTTTGACCTTGGGAACGTCACGTTTGACGGCGTCCAGGATCTCATCCAGTTTAGGGCCCGGGCTTGATTGTGGCGCGGGCGAAGCTTTGCCCTCCGCGGGCGGTTTTGCCGCCGCGGTTTCTTTCACAGGCGCCTGGGGCTTCTCGAATGCGCCGTCCTTCGGGGCTTCCTCAGCTTTCGCCACCTCCTTGGCTTTCGCGAGTTTCTCGTCCTCGGCTTTCACGAATGCGTCTTCCTTGGCTTCCCACGCTTTCGCCAGTTTCTCAGCCCTGACCTTGGCGCGCGCGTCCACGTCCGCCATCGCCTTTTCCTTTGCGAGTATCCCAGCCTCTGTGCGAGCCTGCTCCCTTGAAAGCATTCTCGACTTGTCCTCACGAGGCTGGGGGGCCACGTCCACGCGTTTCACCAGGTCCGGCGCGGGCTGCCGGCGAAGGTTGCCATCCGGCTTGGGAGGCGCCACAGCCGGCGGGACGCCGGCGCTACTGCCGGCCCGCTTGGCTTTCGACTCGATCTCTCCGCGCACCGTCGGCGCGGTGGCCGCGGCAGGGGGCGGCGAGAGGAGGCGCCACGCGGTTCCCGCCGCGGCGCCGACAAGAAGAAGCACGGCCGCCGCCCACAGAGGCGCCCATACGCCCCGGGTGAGCTGTGAGCGCGACGTTGCTTCCGCCGCGGCCCTCGCGAGAACCGCGGCCTGCCCGCCCGCAGCGGCTCCACCGGAGATGAACAGCACGGCGGCCTTGGCCGTCGTGCCGGCGAAAGCTCCGGGCAGCGCGGCCGCGGAGGCATGCGTCGCCAGAAGCGTCGCGATGATCCCGCTGGGCAGCAGCACACCGCGCCGCGTGAGGCGGTCCCTCAGCATCTCGCGGCCGCGGCTGAGCCGTTGCTTGGCGGCATCGGCAGAGCACTGGACGAGCGCGGCGGTCTCTTCAACGCTGCGCTGCTCCAAGTGGTAGAGGACAAGGGGCAGTCTGTATTTCTCGGGCAGCGCGTAGAGCTCTCCATCCAGCACGGGCACCAGTTGCGACCACTGGGCGGCAGCGTCTGCGAATCGTTCCTGCATCGTGCCAGCCTCCCGTTCCCGCTGCTTGCGCAGCTTCTCCGCTTCGCGCGCCCGCAGGCTCACATGCCATGCCGCCTCGTAGAGCCATCCGGCCAGCGAGGGCCTGCGGTGCAGGGACGGCTCGCGCGCTTTGCTCGACAGCGCCAGGAAGACCGCCTGTGCGGCGTCCTCGGCATCCGCGGCCCGGTGGAGCACGCGGAGGCAGGCATTGTAGACCATTGTCTCGTGGCGCCGGACCAGCGCGGCGAAGGGCGTTTCCTCGCCCGTGCGCCCGAAGGCTGCCAGTAGGTCTCCATCAGTGAAAGTCGATTTGGCAAATCGACCTACAGGCTGCTCGGCTGCTGTACCGTCCATTGCTTCCCCCTTCGTCCGTCAATGTTCTATCCATATTTGACTGGCGAAGGTGACATAAAATCCGGAAAAATCCGAGGCTGTAGTTCTACCTTGGCGCCACGGGCGGGACGCCCGTGGTACCACGAACGTCTCGTTCGTGACGTAGAAGCAGGCCCTCACTTGCCATCCGCCGGCGCCTCAAATCGCACGTTCTTGCCGGCGTGGGTGTAGGACTCTTTGGCCAGGATGGTCGTCTGTCCGCCAAGTGTGATCTTGACGGCTTCCCCTTCGGTCTCGACTTTCAGGCCGGGAGGGCGTTCGCCTTTACGGCATGGCAGGATCAGCACTTTGAAGCCGCCCTTGCCGCGGATGCGCAGGATGTGTTGCCGCTCCTCGAAGCCGCGGCCGTTGGCCCGCTGGAACGCGCCGGTCTCATTGCCGGGATGCCAGGTGTGCGCCCAGTTGCCGATCTGGCACTGCTGTTCCTCTGCCGCGATGACAACGACGTCCCAGTCCACGCCCTGGGTGGGGTGCGCCTTCCAGCTCTGGCCGGTGAAGGAGAGGGTTCTCACGCCCGGGGCGAGCGTGAACACCTGGCTCGCCGAAGGAAGCTCCTTCTTGTCGTTGTTGTTGTGGGTGCGGGGCGGCGGCGTAACATTCCCGGCCGGCGTGACGACGCTGCCTTCAGCCATCAGGTTCAGCGTAAAGACCTTCGGCTCGCCGGCCCCGACGCCTGAGAAGGCGTCGTCAATCAGGATGGCGGGCGGACGATCGTTGGCATGAACGAGCGTGACGGCGCGCGTCCATTGCAGCTTGCCCATCTGAAACGTCGCAACAGACCTCGCGCCGCCGGCCGCTGTGGCAAAGGACTCCTGTTTCGAGTTGTTCCAGCCGCCGCCGGCGTTGAGCGGCGGGTTCTCCTTGTCCCACGGATGCCCGATCTTCGCTTCCGGCAGCACGCCGCTGTGCATGAAGTGCCCCGGCACCTGCGGGTAGTAGATCGGCCCCCAGTCCACGGAGAGCGGCGCGCCGAGGGCGTAGATCACGAGCGAGCCGTGGTCGGCGTGGCGGTGGTCACGATACCACTCGCCGTTGACGAACCATACCGCCGTCTCGTGCGGCGTTCCCCAGCCGCAGCGGAGCACAGAGTACCAGCCCGGGAAGTTCGCGTGCGAGAGGGCCGGCGGCTTCGCGGGGAGGTCCTCGTTGATCTTGAGCAGCGTCGAGCCGTGGAAGCCCGTGTGGACCTTGCCGTCCTCCTGCCACGCGCCCATCAGGCGGGCGCTCAAGTCCGGGTTGAGGTCCGCGAAGCCGGTGGCCATCTGCCCATAGGCTTCGGTCCCCTCGGTAGAGCCGTCGCCGACGGCGATCAGTTTGCGGACGTTGCCGAAGCGTGGCTCGGGCGGCGTCAGGAAGTTCATGTAGAACTCGGCAAACCGGGCGATGCGTTCGTCGCTCTTGAACGGATCGGCCACGCCCGCCATCTTGAGCTGCTGAAAGGTGCTCAAGAGCGGCCCATTGGAGGCGCCGACGTAATGGACGGAGCCCATGTGCGCGCCGTACTCGTTGACCGTGCCGTGCAGCATCTGCCGCGCGTTCTCCCACACGCTCGCGACATGCTCCTTCATCAATGGGTGCTGGGCCAGATAGAGGGCGTACATCTCCCGGTAGTTGGCTTGCTGGACGGGCATGTTGGCCGTGCCAAGGTTAACGCCGGCCGGGACGCTGAGCGGCACGAAGTCGTCGTCCCAGAGGATGGCGGCGAAGAGCACCGCCGCCGCTTTGGCCTTCGCCTTGTCATCCGCTGAAGCCTTGTCCGAGGCCAGGACCTGGTCAATCCAGAGCAGCTTGCGGCTCATCTCCAGGCCGCCGTGCCAGTAGTGGCAGCGCATGGTGTAGATGCCGTCCTCCTGAACGAAGCCTTGGAGAAGACTCCGCGCGGTTTCCTCGAGCTGCTTGACGGCGTCCTTGAGCTTCTCGCCTTTCGCGTCGGCCCATGCGTCCACCAACTCCCGCGCGGACGGCTCAGCGCCATAGAGGTAGCCGTAGTAGCCCTTGCCGTGTTTGCCCAGCGTGTCCTGCCGGAGCTTCTCGATCATGCGTTTGACCACGCCGCTGTCCATGTAGAGCGAGCCGTAGCCTTTGGGCGGGTCGGGAAAGTCGAGTGTCAGGTGCTGGATCTTGTTGAGGTTGATGCCGGCACGCAGGTTCATCTGGCGCGCGATGGGCTGAACCTGGTCCGGGGGCAGGAGGTCCGGCCCTTTCGTCCCGACGAAGAAGCCCCACTGGAAACGCATCTTCGGATTCAGGCTGGCGTCCGCGCCGCGGTGGTTTGTCTGGATCGTCAAGCCGACGCACGGCCCGCCGCTCTTCGCCGACTTCGTCTGCAGTCCCACGCCGCTGAAGCCGGCGCCGACCGCGCGGGAGGCGCGTCCGGCGAAGAGACCGAACAGATTCGATTCGGGGCCGCCTTCCTTGTCGTAGACCTGCCAGTACCAGCCGCTGTCGAAGACCCACGGGTCCCACACCGCCAGCCAGCGGATGGACGGCCACTGGTCAAGATTCGTGATGTAGCTGGAGCCGTAGTCGCGATCGAACGGCAGGTCGAAGAACGCATCGCACCCGGCGCGTTCGTGCCACGCCCGGTACGCGCGGCCGTCGGACTCGTAGCCGTGCTCCTTCTTGTTGGAGTGGTGTCCGCGATAGCGCGCCTGCGTCGCCTTCACCTCGCGCAATGCGACGGAATAGCCGAACTGGGTGTCGGTGTCCTCTTCGAAGAGGACGGCAGGCTGGCCCGCCAGGATTTCCACGCGCGAGCAGTATCGCCCCGGCCCGGCCTTGGCGATGACGGTCTGGCCATAGCGGAGCTCCGGGCGGTCCACATCGTAAGCGACTTCCGCCAGCGCCTTGAGCGGGCCCTTCTCCAGGAAGCGGACCTCGACCTTCTTCACCGTGCCCGGGATGTGCAGCACGTTGGGACCTTTTGCCGTCCACGTGCCGTCGCGAAGCCGCAGCGCCTGAATCGGCGCGAGCACTGTCTTGCCGTCGGGTTGGATGGCCTGGGCGGCCAGCGGCAAGCGCACGCCGGTCAGGCCGTTGGTAATCTCGATCCCGCCGTCCTGCTCGGCGACCTTCACCCCGTCCGCGTACGGCGCGGGCGCGCGGCCGGAAAGCACCTTCCATGTCTTCTGGGCGTTCGCTGGGAGGGCGGTCCGCAGCGCGATCTTCTTGCCGTTCTCCAGAAGCTGATACGGCGCCTCCTGGTCGTCGGGTCCGCAGAGGCAGGTGGTGCGCGGATCGAGCGGCATCCCGATATCGAAATCAACGATCTGGTCCGGCTGGGCGACACCGAAGCGTTCCTGCAGCGACACCGTCAGCAGAACCTTGCCGGACGGCTCTCCCGCCAAGATCGCGCGGAACGGCGCATAGACCAGCAGCGCCAGGACCGTGACCAGCGTGGAGAGACTCCTCATCGCCTGCCTCCTTGCCTGCCTCGCCATCACTGCGTCTTTTTCGTGCCGAGCAGCACGAAGACGTTGAACTCCTTGCCGGTCATCTCCGCGGGCTCGATCTTCCCCGGTCCGACGGGTTGAGCGGGCTGCATCTTCTCCCCGGTCATCGGCAGCAGCAGCGGCGCGCCGGTGTACGTGCCGGCGAGCACCGGCCCGGCGAAGTAATTCTGCGCATTCCGCACCTCATACTTGTCGCCGTTGCCGAGGACCTTGCCGGCGTCAACGGGCACAGCGTCGGCCATATCCCAGTTGTAGACGATGATGTGGGCGCGGCCCGGCTCGTACTGGTTCGGGCGGACGAAGACCTTGGCGCTCTTGGGCTTGGCAGTCAGGTAGGTGTTGTCCGGATACGCCTTGGTGTCAACACCCTTCAACGGGCCGCAGAAGGTGTTGCCGCTCAGCGCGAGGTTCTCGATCTTGTTCTCAAAGAGCGTGCTGCCAACGAAGTAGTTGCCCGTGAGCGTCAGGTTCTTGAGCGTCGCGCCGTAGCGGCCAAAGGACGCGCTCCGCTCCGACGGCGCACGGACCCAGCTCATGTTCTCCTCCAGGACGATGTCCTCGGGGTTCGTCACCGCACCGACCAGGATGTCGTCCTTGTGCACGCGGTCCGTGTGAGCAACGGCGCTGTTGAACCACGCGTTGCCGATGAAGCGGTAGCCTTTCACCGGGCCGGCCTTGCCGGCATAGGCGTGGATGCAAAACCCGAAGCTGTTGAAGAACATGCAGTCCACAACTCTCTTTGGCTTCGCAGGGTCCGCGTTCTGGGTGTAGAGCTCGTGGCTGAGAAGGTCGGAGTCAACGCCGTTGTTGTAGAAGAGGCAGCCGTAGAGCTCGTTGCCGACGGCGCTGCCCCAGAAGCCGTTGCCGCCCGCGTCGTGGACGAGCAGGTTGATAAACTTGTTGCCCTCGCCGCCCCGCACGTCAAAGCCCGCGGGCCGCTCAGCCCTGTTGCTGGAATCGGTGATCTCAAAGCCCCAGTACGTCGTCCACTGGCCGCACGCCACGAACAGCCAGGCGCCGCCAGCGCGTGCCACGTCCGAGCCGTCAATCCGGACCGATTCCCCCGGACAGGCGCGCACAGTAATGGGGGCGTTAGCGGTGCCCTTCAGGTCGCTGCGGAACGCGCCGCGGTATGTGCCGCCGCGCAGCCAGATGGTATCGCCCGGCTTGACCGCCGCGGGATGCGAGAGCGCCGTTTTCAGGTCCCACGGCTTGTCCTTGCTGCCGTCGCCGTTCGGGCCGCCGCTGGGAGCGACAGCGAATTCTCGTGCCCCGGCGGCCAGCGCCAGCCAGGAGAGGCCCAGCGCAAAGGCAATTCTGACGCTTCCGGCCATGGCTGCTTTCCCCCACCAACCACGAACGGGACGTTCGTGGTACCACGGGCGTCTCGCCCGCCGTGACCGACAGGAATGTCGGTCCCACCCGCCTGCGCTCCTGACCATCCGTTCATGTGCGTCCTGCGCCTGATAACGATACACCCAGCTACTTCACGTCTGTGTATCCGTGTATCGAAAACCAGCGCCGGCTGTCCTTGCCGAGCGAGCGGACGGACAGGCGACAGGGCTGGCCGAGCCGCAGCAGGTCCTGCGGGAGCGTCACATAGAAGCAGCCCAGTTGGTCTTCCGGAATCTCCCGCATGGGCCAGAACTGCAGCTTGACCTTGTTGTCGGCACTGGACCACGTCGTGACTTGGTCTACGAGGTCAAACCGCAACATCTCCTGGCCGTTGACCAGGAAGACAAAGCCCTGCGTCTTCGGCTGTGACTTCCAGCCCAGCCCGCCGGAGAAGATGAACGTAGCCTCGGGCGCCTTCCAGTCGGCCGGCACGGCGGCGGTCTCCCACTCAACCGCATTGCCGACCGCGGTCTGGCGGCAGACGTAACAGGCGATGTTGTCTTCGCGGTACGAGTGCCAGACGCCTTCCTCGCCCTTCTGAAGCAGCCGCGCGAAGCCCTGGAGGAACGGACCCTTTGGCGGCGGGGGCGGCAAGCGGGCGCGGAGGAACGCTTCGGGCAATTCGCTGCGGGGCTTGGGCAACGTGGCGGCGTGCTCGATCATCCGCGCCAGCAGCCACTGGCCTTCGGGGCGGTCCTTCGCGGCCTCGTGGTTCAAGCCGGAGACGAGGAGCGAGCCCTTGCCCACGCGGGCTTCGAAGAGGAACGCATGGTCGGCCATCAGATGCAGGTGCGGGATGCCGCGGATGATGACGTCCGGGCGCTGGGGAAGAGCTTCGAGGTTGTACCGGAACGCGCCCTGGAGCAGCGAATACCAGCCGGCATCGCACCAGCCGTCCGGCGCCAGCGCGCGGGTGACGGGATGGTCGTACACCACGGTGCCGCAGTTGTTGTCGTTGGTGTTTTCGCTCTTCCACCAGGAGGTCTTGAACGTGGCCAGCACGGTGGGGGCCAGGCGCCGGTTGCCGATGAGCACGATGCACGCCCCCTGCGCGGCCGCATCAACCAGGCGGCTGTCAAGCTGCCGCACCGCGTAGACCGCCTTGGCGTCGAGCGTCTCACCGGCCGGAATGGGCTTGGCACCGCAGGGCTCAAGCAGTCCCATCAGGTCGCCTCCGGCGTACACCGGCACCGGAGCGGGGGGGCGAGGCATCTGCGCAGGGAATACCCATGCCGTCCAGTCGTTGGCGAAGCGGCGGCCGTCCGCCACGAGCTCGGTCTCCAGGAGCAGGCAGGATGCCTGCGGTACGTCGGGCAAGGTTAGCTGCAGCTTGCCGACCGCGGCGACTTCGCCCTGGCCCACCGCGACCGGACTGATCTGGCCGTTCTGGAGTTCTTTCCCCTCCAGCTTGGCCCGCCAGTTGATCGCCGCGCCGGCCAACACGGTTGGAGAGTAGTTTGACACGACCAGCTCCACCATCAGCGAGCTCTTGCCGCGGCTAGTCCGCTCCAGACCATCCGCCAGCAGCACCACGTCGTTGACCATGCGGCGGACTTCTTCGGGGCGGATGGCCTTGGGGCGGTACAGGAAATCCACGATGCCGTTGGAGGTCGTCCAGTAATCCTGAAACAGCCACCACTGGTGCCCGGAGATGTACGGGTTGCGCCGCAGGGCTTCGAGGTTGTTCTTGTGGCAGAACAGGTAGAGGCGCTCGGATTTCTCCGACCAGTTGGCCGCCTCGCCGGCAAGGCCGAGGGCCTTGAGCTTCGCGATTCCCTGCGCGGTCCAGAAGGGCTTGACGTTGTCAGTGAAGAGGTCGAACTGGTCCAGGCGGGGGAAGGTGACGTAGTTGCCCGTTTCATGCGAGACCACCGGCTTGCGAGGCTTATCGGTGAGGAACTTGCCGGGGATGTCGAGCGGGATCTTCGAGACGTCGAACATCAGGAAGTAGAAGTCGAGCGTGTCGCGGTCGCGCCCCAGGAAACGGCGCCACAGGCCGTCGCTGTCCACGAACGGGCGAGTCGGGTCCAGCCGGCGCGCCAGCGCAGCGAACTCGGGGGCCAGCGGCAGGCCGTCCCAGAACTCGTTGCCCATGCACCAATCGAAGACCGAGGGGTGGTTGCGGAACTGCCGGAGCACCGCCTCCCACTCCCGCTTGTGGGTTTCCAGGGCTTCCTTGCCGGCCTTGCGGTAGAAGTTCTCGTAGGCGATCGGGAACTCCGCGGAGACCAGCATCCCCAGTTCGTCGCACGCCTCGTAATACTCCGGCGGCATGATCGTGCTGTGGTGGCGCACGAAGTCAAAGCCGAACGACTTGATCAGCCGCAGGCGATCCAGGTACACCTTCTTGTCGGCCGGCCGAGCCATCTCCTTGGGGTAGATGTGGTCGTCGCCGTAGCCGCGCAGGAACAGGCGTTTCCCATTGAGCTGGAAGTACGGCCCGCGAATCTCGATCTCGCGGAACCCGAACCGGCTTTCGATGGTGTCGAGCACGTTCTGGCCGTCCAGCAGCGACAGGCGGGCGAGATAGAGCGACGGTGTGTCAGTGGTCCAGAGCGCGGCCTGCGGCGCGGCCGCCGCCAGTTCGACCGACGCGCCTTCCTGCAGCGGACCGGGCAGCGGCTTCGCTTCCTGGGCGATGTGCTTCCCGTCACCATCCAGGATTTCCAGCCGCAGGCTGCCCGCCTGGAGCGGCTTGCCGCGCACAGCCGCGCTGACCGCGCATCGTGCCGGCGTTGCCTTGGGCTGGACGAACAGGTCGTCCAGCCAGGTCTCGGGGCGGACCTCAATGGACACGTGGCCCCAAATCCCGCCCCATTCGGCATCGAAGTAATCCGCGAGGTCGCCCGCGCCGAAGAGTCCGTCCACATCCCACCGCTGCCGGGAGTCAACCTGGATGGTGATGGTGAGCGGTTTCCCGGCGGCACGGTCGGTGATGTCATACTCGAACGCGGACAGATAGCCGATGTGCTCGCCGAGATACCTGTCGTCCGCCCAGACCTTGGCATAGCGGTGAACGCCAGTGATCCTCAAGAACACCCGCCGGCCGCCTTCCGCCTGCGGCGCCGTGGCCTGTCGCCTATACCAGCCCTTGCCGACGAAGTTGTGCCGGAGCTTGGCGGTCTCGGTCCCGTAGCCCTGAGCGTCCCAGATGCCCGGGACTACGATCCTGCCGTCGGCGGAAGGAGCGTAGCCCGGCAGCGGCATCGCCGGCAGCTTGTTTTCGGGGAGATACCACTTCTGAGCCTCGCCCTCATTTTTCGGGTCCGTGGCGAAGTCCCATTGGCCGTCCAGGCTGATCACCAGCCGCGGCGATTTCGCCGCGGGAGGCTCCCCGCAGTGGATCACACCGGAGCTGAGCGAGAGCCCCAGTGGTAGCGCAATTTGGCAAATTGCGCTACGGAGAACCCAGGCCAACGCGGAGAGCAAACGCACACGGCTCATGGTCACCCCCCTGCAACAGTGCCTCCGATGCTACGCGTTCCCGCTCACGCCTCAGGGGGCGTATAGCCCTTGTCGCCGCCGCGGGCCTTCCATTCCTTATAGAGGAGCAGCAGGAAGATGATGGCCGGTATCTGCCAGAACACTGTCCACGCAGCATAGTAGCGATAGTGCCAGTCATCGCCTGGAAAGCGGGTCAGGCCGTCCATCATCAGACCCACCGCCACACTGCCGAGCAACATGGCGAACGCCCGGATCGTGGCGTTGGCGGAGCAGAACTGTCCGTAGCGGTCCTTGGGGAGCAGACGCATGTACATGGGCAGTTCGGCCGCTGCTTGTACCGCGCCAATCGGCAGGATGGCCACGGAGATAATGTACTGCCCCAACAGGTTCCCCTGGGGGCCGAAGTCGGTGAAGATCCAGATGCACTGCACCAGGGGCTGGAAGAAATGGATGACCGAGAGGAGGATGTAGACGCGCACGGGGTGCCACTTGTCCGCCAGCCAGGCGGACGGGTACATGATGATAAGACTCACGATGCCGGTCCAGAAGCCCAGACGGCCCAACTGCTCCATATTCAGGTGCAGCGAGTCGCGGTTTCGCAGGCCACCGAAGGTGCCGGACTGCCAGGACATGAACATGAAGGTCTGCGACAGGAAGAAGTACCAGTAGAACCGATGGGTGAAACACTCCTTCGCGTACGTCTTGCACGCCGAGACGAACCCTTTCTTCTTGTCCACGTTCTCCGGGGGCGGCGGGTACTCGCCTTCCTTGACAAAGAAGCACATGACCATAAAGCCGACGACGTAGCAGATGCCCGCGACCACGAACACCGTACGGAAATGATCCAGCGAGTGCGGGAAGATATACTCGCTGTAGAGCGCGCCGGCGCCGGTGCCGACCATCCGGAACAGGGCGAAGAAGCGGGAGAGGAACTGCTCGGGCACCACGTCGTTGAACAGGTACCAGTAGATGGTATTGACAAAGATGTTGGCGAAATCGTAGCCGATCAGCAGCGCGCCGAAGACGAGCAGGGACAGGTTCGTGCGGTTGATCTCATAGCCCATGAACCAGGCTGACTCAGCGTTGCCAAGGATGACGTTGGTGAGGCTATCGTAGTAGCCGATGAGAATCAGGAAGAGCCCCACGAACGGCGTAGACCACAGCAGATAGGGGATGCGGCGGCCCCAGCGCCCGCGGTGGCGGTCGCTGTGCATGCTGACAACGGGAGCGAAGATCCACGCCACCGCAAGGCCAAGGGCCTTGTTGAGGACCTGGTTGGTCGTGTCGCTGGCCCCCATGTCCTTCAGCTTGAAGGGCAGGATGCTCGGCACGCTCCCGTCGAGCAGCGTCCAGATGAAGTCGCCCCACAGGAGCCAGATGAAGACCCAGAACAGGCCGGTCCTGGTGTACCGCAGCGTGCCCACGACGTACGTGCCGGGGGTGGGCTGTGCCGCCGCCAGTGCCGGCGCGGGCGGGCTACTCTCGACAGCTTGCGACATCCTGGTGCTCTCCTCACCCGTGACGCCAGATTGGCGGAACACCAGTATAGCAGACGAAGAGACCGCACCACAAGGGCGGCAACGGGTTCCGGGTATCGGGCTATTCGAAGGACGTGCGCACGCTGAACTCGTCGAGGTCGCAGGCCATCGGTTCGCCGGTGACGCAGGGCATCACCACCACGCGCCCCACGTGGCGGATGGTCTCCTGCCAGGAGAAACCGTTGACATGCGCCGGTCCGAGGGGTAGTGTAATGGAAGTTACGGTTGAACCTGCAAAACCATCGGAGGAAATAGAAGAACCATCGTCGTGACAATTTGAAGATGCGCGAGCATCAGGGAACTGCTTCCGTAGAAACGACCAACCCTGAGCCGTAAGGCTCTTGAGAAAAGAAGCAGCATCTTGTGCCGCGCCCCGCAAGGGGCGTCGGTCAAGTTTGCTGTTCTTTTCTACCCCTTGGTCGGGGTCTACGGAGCGGCGGCTTGGTCCGGCGCTCCGTATTTTTCTCCGCCGTTCCATCGTCCTCCATATCCGCCGTAAACCACGCCAGCCGCACGCAGCCCTACAACGAAATCGTCACGCGCCAACTCTTGAGGCCCCCAGCGGGCGTAGCGGAAACGGCTTAGCCATTCTGGCGAGGAGGTTACATGAACACGGGAGCACAAGCCGGCGCAACACAGCGCAAAGGAGAGGAGGGAGAGGGTTGCCTGGCGTACATCGGCAAACTGGTCGGAACTGCGGTTGGCATCATTGTCGTCGTCGTTCGACGAAAGCCATTACAGGAAGCCTTCCTGATCCTGGGAACTATGAGTGGCCATCGCAGAATGAGGCTGAGATCAAAAAGACCGGCGACTCTGAGTATACAGTCAAGATGTGGTTGGGAGAGAAGGGAAAGCAGTTCAGCCGCAGTAAGCAACTGTTCCATGTTCAAGTAAAGGACGGAGAAGCGAAGGTCACGGACATAGGCAGTTGGTAAACAGGTTCTAAAGTGTTCCCGCTCCGTTGGCCTTGTCGGCACTGCGCTCCGATCAGGCTACCGGGACACCGACAGGAGCCGGATGCTGGGTGCCGTCAAGGGCAAGGCGCCGGAGGATTTTGACTTGGATAGGGGGAGTGTCATGGCCAAGGGAAACTCAATCGGCAGGTGGCGCCGGGGCCACACGCGAACGCTTCGCAACGGAAGCAAGCGATACGTACGGGGCACGTTCGCTAAGCGGGGCGGGAAACGGCGTTGATTGCGCAGGAAAGCCCTTGGCGGCGACGCCAGTACGGCTCGCGCTCCGGCGCATGACGGCCGCCCCAGAGAACCGGCGTTTTGAAGATGTGCTGCACTGATCATGCAGTGTGCGGAATGCCACAATCGGGATCTTACGTACGATTTCGGAGGGGACGACAGTGGCGATCTGGCGCGTGATTACCGTTGACGTTGCGGAAACGTCGAGTGTTCCGCATCCTTACCGAGACGTTCTCGGCGAGCACTTTTCATACGACAACAGTGTGGCAAACTCGTCGAAGCTTCGCATCCAAGACATAGTTCTGATTCAGGGCAAAGGTCGCTTGCTGGGAGCAGCACAGATCCAGCGCATTAAAGAATACCCAGATACCAAGCGGCGGCCACGCTGCCCGCACTGTGGAAGAACTGCAATATTCCTACGTCCATCAGCAGAACCGGCTGAGAGGTGGGGATGTCGCAACAAAGCGTGCCGCAATCCATCGAGGCGATTTGCAGCGCCGCGTTACACGGATGACCAGTGCATCTGGAGGATCGCGCATTATGGCGGAAGTTTTCAGCCGGCTCTTGGCCACCTAGCGGTTGAGGTGCTGAAGGAGAGCGTAGGCAACAAACGGAACGCGATCAGCCCATTGGACCTCCGGCGGTTGAACCTTGAACGCGAGGAACCTGACGTAGCACGTTTCATCTATCAGTGTTTGGGCCGCCCGGGAGTATTGGGGACGCGGGTGACCGAGGCCCACGGGCTGGGAGCCGAAGGTGCAGGAACTCTTCCCTGAACGCGGCGAACAGAACGCGCCCGCTCACGGTTGCGCTGGCGCCTCGTGGGGCAATTCCTCTGCTGCTGTTCCGTATCCCGGAGGGGGTGGCGACATGGACAGCAAATCTTGAGACTGCGGTGAAGAAAGGAGCACGCTCATGACTTTTCTGATTGTGGACGAAGGGTTCGCCTGTCTCTGGCACAGGGGACAACTCCTTCTCATGAACATGGCACAGATGGCTCAGATTCGCGCTGCTTCCGGGGGGCTCCGCCGACGCATCCTGACGGAGCACGGACGAAGATCGACACCGAACGATGAGGCATTGGTCGCGATGCTCCTTCAAGACCCTTCTTTCGATTGGCACGCCTTTCGGACAAGACACGTCACGGTCGAGCAGTTGGCAACGGTGTGGTCGGAGGCTGATCCGCTCCCTCCAGACGCAGATGCAGGAGACGTTGATGAGGTGACTCCCGGGTTGGGGCCGCAACCTGTGAGGCGGATTCCATAGAGGGCCACCCGCCATGGGCACCCAACAACGCGTCACTCTGTCCCGGACACCACGTTCGCCGGTGTGCACACGACACTTCACGGCCCCGCCGCGCGGTACAGGAACGGGCGGCGGAACATGCCGCCGAAGTGGTGCGGATTGAAGCCGCGCAGCGTAATGGTGTTGCGCCCCGGCTTGAGCGAGCCTGCGACATCCACGTCCCACTGGAACTTGTAGTCGTTCCTCCACCACGGTTCAGGAAACGGGCGGTAGCCGGCGAGCTCGCCGTTGACATAGAGCCAGCATTCGTTGAAGAGGCCGGGAAGCATGAGATGGACTTTGCCGCCGGTCTCGTCGGCCTTCAGCTCCAGCGCAGTCTGGTACCAGTAGTGACCGGTGTAGCTTTGCCGATCGGGATGCCGCACGCCCTGGCTCTGTACATAGAGATCGGAGCGTAGTACCTCCCACGCATCGGGATAATCCTTGCGTTCGTCGGGCGACAGGTTCTTGCCCTTCGCATTCCAGAGTTCGAGGTCGGCGTTCTGATACGCCCAGCCGCGCGCCAGGCCGGTGTCGTGCGGGTCGCGGCGGAAGGCCCACTCGAGCGGCGTCTTGGCGATGAGGGCGCCCTTGGTGCCGTCGGTCAGGGCGAGCAGTTCGCGCATGTGCTGCACTTCGCCGGGCCACCACGCCGGACCGTTCTCGCCGATGTTCTTGTAGGTCGTGAACGTCCCGTTCATCACGGTCAGCTTCTCGCGCGCCGCCAGGCCGCGGTCGCCGGCCGCCACGGCAGTCTTGTAGTCAACCTCGCCGGCGGCCGCGCGCACCATCGCCATGTAGCTGTCGAGCACTTCGAAGCCGAGTTCTGTGAAGCGCATCCGGTCGAGATAGAGCTTCTCGTTGCGCGACGCGTTGGCTTTGCCGCGCAGCGGCTCGACGGCTTTCTGCGCCTCAGCGAGTTTCCCCTTCAGCAAGGCCACGAGCTCGGGCGTGTAGATCGCCGGCGCACAGAAGTACTCGTGCTCGGTGACGATGCTCTTCTCCCACGCGGCGAAGATCGCATTCCAGTATTCGGCCATCGGCGCGGCGGCGGGGCCGTAGAACTTCGGGTAGAACTCAGCGAGCAGGGCCTTCACGTCCGCGTCGGGGTTCCACATCAGTTGCCCGCGGAAGAACAGATTGAGGAACGTGGTGGCCATCGCGCCGCGGCTCTCGGTGCCGATACCGAGGATGCCCGCTTTGCGGTAGTGCTTCACGTCCTGCGCAAACGCGAAGTGCGACGGGTTGGGGATGTCGCGCCACACGAGCTGGCCCTGATCGTAGTCGTAGATGATGAGGCGGCCTTCGGCGAGCTGCGCCCAGCGATAGAGCATCTCGCGGTATTCCTGGCGCGGCGGCGAGTTCGGATCGTCCATGCCGTGGTTGGGGTCAATGTCAATCGGCGCCAGCCACATCACGATGTTGGGCTCTACGGTCAAGACACGCTGCGGCGGAATCGTGACGTTGGCGTAGGCCATGCCGCCGATCAACGTCTTGCTGTTCGGGTACTTGGCGCGGAGCACCTTCGCCACGCTGTTGTAGAGCGTCATCATGGCGTCGGTGTTGGACGGCTGGAGGGCGTACTTGTCGTAGAGGCCCGCCTGCAGTTCCTTGTCGCGCGCCGAATCGCTCGTGTAGTTGCCGTCCTCGATGGCCAGCGAGATGCCTTCGACGCCCTTGGCGTACCCGGCATCAATCTGCGCGGCGACTTCCTTCGCGGTCGTCTCTTCCGCCAGCGGCACGTTGAACATGCTCTTGCCCGCGGGGATGAGTTTCTTCGTGTACGAACCGAGCGCGTGGCCCATGCCCGCCATGCTGGTCTCGGTCATGAAGTTGCGGCGCCGGAATTCCTTTGCGCCGGTCGCATCGCCGTTCCAACTCAGCCAGTAGTGGCGGACCTCAAACGGCGGCGCGCAGGCGCGGTCGAGCGCGCCGATGGTCAGCTTCGGCTGTTCGGGAACGCACTCGCCGAAATCGGTGGGCAGGTACCAGCGGCAGCCCCAGTCCTGCAGGAGCTGCGCCACCGCGAAGTAATGCGAGTCGTCATTGGCGCCAGCGAGGTACACGCGGTTGCCGGTGCGGCGCATCACGATGGCATCGGCACGGACGACCGGGTTCTTCTTGGCGACGGCGGCGAGCGCCTGCTTCAGCGCCGGCTCAGCCTCAAGCGCCGCGGCGCCGACGAAGAGCGCCGGCCCATTGCCCGGCGCGTTGGCCACGGGGACCTTCGCGCCGGTCATCAGTTCGATGCAGCGCGCGAGGTCGGCGGCGGCCTGCTTCTCCCACACGCCAGCCTGAGCGGAGACGACGATGGTCGCCGTCGTCTTTCCGCCGTCGGCGATGACGAGGTCCTCGGCGCACGGCGCAAGTCCGGCCAGGAAGAGCATCACGACGAGACACCAGCGCAGGTTTCGCATGGTCATGTTCCCCTCGTTGCTGAGTCCTTACTTGGTACAGGAACAACCCGGCAAATGCCACCCAATATCCGGCAAGGACGGAGTGGTTACAGGTTTCAGGTTGAGGCAACGGGGTGAAGCGGAGGCAAGCCGCCGCCCTGCGGCACCCCCTCACCCGGCGCGCTTTCAGCGCGCCACCCTCTCCCTCGTGGCGCAATTTGCCAAATTGCGCTACAGGGGGGAGAGGGTGAACGGTTGCCGGACACGGGCGACGGGGATGGTGTCACTTGGCGTCGGCGCTGTAGGCACGGAATTCGACGACATGCACGCCCTGGTTCGCGCTGTTCTTGAGCATGTTCAGGCGCAGGTAGCGGGCTTCCGTCGGCGCGAAGTCATGGGCGAATCCCTCGGGCGTGGACGGCTTGGTGTTCTTGCTGGCGTCCACAACCTGAGTCCACGTCTTGGCGTCCAGCGAGGCTTCCACCGTGTATTGGTAGTATCGGCCGCCGCCCCAGTAGGGGAAGACGTGCACGCGGTTCAGCTTGCAGGCCTTCTCAAGGTCCACCTGGAGCCACTGCGGATAGGGGCCAGCCCACCAGGCGGCATTCAGGTCCACGATGCCGTCCACGGCGTTCTCGGCGCCGCAACCGGCCTCAACGCCCGACGCGGTCACCGGCTTGCCCGTCGTGAGGTTCTTCTCGTAGTTCACGAACGCGTAGGCGCGTCCCCAGATCTCGCCCTGCCGCTTGCCAGCGGCAAAGAGGGCCGCCTTCACCGTCGTGGACTTCTCGATCTTGAGCGGCGCGGTGCAGGCGGGCGAGTTGGCCGTTGGGTCCTTGCCGTCGAGGGTGTAGCGAATCTCGCCGGGCGCGGTGGACTTCAGCGTCAGCGTGAGCGGCTCGCAGAAGCGGTCGTTGGGCAGGAGCGGCTGCGCATCGGCGCTGATCGGCTGGAACTCATACCTGGTCCAGCGCGGGTAACCGAGCGGCTTGCCATCGGCGTCAAAGGCCCGCGCCTTGAAGTCCGTGGTCGTCGCGATGCGGATGGGTTCCGCGCAGGCCGGCGAGTTGGCCGCCGGTTCCTTGCCATCCACCGTGAAGCGGACTGTCGCGCCCTTCAATGCCGGCGCGGCGGCCACCGTGAGCGCCAGCGGCTTGTCGAAGCGGCAGTCTCCGAGGTTGGCCAGTCCGTCACACTGGACCGTGAAGTTGTGGACGAGCAGGTCGAGCAGGCGATCGGTGGCCGCCAGCCGCCGCTCGAAGTCCTTGCAGGTCTTGCCCGCCGCCGGGTTCCAAATCCGCTCGGACATCGCGGGCAGGCGCAGGCGCTCGTTGGGCAGCTCCAGGACCTCGGGTTGCTCCCACGCGCACATCTCTGCCCCGAAGACTTCGCCCGCCGGCGGCACGATGACGCCCTGATCCGCCGGCTTCGCACCGAAGGGTTTGAACTGCCGGAGCTGCCAGGCGTAGATTTCCGCGGGCGGGCGGCCGGTGTTGACGACATAGAGCGGAGTCCAGGAGGCGTTGACCACCTTGTAGCCGTCCTTGACGAGGTCGTTGGGCATGTAGAAACGGATCTCGTATGCCATCACGATGATGTCGTTGGGGATCTTCACAGGGGAATTCGCTTCGCGGCCGAAGCCTTCCCAGACGATGGTCTGCTTGCCGTTCTTCTTCACGATCTCGTTCATGTCCACGACGAACTTGCGGTAGAGCTGGTGCTGATTCGGCAGGTTGTGCTTCTTGAAGGCAGCCTTGAAGTCTTCGTTCTGGTTGGCCAGCGCGAGGTCGGCCTCGTCGCCGCCGATATGGAAGTACGGCGAGGACTTAAAGACCTCGCACATCTCGCCGACGATCGTAGCGACGGCCTGCAGCACCTCGTCCTTGGCGAAGTTGATGGACGCGTGATGCTCATAGGGCTTGGTGCCCCTGATGACGAAGAGGTCGGGCATGGCGCGGTTGGCGGCCGCCGAGTGGCCGGGAACTTCGTACTCGGGGATGATGGTCACGTTCCGGGCGTCGGCGTACGCGACCAGGTCCTTGAGTTCGTCGAGCGTGTAGGTCTTGCCGCCGTGCTGGTTCTTCGTGGCCAGTTGCGGATAGGTCTTCGATGGGAACGTGAACGACTGGTCGTCGGTCAGGTGCAGTTGCAGGTAGCGGATCTTGTAGAGGCGGCAGAGCTGCGCCATTTGCTTAAGGTTCTCGATCGAGTGGTACCTGCGGGCCACGTCAACCAGCAACCCGCGGAATGCCGTCTTCGGTTCGTCCGTCACCGCCAGGCAGGGGATGGACACCTTGCCGTCTCTGGCGTCCAGAGCCTGGAGGAGCGTCACCGTGCCCAGAGCCACCGCGCCGTAGCTGCCTCCCTGCACCGTGGCCTTGTCCGTCACGGTGACCTTGTGGGCCTCGTCCTTCAGCGCCCGATCAATGGACAGCGCAATGTCGCCGGCTGCCGGCTGGCCGCTGGCGGCCGCAAGACGGATGCCCGTCGCCAGCGCGATCTCGTCGGCGAGGACCCTGGCGAGCGGCTCCAGCGCGGCGTCGCCTGCCACAATGCGGCTTTGCGGCGTGAGGCTCATCGTCCCCGCGTCCACCTTGAGCGCTTGGGGCCAGGGGACGAGGTTCAGGCTGCTCTCATCCTGGGCGGCGGTGGCGCCGACCGTGAGCAGCAACAGGCTCACCAGCACTGCGGGCAGGAGGACATTCGTGACCATGGGTGCTCCCAATTCCTCGCCGGTTGCGGTTTGCGCGCGGTCGCAGCGATGCGGACACCACGCGCTACTGTTTGTCCAGCCCGAGGGCCTGCTTGGCATTCCGGACAGCCGCCGCGTCTTTCAGGGACGCCTTGGCGAGAAACCGTTCGGCCTCGTCGCGGTTGCCCGCGGCGTGGTAGAAGATGCCGGCGAGCAGCAACGCTTCCCCGTCCTCGTCGGTGGCGAGCGCCTTGGCCAACGCCGCGCGTTCGCCGTGGGAAAGCTGCTTCCATTTCACAGGCATCTGGTTGCCCTGAACCACAACCATGATGCTCTTGTCGTCAATCGCGGCGACCGGGAGTTCCTCTTCGGCGCCTTTGCCGAGCGGCCGCAGGAACGTGACCACGCGGCGGCCGGCCTTCAGCGCCGCCGCGGTCTTCTGTCGCAGTCTGTCATCCCACTCGGCCAGCTTGGCTTCGTCAATCTTGGGCGGCGGCGGAACCGCGGCTTTGGGCGCAGCCGCGACCGCAGGCTTGGCCGTCTTGGGGTTGACGCCGTCGCAGCGCACTCGAACAATGTACAGCTTCTTCGGATCGTCCACGGGCGTCCAGTCGTCGCAGATGCCGCCCCAGACGAGGTCGCCGTTGCTGAGCGTCGCCGCGTCGCTTTGCCAGGTGAGCGGCGCCTTGACCTCAATGGGGGCCTGCAGGACCTCTCCCGCGGCGTTCACGACCGTCAACTGGACGGGGTATACGCCGAAGAAACTTCCCTTGTCGCCGACTGTGCCATGCCCCCACAGTACCGCAGCGTGGTCCTTGCCGAGCCTGCCGCCCGAGACGACGAGGTCATTGATGGGCTCCGGGGTGAGGTAGGTGGCCCGTGCCTTCTCGCCGGTCTCATCAAACCGCAAGAGGACCGGGTACGAACCGGGACCTTTGACCTTGCTCTTGTAGAGTTCTTCGTCGTACGCCTTGAGGTCTTCGATCTCCGGTGGAATGGACGACGCGACAGCCATTCCGAATCCGCTTTCGAGCGTAAATGCTGCGCTTATCCGCGTCGCCATGCCGTGCGGCTTGCGCGGGAACAGCATGTCCTGCTTCACCGGCTTCTTTCCGTACCTGCCCATGCGCACGGCGGAGTACGGCCACGGGTCGGCATAGGTGATGCCGTAGAAGTGGCCATCACGGCCGGCAACGCAGGACATCCAGAAGCTGTGGCTGGCGTTCCACGTGGAGCGCGACTTGTCGTCCACCTGACCGTTGAGGTTGACCGCCACGAACTCGTCGCCCGTATGGCACGACGGCTCGGGAAACTTCTGCAGGATCACATAGAACAGGCCGTATTGCTTGCCGTTGCACGCGATCGGTATGGTGGCGCCCTGCCAATTGGGGTGGCCCCAGATTCCGACCGGCCGCTGGGGGTACTCAAGACCCGCGCCAGGGTCGCCGCGGAACTTCGTGTCGAACAGCACCTTGCCGTCGGTCGCGACCCGTTTGATGTACAGCTCCACGCCGAACTCCGCGTTCACCCGGCTGTCCCACCACGTGTACACGAGGCTGCCGTCGTCGTGCCCGTACATGCCCACGACTCTGCTACCGGGCAGCTTGATCTGCTCCCTGTCGGGCAGCAGTTCGTCATTCAGGTGCTGGATGTTGGAGCCGGTTCCAGGCGCGCCCAGCGGCCAGGCGATCCAGAGCCCGCCTTTGGGGTCGTTGGCCACGATGACGGGACACCACTGGTGGTTGAGGCCAGGCTCGGCAAGCTTCATTGTCCTGACACCGACCATGTCCGGCGTCACAACGGGCTTGGCGGGCGCCGGAGGAGACGCCTGCCCGGGTGCGCTCTGCCCATGCGCGAACGGACAGAACGCCAGCGCGCTCCACAACAGCACCGGCACGAGAAGGTTCCTGGCCATGGCTACCTCCCATTCAATGCGTGGTCTTCATCTCCCCGCCTTCTCCCGTCGGAGTCCCTCAGCCTTGCGTTCGAGTTGCTCGGCGAACTGTTCGGGTGTCAGCAGGAACCTGTCCCCGCCCGCGGGGCGCGTGACGAGGTCGGTGAGGCCGCTGTTGAAGACGAACTCCCAACTGGGATAGGGGTTGCCGTGAGGCGTCGGGGAACGGAAGGACCGCGCGCGCCGCAGGAGATCAACGACCGGCTTCAGGCTGTCCGGCGCGTCCTCGTTGGCCTCACGAATGCTGGTCAAGGCTTCGCGGCCCGTCACGAACTTGGCGGCAACCTTCGGCGAGCACATGAACCGCAGGAACTCCACGGCGAGCGCTGGATGCTTGGATCCCGCGCACACGAAGGCGTGCTCCGAGAATACCTCCAGCATCGTCTGGTCGCCTTTCCCGCCCTCGACCACCGGCGCGCCGAAGCAGGCGTAGTGGAACCCCTTGGGGATGACCTCCCGCATTTCGCTGCTGAACCACGTGCCGCACCATACCATGGCCGCGCGGCCCTGCAGGAACTCCATCTGCGCCTCCGTGTGCGACATCCCGAGACAGCCCGGCTGGAAGTAGCCCTGCGTGAAGAGGTCCTGTATGCGCCGCGCGGCCTCCACCACGGACGGCCGCGACCAGCAGCCCGGCGTGAGCATGTTAGCGGATTCCACGAAACCGGGCTCTTCAGTTTTGTCGAGAAGGCTGAGAAAGACACCGCCCAGGTAACCGATGTAGCGCCCCTGGAGTGCGATCGGCGCGATACCTTCAGCCTTGATCCGCGCACAGAGGCTGACGAACTCATCCCACGTCGCCGGCGGCTTCCAGCCGTGTTTCTCGAACATGTCCTTGTTGTACCAGAACACGCTGGTGCCGTAGAACACGGGAATCGCGTAGGTGCGCCGGCCGAAGCGGTATCTGTCCAGGATCCCCGGGTAGAAGTCCTTCTCCCAGGGCTCCTTACCACGAGCGGACAATTTGGCAAATTGTCCTACAGCATACGACGGCTTGTCCAGGTCCGGCTGCAGGTCATAGAGCAGGCCGGCCTCAATGACGCGGTCCGCGTCCAGGCCCCAGCCGGGGAAGGCGATATCAGGCGGATCGCCGGAGAGGAGCCGGAGGCGGATCTTCTCGGCGATGCGGGGACTGGCCCAGATTTTCACGCGCACGTCCGGGTGCAGTTGCTCGAACTCGCGGCCGACGTCCTCGATGAACTCCACGCCGTACCCGCCGTGGAAGTACATGATGTCGAGGACCTCGCGCGTGTCGCCCGCGCGGCTCGTCGCACGGAAGTCCACGTAGACGAGCGCCGCCGCCGAGGCGATGACCAGGACAAGCAGGATACCGGCGCTGGAGTTCCGTTTCATCCCTTGACCGCTCCCAGGATCATCCCCTCAACGACGCGCTTGTGGAGCGCCGCGTACAGGACCAGCACAGGCAGCATGGCCAGGACCATCGTCGCCAGCAAGGTCCCCCAGTCACTGCGGTAGTTCATCGAGACCACCATGTTGGCAATGCCCAACTGCAGCGTCTGCTTCTCCGGTTCGATCAGGGTGACGAGGGCCAGCAGGTACTCGTTCCACAGGCCCAGGAAGTTGAAGATGGCGACCGTGACAAGCCCGGGACGGGCCATGGGCAGGAAGACGTGCCAGAACGTCTGCCATTCAGTCGCGCCGTCCACGATGGCGGCCTCGCGCACCTCCTCGGGCAGCGAGGAGAAGAAGCCGTACAGCATCAGCAGGCTGAACGGGATGCTGAAGGCGACATACACAAGCGCGAGACCGGTGAGCGAATTCAGCAGCGACAGCGAGCGCAGCAGTTCGAAGAGCGGCGCCAGAGTCAGAGCGGTCGGGACGATCATCCCCGCGACGAACAGGTAGTAGATCACGCGCCGTCCCTTGACGCGGAGCCGCGCCAGACCGTAGGCCGCCATGGCCGAGAGCAGCAGCGTCCCGAACAGCGCGCTGCTGACGGTGACAACGGAGTTGAGGAAGTACCCGCCGACATGGCTCTTGCTCCAGGCGCGCGCGTAGTTGTCCACGCTGACCTCCGCGGGCGAGAGCGGCGGGCGCCAGGGGTCGGCGAAGATGGCCTCGTTGGTCTTGAAGGAGCTGTAGACCAGCCAGACCACGGGCACGACCACCAGCAGGAACCAGAAGGCGAGGCTGACGAACACCAGTGCTCTGAGCAGCTTCCGCGTCACGGCCTCTCCCCTACAGCGCGACCCGGTGGCACGGGCGTCCACGAACGAGACGTTCGTGGTACCACGGGCGTCCTCGCCCGTGGACCCTCGCTCGCGCTACCTCCTCATCATCCTGTGAGCCACCAGGACGAATCCCAGCGTGACGAACAGCAGCACCAGCGCCACGGCGGTGCCGTAGCCCATGCGGGCTTCCGAGAACGCCTGCTGGTACACGTACGTGGCCAGCACCTGGTTCCTGTCCGGCACGTGCTGCTGGGTCATCACCCAGATGCAGTCGAACGTCTTCATGCCTCCGATGATCACGAACGTGACGGCGGCCAGCATGATCGGCGACAGTCCCGGCCAGGTGACGTGGCGGAACACCTGCCATTCGTTCGCGCCGTCCAGGCGCGCGGCTTCGTACAGGTCTCGCGGGATATTCTGCATGCCGGCCAGGAAGAGGACGACGAAGAAGCCGGTGCCGGCCCAGACCAGCATGGGGACCAGCGCGCGCATGAAGTACTGGGGCTCCAGCCATGCCTGGCGGGACAGTTCCTTGAGCGACAGTGCGTTCGCGACGAAATCGAGGCGCACGAACCGCAGCGCGTTGTGCAGCGCCTCGAGGGTGCCCTTCACCACGCCGAACGACGGGCTGTAGACGAACGACCAGAGCGTCGCCACCACCACGCCCGCCAGTATGTTCGGGAACAGGTACGTGAACTGGAAGACGCGGCGTCCCGGCGTGCGCTCGTCCCGCAGCGCGCTCGAGAAGTACAGTCCGAGCGCCAGCAGCATGATGCCCGGAACGGCGACGAGGAAGAGGTTGTTCTGCAGGGCCGTCCAGAAGACGTCGTCGGCGGCCATCTTGCGGAAGTTCGCAAGCCCCGTGAAGCGCTGCGTCTGGCTGTACCCGTCCCACTCCGTGAAGGCGCCGATAATCCCCGCCACGGTGGGATAGAGACAGAACACGCCGTAGACCAGCAGCGGCGGCCCCACGAACAGCAGGAAGTCCCGGTACCGTTGCCTGTTCATGGCGTCCTGAGCCACTCTCGTCCGCCCATCGAACAACGAAGCCCTGCGTGAAAGGTAATACGCGACACGCAACGCGTACAATGTAAACCGCGAACAATGGACGGTGAAGCGCGAAAACGGGAGCAATGAAAACGCAGGTGCATGACCGTAACTGTACCGCAGGCATCCGGCCTGCTCACCGTAACGACCGCGGGCTCACAAGCTCCCCGTGCCGTTACCTTGTAACATGAAACCTGTAACCTGTAACCTGCGGTGGGCCGGTCCGGTTTCGCCCGTCGCCTCGTCGAGACGAGCCGGGCTGTATATGTGTCGAACCAACCAAATAGAACCCTACCACACGGCACAGCGCATGCAAGAGGAATCCGCAGCGAATCCGAGCCGCGCGCGTCAGCAAGCGGTCCGCCCCTTACGGTCGCGTCTCGCCGCCACTAGGCGGTGGGCGTGCATGAGCCCTGTGCCGACAAGAAGAAGTTCAAACACCCTTTCTCATCTCGTTCATGGAATATGACATTTGTAAAGCGCATGGAGCCAGTTCCTCCGCCATCACCTTCCAGAACGTACTCAAGGTCCCCAACATCGTCTTTCTCCAACTGTTTTGCTGCTATCGCCGGACCGACGTAGATCAGCGTATCGCCCCGCCTCTTGTTTGCGCCGTGCCTTGTCCACAGGACAACGGTACTATGGAGCCAAATCCCTTTGAACTTGATGGATCTCAACCGAAAACTGGCCATCGTGTTCCTCCCTATACAACACCGCACCAGCCTCACGCCAGCTTCTTCGCCAGCCGTTCCTCCAATATCTCCTTCACCGTCAGAGGGATTATCACCTTCCCGCTCTTGCGGAAGAACGCGTCCACTTCCGTCAGAGCGTCGCTGCTGTAGTCGAAGGACACAAAGAACCCCTTCTTCCTGTCCTCACGCGCCATCACGGCCTCGAAGGAATCAATATCCGGCCGCCCGGCCTTCTCCTTCTGCTTCACCTGGATCGGATACCACTCGTCCATGAAGCCCAGTTCGCCCTTGCCGGCCTTCTTCGGAGTGGCGGAGACGGGATAGATGCGCCCGTCAATCCCCATGTCGCCGACTTTGGTCTTGTTGGGGATGCCGCCCAGCGCGATGACCGCCCAGTTCTCGAACTCGAAGTGCGGAAGCTCGCGCAGCTTGTTCTCGCTCCACGGCAGGTCGCGCACCACGAAGCCGCGCCCGATCCGCCACAGCTTCTCGTCTTCCCTGATCTTGCACACGTCGCGCAGCCGCTTGGCCATCACGCGGCAGGCCGTCGGCGACACGTCAATCCCGATCCATTGCCGCTTCAGGTGCTCCGCCGCCACCAGCGCCGTCCCGCACCCGCAGAAGGCATCCAGCACAATGTCGTTCTCGTTGCTGCTGGCCTTCAGGATGCGCTCAAGAAGCGCGAGTGGCTTCTGTGTTGGGTAGCCGAGACGCTCATTCGCCTGCGCCTGAATTGGCGGAATGTCATCCCAAACCGTGTCAACCGGCTGTCCGTGCATCTCGTCCAGGTATCGCTTCTGACAGGCGAGGCCGGTCGATGAATAATGGATTATCCCGTGCTTGTCGGCCTCCTCCATTCGTTCTTTAGTCCATCGCCAAACGCGCTTATGGCCCTTCCATTCGTAGGTCAGGTTCGGGCGATCCGGGTTCGGGTTTGTCAGGTCGCTTAGGCGATAGCGGCGGCCGGTTCCTTCCTCAACGAATCGGTAGAACTTCTCAATGTAGTCGGGGTCATACTCGGTGAAGGGGCGATTCCATGTCACCTCATCGCCATTCCCGTAGTAGAAGATCGTGTCGTGATTATTCGCAAAGCCTTTGAACGCCAAACCCTTGGCGTTCGTGCGTTTCCAAACGATCTCGTTCTGGAAACTGTTCTCGCCCAATATCCCATCCAGCATCACCTTCACGTAATGGGAGGCGTGCCAGTCGCAGTGGTAGTAGAAGCTGCCCGTCTTCTTGAGCACGCGGGCGAGTTCCTGGCAGCGCGGGCGCATGAACTCGATGTACGCCTGCGTGCTGGCGTGGCGGTCGTCGAACGCCCGCTTCTCCTTCGTCTCGCCCCAGAAGACTTCGTAGTTCCGGTTGCTGTTGAACGGCGGGTCAATGTAGATCAGGTCCACGCACCCGTCCGGCAGCTTCTTGAGTTGCTCCACATTGTCGCCGCAATAAATGACCCGCGTATCCACCAGCGACGACGGCTTGCCGTGTGCCTCCGAGCCGCGCGCGTCAGCAAGCGGTCCGCTCCCTGCCGGTCGCGGCTCGGACGTTTCCCGCTCGCCATACGCCGCCTCCGGCTCCGCCACCACGGGCGGGACGCCCGTGGTACCACGAACGTCTCGTTCGTGGCCGCCCGCCCGCTTCCCCTTTCGCGTCAATCTGCGTTTCTCTGTGTTCATCTGCGGTTCCATTGAGGACGACCCCATGCTACCCCCTTTCCTCTTCCTGGCAATGGTCAACGGCAAAGGTGGTGGCGTTGGCGTGCATCCCCGGACTTGCAGGCGGTACCATGACGCCGCTTTCCTCCATACGGCCCCGCGGGTAAGCTGGAACGCTTGCCCGACAGCATCGCGCAGCGCTGGGGCCGCGCGGTATGATCGGTGTCGAGGAAGCGGGGTGAGAGATGACATTTGCCCGCCTCGCCGTTCTCATTCGTGCCGGCATGCAGCGCAACGGGCTCTCAATCGCTAGCGGCCGGTTGACGAAGCTGAACCATCAACTATGCTTCCCGCCTGCTTATCCATGACAGGCCTGAGGTCCGGGCGCAGAGGGCTTGTCCCACGTGTCGTCATGTGAGGGGAACGATGGACAAAGCCGATGCATGGGGCGAGCTGGTTGGCCTGTTTACGGGTGGGGCCACGGAGGATGGGATTCCCAAAGGGGCCGCCGATAATATCCTGCTCGGCTGGCCCCCGATCCTCCATACCATGCAGATCGCATTCGGGCGAACCGACAACCTGGATGTCCTGGACTTCGGTTGCGGAGCCGGGGATTTCTGCCGCCATCTTCATTCGTTGGGCAACCGGGTGTGGGGGGTGGATTCCTCGCCGGGAATGCTCGAAGCCGCCTCGCGGAGGATTCCCGCACAGGTCACCTTGCTGACTCCAGAGCAACTCTGGGGCGGCGCAAAGCGCTTCGACGTGGTGACTGCCATCATGGTCTTCCAGTTCGTCGGTGACATCGAGGGCGTGTTGTCCAGGCTGGTAGGCATGCTGCAACCTTCCGGGACACTGGTGTTTGCCGTGTTCAACCCGGCCTTCACTGCCGGGCTTGCCGAGCAGGGCAGGCTCTTCCACAGCTTCGACTCCGCGACATATCCCGCCAAAGGGATCATGGAGGTCAGGAAGGGCGTGCAGGTCCCGGTCTTCGTGCGGACCGCCGACCACTACGCGGAGATGCTCTGTCGTCTGAACTGCGCGGAGATCGCCAGGATCACGCCACCGTTCACGCCGGCATTCCTGGCGCGTTACCCGGTGTGGTTCCCCGTCCGAGACCCGGAGTTCCTGGTGCAAGGCTTCACGAAGCGGTAGGAAACGGGCCGGCAATGTCGCCAGGTGGCCACTCCCAGCGGGGCTGGCCGCAGTGCCGGACTGTTGGCACCGTTGCTGCCGCGGTCCCTCGGATTTCAGCGCGCGGACAGTTGCCTTGCGCAGCGATGGGGTCGCGCGGTATGATGGGTGTCGAGGAAGCGGGGTGACGTATGACCTACACGGTTGTGCTGACAGAGGACGAAGACGAGCCTGTCTTTAACGCGACGGTTCCTGCGCTGCCCGGTTGCCACACGTGGGGCGCTACGGAGGAAGAGGCCTATCGCAACGCCCAAGAGGCCATCCAGGCATACCTCGAGGCCCTCGCCAAGGAAAAAGCACCCGTGCCGCGCGAAGTAGGCAAGCGCGAGGTCGAGGTGGCCATTCCGTGAAACCTACGCCTTCGCGGCCCCCCGAAGTGGAGCGCGTCGCGTTGCGGCTTGGTTTCGTGCTCCTGCATCAACGCGGCTCGCATCGCGTGTACAAGCATCCCAGCGGCAAGAACGTCGTGATTGCCTTCCATGGAGGCGGACGTACGGTCCCCACGGGCACGCTCCGACGGATCATCGCCGACATGGAGATCACGGTCGAGCAGTTCAACCAGATGGTGTAACCCATCCTGCACTCGCATCGCCGCACGCACGCGGCATTATTCACCACACACGTTCGCTTGCATCTCGGAGCCGCCGCTTGCGGGCGCAGATCAAAGGAGGGCACCGTTCATGCCATACCCGAAAGTCCCTGACCTGGGCCGCCTTGTCCACGACATCGGCGTGTACACGCAGTTGCAGCACGAATACGGCGCGAAGGGCCTCGAACCGATCCTCGCCGGCGCGGAAAAGGCCCTGCGCACGGCGCTCAGGAACGTCAAAGCCCGGCCCATAGACAAAGCTCTGGCGGCGAAGGAACCCAACAGCCTGAACGCCATCCAGGCGCAGCGGCCGAACGGTCCGCGCAAGCTGTGGGCGCAGATGGATGCGGCGGCGTACGCGGAGCGGCTGCCAGGCGCATTCCTGGGCCGCATGGCAGGCTGCACACTGGGCGCGCCGGTGGAGTTCTGGCTCGTCGAGAACATGGAGAAGTGGGCCAAGGAGATCGGCGACCCCTTCCCGCCGCGGGATTACTGGAGCCGCATCACGAACCCGCACCACCTGCGCTATTCCGTCAGCCGCTGCGACGCCTACACGCGCTCCAAGCTGCACGGCGTGCCCGTGGACGACGACATCACCTACACGCTGCTGGGGTTGCTGATCGTTGAGGACTTCGGGCCGAATTTCACCGTGGAGAACGTGGGCGAAGCGTGGCTGCGGCACCTGCCTTACGCCTGCACCGCCGAAGACGTCGCTCTGAAGAACCTGAAGAAAGGCGTGCCCGCGTTGAAGGCCGGCGCGACGGACAACCCGTTCTGCGAATGGATCGGCGCGGACATCCGTGCCGATCCGTGGGGCTACATGGCGCCGGGCTGGCCCGAGAAGGCCGCCGCCATGGCTTACCACGACGCGTACATCAGCCACCGCAGGCAGGGCGTCTACGGCGAGATGTTCTTCGCGGCGGCGATTGCCGCGGGGTTCGCCGTGAGCGATCCGCTTGAAGCGCTGAGGATCGGACTGACCGAGATCCCGAAGGAGTGCGCTCTGGCCAAGGCCGTGAAGTGGGCGTTGAGCGCCGCGCCGAAAATCAGGAACTACAAGCAGGCGCGCGCGGCCATGGAGAAGAAGTTCGCCGGGATGCACCGCGTTCACACCATCAACAACGCGTGCCTGACGATCTGGGGCCTGACCATCGGCAGGAAGGACTTCACGCGCGTGATCGGCGAGACGGTCGCCATGGGCATGGACACCGACTGCACCGCGGCCACGGCCGGTTCGATCTGCGGCGCGACCATCGGCAGGAAGGGCATTCCGAAGCACTGGTACAGGAACTTCAACAACACCGTGCACTCATACCTGATCGGCAACACGAAGTTCCGGATTGACGATCTGCTCGCACGCTACGCCGCTCAGGCCCGGCGCG
>JAPLOD010000437.1 GCA_026692735.1 Planctomycetota bacterium | reverse complement strand
CGGCGTTCACGGGCAGCACTTCCCTGTGCAGGTTCATCGTCGCCGACATGTAGGCGAACGGCGCGGACATGGTGAACCAGAGGACTTCGCGAGGGTTGTTGGGATGGTCGAACATGACGGCCGTGACGGGCTTGCCGTTGGCTTCGGCGGCATACGCGCACCACGTTCCCTTCGTCAGCTTCTCATCGCCGCGCACGGCCTCGCCGCCGATCTTGCCTTCCGGGGTGAAGAACTCACCCACCTTGTCCATGCACGCCAGGAAGCGCATGCCAAGGCCATGATAGTGGTTGCCGCCCAGCTTGATCTCGGGCCGGCCTTCCGCGGGGCTCAAGCGTGCCCGCCACGTCAACAGCGACGCCCCAAGGTCCGGGGAGCGGTACACCGTAAGCTGGCGCGTTTCCTGCATGAGCGGCTTCGCATCGGCGCCGACCCATTCGAGCTGCTCGGTGAGGGTGGCGGAAGACAGGCCGCCCGCGGACACAGACTTCACATTCGAGAAGGACTTGTGCAACTCCTTGCCGCAGTTGGCCACCTCCTCCCAGAAGTTGACGCCGTCAACCTTGATGGCGTACATCAACGCGTGATGATGGATGTGGTCGGCCACCTGGTCGCGGAGGACGTTCAGCCCGCCGGGAGAAGGGAACTGCCTGACGTACGGCTTGAAGGGCACGCCGCCGTAGAGGTATTCCAGCACCACCTGGTCGCCGTCTTTGGCGGTGACGGCTGTATCGCCGGTGGCGATCTGGAGCTGGCTTTCGCCGCCCGCAGCGCTCGCAGCCCCCAACCACACCGCGCTCGCCACGGCCAGCAGGACCCACGCCGGGTAAAGCGCCATACCTGCACCGCAAATGCCTCTGCTGATCATGTGTGACTTCTCCCCAACCATGCTTGAGATGCTGAGCTCGCCCATCTGGTTCCTTGTCAAGTATAGCATTAGCCGCCCGAACGCGCCTGTTCTTTCGCCCTTGACCAGTGGTAAATCGTGAACACCCGTGAGCGTGACACTCCCGTGCCGGCGATCCGCACTGCGGGCACAGTCACTTCTCGCCAATGCAGTAGAGGTTCTGCCCGCCGCGGATGTACATGCGCTTGCCGACGAACACGGGCGTGCCGCCGGAGCCGTCGGGCAGCTCGTTGTGTTTGAGCACCTTTCCCTCGGTGCCAGGCTCCAGCACCAGCGTATCGCCGGCATCGTTGCTGAGGAAGAGGTACTTGCCCGCGAGCGCAATGCTGGGGTAGACGTTGGCGTGGGGCGAACCGGGCGGGCTGCCTTGCGTGGGCATCTCGAGGTCCCTGGTCATGAGCGACTTGCCGCTCTTCGGGTCGAGAATGTGGAACTTGCCTTCGTTGCTGGCGACATAGATCAAGCCGTTGTCGTACACGGCCGACGAGTAAAAGAGGCCCTCGAACTCCGCCTTCCAGAGCTGTTTGAGCGCCAGCTTGTCCGCGGCCTGGGCGGGAAGCTCGAACGCGGCGGAGGCATTGCTGGCCAGGTAGACCACGGGACCGGAGACGATAGGGCTGGTGTACTTCATGTCCAACATCTCGGCCAGGAGCGCGCCGTCCGACAGCCGCGCGACATACCCGGCGGGGGAGAGCACGACGTCCACGCCGCCGGCCTTCGTGACTAGCGGGGTGCCGTGGACCTCGGGCACCTTTCTGCTGTGCCACAGGACGTTGCCCGTGTTCGGATCGAGGGCGAGGAGATGGTTGAGGCAGACCAGCAGTTTGCCGGCGGCCAGGACGGGCGACGCGCTGCGCCCGTATTCGCTCAGGGGGGGCTGGTCAAAGAACTGTATCCAGCGCCGCTGTCCCTGCAGGTCATAGCAGGCGACGATGCCGCAGCCGAAGACGACGTAGACGTAGTGGCCGTCGGTGACCGGCGTGGACGCGACATTCCCGGCCGAACCGCGCGCCGGCTTCTCCTGCGTGGGTGTCGGCAGGTCGGCAAAGGTGTTCGATTTTTCCCACAGGACCTTGCCCGCCTCGGCATCCACGCAGACCAGTTGCGCGGGTTTGGAGATGACGAACACCTTGCCGCCGGCGACTGCCGGCGAGGAGAAGGGGTTGGGGCCGACCTTGACGGACCAGAGGATGTTCTTCTTCGTCTCGCCGTCCCACTCGATGGGCGGGGTGGCGTCGGGATAGCGGCCGGAGCCATCGCCGCGAAAACCGCAAGGAGCAGCAGGCACCTCGCCCGCCAACGCAAAAGGCAAAGGGCAGAAGGCGGCAAGCAGCAGGCGAAAGACCGCGCGGATCCCCCCGAAGCCCTCAACCGGGGTTCCGGCGTGAATCATCGTGTACGATCTCTGCATAACCCGATTGTGCCGCACGAGCCGCGGAAGGCAATGGCCGGTTGCGGTTGACCTACCATACCATCGCCCACGTGGGAATCAGTTGACGCGGGCCGCACCCATATGTATATTGTACATACATGAAGGCCATGAGAAAACACTACGACTTCAGCACGATGAAGGGGGAGCGGAATCCCTACAGCAAGCGTCTCAAGCAGCCGATCACGATCCGTCTGGATAGGGCGACGGTTGCCTACTTCAAGGGGCTGGCTGCCGAACTCGGCATGCCGTACCAGAACCTCATCAACCTGTACCTCAGGGATTGCGCCCTGCACCACAAGAAACTGGCACTGGAGTGGGCATCGTGATGAGGCGGGGCTACTTCTCCCCAATGCAGTACAGATGCGCCTCGCCGCGCACGTACATGTACTTGCCGTCGAAGATCGGCGCGCCGTAGCTGATGTTCTCCTGCGGAGGAACGGGCCAGACGCGCGGGATGAGCGTGCCGATGTGGTTCTTGGCAACCTGCTTGAACTCGGGGCCAGACTCGAACACGATGCACGTGCCCTGGTTATCCATGACGTAGACATTCTTGCCGCCGAGCGCCGGGCAGGCCGCGACGGGGATGGCGTTGTAGTGGCAGATGGGCTGGAAATCGAGATCCTTGCGATAGCACAGCTTCTTGGCTTTCACGTCCACGGCGTACAGCGTGCCGTACATGTCCACGAGGTAGGCGATGCCGTTGTGGACCAGCGGCGAGGTTGCCGTCCACTTGTCAAGCCACTCGCCGTTGGGCAGTTTGTTCACGACGATGCCGTCAATGCCCTGCATCTTCGGTTTCCACTGGTCGCCTTCCACGCCGGAGTAATCGTCCACGTTGAGGCCGAACCCGCCCCACGCGTGGTACATGACATCGCCGATGACCACCGGCGGCGACCAGCCTGTGTCGTTCGGAATCTTCCGCGGGTTGTTGCGCAGCAGCGCGCCGTCGGAGGCGCGCACCACGTCTTCCTTCTGCGTGAAGACAACGTCCACGCCTTTCACACGCGCCGCGATGAGCGACGCCACGCCACCGACGGCCTTGGGCTGCTCCCAGACGAGCTTGCCCGTCTCGGCATCGTACGCTCGGATTGTGCCCAGGTTTGTCACCAGCTTTCCGGCGATGAGCGCCGGCGAAGACGAGTACGCGACGAGGTCCGCGGGAACGCGCGTGATCCACTTGCGCTTGCCGTCCAGGTCGTAGCACGCTGCCACGCCGTTGCCGACGAAGACGTACACGTTCTTCCCGTCGCTGCACGGCGTGGTGCTGAAACCCACGATGCCGAAATGGCCGGCGAGGTGGCCGTCCCACTTGATGTCGTACTTCGCCTTGTCCACGCCGTTGAGCAGGTCGCGAACCTTGCGCCGCAGTTCCAGGCCCTTCTCGTAGTCGTAGGTCTGCTCCAGTTCCGCGGCCAGCGGCGCGATCTGCGCGAAGACGGGGGAGGCTTTGCGTTCCTCCTCGGGCGTGGCCTCGAAGAAGCCGTTGATCCGCCGCCACAGGATCTTGCCGGTCTTCTTGTCGAGGCAGAGCAGTTCGTCGGGCTCGGCGACGGTGAAGACCTTGTCACCGACAACGAGCGGACAGGCGTTGGTGCGTTCGGGCAGGGGAGTCGCCCAGACGATGTTCTTCTCCTCGTACGAGACCGGCTCGGCATCCGCGAGGCGCAACGAGAACTGCAGCGCGTTCCAGCCGTCTCGGTTGTCGCTGTTGGATTTGGCCAGGACGCGATTCCAGCCCTGCTTGACCTCGAACTCGAACATGCCCGAATGCGGGTTGACGAGCTCCTTCTTGCAGTTGCTGATGCGCGTGTAGGCACCCAGGGCGGAGACCGTCTGAGGCTTGTTATAGACGACAGCGCCATTGACCCGGATCTTCAGGCCGCAGACGTGGTCCACTACAGCAGCCAGTTTGCCGGCGCGCTCGCAGTACAGATAGCTGTGCGCGTAGGCAATACGGTTCTTCTTGAGCTTGGTGTCGCCGCCAAGGTTCGCCCACTCCAGTTCCGTCGGCCCGAAGGTGATCTTCCGGTTGATCTCGAGGCGCGTCCAAGCCAGCTCGCCAACCTTATCATCAGTGTTCGGGCTGAGCGTGGCTTCGTCAGGGACATGCTCCTTGTCGAACTCCTTCACGGCGTCGGCCACAGGCAGCGGCCCAAGCACAAGCCAGTCAACGATGAGGCCCTTGTCGTGCGGCCGGCCGCTCTTGGGCGCGCCATCGGCGGGCTTGGCAGCTTGGCAGGTCAGGCCCCAGATGGGACCCTTCGGCTCCCGGCTCCATTCGGTCACGGGCGTGGCGTCGGGGTACAGCCCGGTCCAGTTGCCGCGCCAGCCGTACGTGGACGGGGCGGGCGTTTCCTCGGCGGGCGCGGCCGGGGCGAATGCCGCCGACACCATCGCGACCAGCAGGGCCGCTGGCGCGTTGAAACGGATGGTCCGAAGCATGGTTCTTGTCCCTCCTAACCAGTACACCAGCGGGCGAACCTTTCACTGGACCGGCGAGCCGACGCCGCTCGATACCCCGATCAGCCGATGACGCGGTTCCTTGTGGCGAGTATGCTACCTGCCGAGTGCGGAGGCTGAAAGTGGCAGAACCGCTCAACGCAGTGCTTGGCGTCATGCCGCGATAGCGGGCCATCAGCCGCAAGCCTCAGGCTCGCGTCATCTGCGACGTCCTCAGAACTCCAGCGGCGGCTCGGGGGGCACGGGCCGCGGAGGAGGAGGAGGCGGGGGCGGGGGCGGGTTGATCTTGAGCTTGATCTCAGCCAGGAGCTTCTTGCAGCGGCGCACGGCTTCCGTATCGCCGCCCGTGGCGACGACTTCCTCAAGGAGAGGCAGGGCGGGCGCCCCGATGGCGAGCAAATCCTGGTAGGCCTGGTTCCGCGTGACGAACTCGTTGTCGCTCAACTGGGCGATGAGGTTGCGGATGCGTTCCGTCTGGTTCAGAGTCGCGGGAGGACGTCTGACCTCGGCGACCGGGATGATGCGGAAGCCGGCCCAGCCACTTTGCAGCCGCTTGGGCAGGTAGACCACCGAGACCTCGTATTTGCCGTACGGCTCAGCCCACTTCGGGTCGGTCCAGTCCAGGGCGGACAGATCAATGAACTGCTTGGTCGTCTCTCCGGGCTCCAGTGTCAGCGTTGAGGCGCGGTAATCGGGCCGCTGCTTCGCGCTGGTGCGGACCGGTTCCACACGGTTGCCGTCGCGGCGGATTTCGAACGCGAAGTCGTACCAGATCTTCTTGTCCATGCTCAGCTCAACGGCCTTGCCGCTTTCATTGGTCAACTGCCACACCACCAGCAACGACTCGCCCGGCCCGAAATCGCTCTTCACCATGGAGGCGGTGGCGCGCAGGCCGTCAACGGGTTTGCCCGCGCCCGGCCCGGCCATGGGCTGCAGGAGCTTCTCGCCTGCCGCCACGCAGGAAGCGGCCAAAGCAATCAGGAAAGCGCATCGCAGAAACATCGTCATCATCCCCCGCCGGTTTGACGTCAGTTTAGACTGCGGAACCGGCGAACGGTTGCGGGAAAAGTTTCCCGGTCAGTCCGCTGTGGGGCGAACTGTCAGTTCGCCTTACGAATGCGGCGGGTCCTGCGGCGGCGGCTGACCAGACGGCTGCGGCTTGCCGTCCAGCACGACGCGCACGCCCGCGGACCAGGCTTGCACGGACGTGCGTGCGGCCTGCGCTTTGGCCCTGCAGCGGCGTTCCACGGCCTCCGCCACGACTAACGGCGCGCCAAGTGGCAGCAGAAAGACGCTGAGCAGCAGCCACGGATCGGTCTGGCGGTCGAAGAGCAGCCTCAGCACCCCGCCCAGAGAGCAGATCACGCCGACGCTGACAGCGATGAAACTCGGCGCGATCATCCAGCCCACGACCATCAGGCCGAGCCGATGCCAGGTGCGCTGTTCGCCAAGTCGCTTGGCGGCCGAAAGGCCCCACAGCGAGCCGGCGAGGATTATCAACGCCGGGAACAGGCCCGCGAGGATGGCGTTGGGGACCTCGAGGTTATGACCGGGCATGGTTGCCTGCCGCGCCAGCACTCCCAACGGGATCGTCGAGACGATGAGGGTCAGCATGAACTCCAGCAGGGCAGCCTGCACTTGCGTGTACAGCACGTGCCCCAGAAAGAGAAGAATGGGCAGAAGCAGGACCGAGACAACGATAAGAGGCGTCCAGTCGTCGTGCATACCGGCGTCCTCGATGCCACTGTCAGGCCTTGCGCTACAGCAGGCAAGCTGGAAAGCTCGCCCTACAGTCTTAGCCGCAACCTTCCGCATCCATGAAGGCGTAGACCAGGATGTGGCCGACGACCATCTGGCCGTCCTCGATCAAGCCCATGTGTTCGGCCTTGATGAGGACGTGGTGCTTGACGAGCGGCTTGAGCTTCCCGCCGGCAAAGCCCGACAGGCCGACGGTGACGCAGCCGATCTGGTTGGCGTATTCGACGGCGTTGAGCACGTTCTTCGAGTTGCCGCTGGACGAGATCGCGAGCAGCACGTCGCCCTTCCGCGCGAAGTTGCGGAGCTGCTCAACGAAAACGTCCTCGTAGGCAAGGTCGTTGGAGAGCGCCGTCATCCACGGCACGTTGTCGGTGAACGACATGACGCGGAAACGCTTCTTGCGGTTGCGCGAGCAGCCCTTGCCGAGGTCCGTGCTGATGTGCGACGCCATGGCCGCGCTGCCGCCGTTGCCGCACAGGAAGACCTGGCGCCCCTGGTCACGCGCGGCCGCCAGCAACGCGCCGACGCGCGAGACCTCGGCGGGCGAGATGTCCTGGAGCACCGCCTGGAGCCGTTTGAGGTAGGAGCTGACGTACGCTTCCGTGGTCAGGTTCTTTGCAGCCATCGTTCCTCCTTGTCTGTGGCGCTACTTCTTTGACTCGCCGTCACGGTCAACGGCAAGAGTCTCACGCTTGACGCCGGCCGGCAGCGCCACGGCCGCGGCGAACTCCTCTTCCGACGGTTTGGCAGCCGCCACGATGTCGGAGTAGCGCTCGACCGTGCGGTCGCCGTCCCGTGGCAGGAACTCGAACTCGTGGAAGAACAACGCGTTTTCAAGGAGGCGCGCCTGAATGCGCTTGTAGTCGAGCGGCGAGGCGGCATCGTCGCCCTTGGTCAGCACGAACCGATAGGCCGCCGGGCCTTTCTCGCCGCCGGGGCGGCGGAAGACCCAGACCTTGAAGAGTTCCTGCAACGTCTTCATGTCCCCGGTGAAGGCCGCCTTGATCAGCTTGAGCTTCCGGGGGGCGAGGGTGAAATCCTTGACGTAAAGGACGTTCTTGCGCGGCGCATATTCCTGAAGCTGGGAGCCATCCAGAAGCCAGAACTTGGCGGCGGGGCGGGTGAACTTGCGCAGGACGCGCGTAGGCCGGTCAAGCAGCAGCTCGCCCTCTTCCTTGCGCACGCCCAGGAGATCGTCCACCTCGGTGACAATGCGCGCCTTGATGCAGCCGGTTGCTTTGAACGCGCGCATCTCGGCTATCACCTTCTCGGCATCGGCCGCTGAAAGCAGCGTCTCGCCCGCCTCGGGCGCCGGGGCGTCTTCGGCGGCCGCGCCGGCGCGGCCGAGCCACACGGCCGCCGCGAGCAGCGCGAGAATCGCAATCCTCCTGGTTCGCAAGGTTTCCTCCAGTACGTCAATGCAACGCCGTTTGCGGGCCGGCGCCCACGGGCGACTCGGCGCCGGCCGGCTGCTTCGCCGGCGCTGCCGCTCGCTCGTGCTGCTCGCGTTCATACCACAATCCGAGCAGCGCGGGCAAGACCACCAGCGCGCCGAAGAGGGCTCCCGTATATCCGTAAAACGCCGCGGTGCCCAGCGAAATCAAGCCCGTGTAGCTGCTCCAGAAAAACGACCCGAAGCCCACCAGCGTCGTCAGCGTGCAGCACAGGACGGAGCGGCCGGTGTGCGACATCAGGTCGGAGACGCGGGGCCGCCGCGCGGAGCGGGCTTCGTACACCATGTAAATGCCGACGTCAATGCCGGAGCCGAGGAGGAGGGGAAACATGATGAGGTTGACGAAGTTCAGAGAGTACTCCCAGCCCATCCACTGCGAAAAGGCCACGCCGCCCAGCATGCCCAGGTAGGCATACACCAGCGGGACCACGGCCAACAGGGAGGGGCGCAGCGCGCGGAAGGCGAAAGCAAGAGAAATGGCGACGCAGATGCCGACCACCAGGGAAATCCAGCCGCAGTCATACAGGAGGCTGCGCTTCATCTCGAAGCCCACCATGCGCGCCGCGGTCATGCGGACTTCCGCGCCGTCCGGCGGGTTGTTCTCCAGACGGCCGCCAGCGTCAGTGTCGTCGGCTCCCGCGTGATCAAGCCGAACTCGTTGAGGCGGCGCAGGAAGGGCTTGAAGAAGACGAGTCCCTTCTCGCCGAAGCGCGCCCTGGCCGCCTCCTTGAACGCTTCGCCGGCGGCCCGGAAATCGAAGGCTTTAAGCGCGGCGATCGAGACCTGCTGTTGGCGGCCGGAGGGGATGAAGTCGAGGATGCTGCCGCTCGGCGTGAGCTCTCCGCTCTCGATGAACGGCTGCAGCCGCTGGGCGACGTCCTCCGCGGCAGCGTAGGCCCGCTCTTCGTCGGGCGCGGTGACGACGACGCGCACGTCGGCGAGGCCCATGCCGAAGCGTTCGGCAAGGCGGTTGCGCAGCGGAATGGCCTGAATCCTGAGGGAGCGAAGGTTGCCGAGTTCCGGGTCAAAACGGACGCCCGCGACGGCCTCGGGGCCCGGGTCGGGGCCGTACCTGATGAAGAGCGCGCCGGCGGCGAGCACCGCCACGCCGAAGACCAGGCTGCCGATCTTGGCGGCACGCCACTCAAGAATGCGGCCCCACAGCGGCAGCCCCATGCCCAGGGCATCGGGGACCTGGTCGGCGCTTTCGCCGCTCCACCACCATTTCCGCAACGCGGCGAAGCGCGAGGGCGGGCGGCAGAGCAGGGCAGGGAAGACCAGCAACATGAACGCGCAGCCCAGCACCACGCTGGCGCCCGCCAGCAGGCCGAACTCCGCCAGCCCGACGAAGCGTGTGAAGGCCACGCCGAAGAAGGCCAGGGCGGTGGTCATGGAAGCCGTGATGATCCCC
>JAPLOD010000436.1 GCA_026692735.1 Planctomycetota bacterium | reverse complement strand
ACCGCGCCGTCCTCGATGTCGTAGCCGGCGAGGCGGGACCGGACGCCTCGTATGAGGCACCCGTCGCCGATGGTCGTGTCGGCAAGGACCGCGTCGTACACGCCGCACCGCTGGTCAACGGTGCCGCACTTGGCGGTGCCGGCAAGCGACCCTAAGCGGACGTCGCCGCAGAAGACGGTGTTGCGCACGCGCGACGCGTCGAACGGCTCGGTGACCAGCACGCGCCCCCAGACTGCCGCGCGGCAGTTGCGGTTCTCAAGCTCCCTGATCTCACTCTCTTTCAACGGACGGTACTGAGCCATGCTCTGTCCCTTCGTAACTCGATCCCCGGATCGAGGCTCGACCCAGCGGGTCGAGCTGCTGCTAATCGGTGTGCCCTTGCGCCACCGCGATCTCGTACGCATCCGCGGCGATGGCCTTCTCCTCGTTCGTCGGGATGACCAGAATCCGCGCGCTGGAATCGGCCGTGGCGATGTCCGCTTCGGGCCGGCCCGCGCCGCTCACCACGTTGTTCAGCGCCGCATCCAGCTTGATGCCGAGGTTGTGTTCCAGGCCGGCGACTGCCTTCGCGCGGAGCAGAGCCGCATTCTCCCCGATGCCGCCGGTGAAAACAACCGCGTGCAGCTTCGGCAACACCGCCGCGTACGCGCCGATGTATTTGCGGATGCGGTACGCGAAGATGTCCAGGGCCAGCGCGGCACGCAGGTGGCCTTTCGCGGCGGCCTGCAGCAGCGTGCGGACGTCGTTCGACAGGCCGGAGATGCCCAGCAGGCCGCTCTGCTTGTTGAGCAGACTATTGAGCGTCTTCAGCGCCTTATACTCCGGCTTCTCGGCCAGGTAGAAGATGATGGCCGGGTCAATGTCGCCGCAGCGGGTGCCCATGACGAGTCCTTCGAGCGGCGTCAGGCCCATGCTGGTGTCAACCGACTTCCCTTCCTTCACCGCCGCCATGGAGCAGCCGTTGCCCAGATGGCATGTGATGACGTTCACCGCGTACTTGTGCTTGCCCAGCAGTTCGGCCGCGCGGCGCGCCACGTAGCGGTGGCTGGTGCCGTGGAATCCATAGCGGCGGACGTGGTACTTCTCGTAGAGTTCGCGGGGCAGCGCGTACTGGTACGCCACCTCGGGCAGGGTCATGTGGAACGCGGTGTCAAAGCAGCCGACCTGCGGCGCGTGCGGGATGAACTCCTTTGCCGCGGCGATGCCCGCAAGGTTCGGCGGATTGTGGAGCGGCGCGAGATCGGCGTGCACTTCGAGGGTCCGCACGACTTCCGGCGTGATCAGCACCGAGCCCGTGAAGGTCTCCCCGCCATGAACGACGCGGTGACCCACGGCGGCAATGTCGGAGAGGTCCTTGAGCGCTGCAGTGCCGGCCTGGCTCGTGGTCAGGCGCTTGACGATCATCTCCAGTCCGGCCCGATGATCGCGCACCTGAAGCTGGGCGCTGGTGTCGCCGCCCGAATCCCAGTGCTTATGGCAGCCGCGCTCCTCGCCAATGCGCTCCACGAGGCCACGGGCCAGCACAGTGCCCTCGGGCATGGCGAAGAGCTGATACTTGATGGAGGAACTGCCACAATTGAGGACCAGGATCTTCGCGGACATCATCCCCCCCGGTGATTTTGGATTTTTGATTTTGGATTTTGGATTGGCGCACAACGCGGAATCCAAAATCCAAAATCCACAATCTAAAATCGCCCTATTCTCCGTCCCCGTCCCCGCGTCTCCGCGTCTTCGCGTCTTCGCGGTGGATAATGCGGGGCAGTATAGCCGCTCCCCGGAAAAGTTGAAGCGCTCCAGCCGGAAAAACTGTGCCGCCGCCTCACGCCTTCGTGCCGGTGAGCGCGATGCCTTCGATGAAGAACCGCTGCGCGACGAAGAAGAGCGCGAGCGCCGGGAGGATCATCAGGAGCGACGCGGCCATCAGCAGACCCCATTCGGTGCCCTGCACGCCGCGCAGGTGCGCCAGTCCCAGCGCGAGCGTGCGGTTGCTTTCGCTCGTCAGGTAGATGAGCGGCCCCATGAAGTCGTTCCACTCGCGCAGGATGGTGAAGATCATGACGGTCAACAGCGCGGGCTTGGAGAGCGGCAGGATGATTGTCCAGAACACGCGCCATTCGCTCGCGCCGTCCAGGCGCGCGGCTTCAAGCAGTTCCTCGGGGATCGTCAGGAAGAACTGGCGCAGCAGGAAGATGTAGAACGCGTTGCCGAAGAACGCGGGCACAATCAGCGGCAGGAACGTGTCCACCCAGTGCAGCTTGCTGAACATGATGAAGACCGGGATCATCGTCACAGCGCCGGGAAGCATCATCGTCGCCAGCAGGAGGCCGAAGACCAGGTTGCGATCCGGCCAGCGCAGCCGGCTGAAGGCATAGGCGGCCGTCGAGCAGGAGATGAGCGTGCCGATTGTGACGAAGACGACGATGAGCAGCGTGTTGCCCGTGTAGCGCACCGCGGGGAACGTCACCAGGGCGTCGTGGTAGTGTTCCAGCGTCACAGGGAAGTAAAGGTCCTTCACCTCGGGCGACCGAGCAGCCGCATCGCTGTACTGCGCCGCGGTTCCCGGGTACGGGAGCCACGTGGGCGGCATCCTGAACATCGTGTCGTTGGGCTTGAACGACGTCGTCACCAACCAGAAGAACGGCCCCATGAACACCACCAGCAGGCCGATGAGGACCATGTGGACCAGCAGGTGCGCGCGGCGGCGCCGGGCTTGGATGCCGAGCATTACTGGCGCGCTCCTTCGTAGTACACCCAGCGCCTGGCGACGACGAACTGGATGCCGGTGATGGCCAATATCGCCAGGAACAGCACCCACGCCATCGCCGCGGCGTAGCCCATGTGCAGGTTCTGGAAGGCTTCGGTATACAGGTAGAGCACGTAGAAGAGCGTGGAGTCGCCGGGACCGCCGCCGCCGCTGTTCATGAGGTACGCCTGCGTGAAGACCTGGAGCGCGCCGATCGCGCCCATCACCAGCATGAAGAACATCGCCGGCGAGATCATCGGCAGCGTGACGTGGCGGAACTTCGTCCACGGTCCCGCGCCGTCAATCTCGGCGGCTTCGTAATACTGCCGCGGTACGCCTTGCAGCGCGGCCAGGAAGATGATCATCCCCCCGCCGACGCCCCACAGGCCCATGATGATCAGCGCGGGCTTGGTGCAGTATTCGCTCGTGAGCCAGGGGATTTCCGGCAAGTGCAGGTATCCCAGCACCACGTTGATCAGACCGTACTCCGCGTTGAACAGCCACATCCACAAGAGGGTGCCGGCGACAGCCGGGACTACGGTGGGCACGTAGAAGAACGTGCGGTACAGCGCGCGGCCACGGATCTCCAGGTTGAGCAGCAGCGCCAGGCCAAGCGCCAGCACGATGCTCAGCGGCACCGACAGGACCGTGAAGTAGAACGTGTTCCATAGCGCTGTCAGGAAGAAGCGGTCCGTGGTGAACAGCCGCTGGTAGTTATCAACGCCCACCCACGTGCCGGGGGTCAGGATCTCGTAGTGCATGAAGGAATACGTGAGCGCCGCGAGAATGGGACCCAGCGTGAACAACGCCAGCCCCAGGATCGCCGGCGCCGCGAAGAGATAGCCCGCGACCGCTTCGTGCCGCTGCAGGCTCAGCGCCTTGATGCGCCGGTACGATCGCCACGCGCGCGCCAGGACGAGCAGGCCGACGACGACGCCCAGCACGAGAAACACGACCATCCAGTTCACCGGTGTGCCGCCGGTCTCACTGAGGAACCGGTCGAGTTCCTTCTGGGACTCGGCGGTAGCGACGTCCAGGGCCGTTTTGGCGTCGAGTTTGCCGCGGACGACGAGGTCCACAGCGCGGTACATCTCCGTGTTGACCGCCGCCCCGACGGGTGTGATCGGCCGGTAGTAGGAGCATTTCATCTGGTCAATCGCCAGCCGCCAGAAGGCGCTGTTCTGGAAGAACGGATCGTTTGCCGCCGCGCGCAGCGCCGGCAGCTTGTTGCTGGAGGTGGCCATGTAGCGCTGCGACGGCTCGGAGAGGATGAACCTGCTGAAGGCCCACGCGCCCTCGGCGTTGCGGGCCGCGTGCGGGATGACCAGGCTGAAGCCGCCTGACCACGTCGCCGGCACGCCGTCGTCAGCGTAGGGGCACGGCGCCGCGGCCCAGTCCATGCCCTTGCCGTATTTCTGAATGGTGCTCAACTCGCCCACGTCCAGGATAATCATCGCGACCTTGCCGCTGATGAACGGGTGCTGCGCATCGCCGCCGAAGCCTGACGACAGCGTCATGATGTCCTGCATGCCGTAGTCCTGCACGAAGTCGCGGATCCACGCCAGCGACTCCACCACCTTGGGATGGTTCAGCAATACCTGCCGGCCGTCCGGCGACGTGAACTGCGCGCCTTTCTGCCAGCCGTACAGGTACAGCGCGCCGACGTTGCCGAAGATCGGCACGAAGCCGACCTGGTCGAAGCCACCGTAGTTGCTCCGCTTGGTGAGCTTCTTCGAATACTCGCGCAGTTCGCTCCATGTCCGCGGTGGGCGCT
>JAPLOD010000435.1 GCA_026692735.1 Planctomycetota bacterium | reverse complement strand
GCCTCGCGCCGCAAAAGCGCCCAGCAGGATTACCTGCACGGGTGGCGGCATGGCCGGGAATTCCGCCGCGAAGGCCTTTGTCGCCGCTTCTCCCGGAATGCCCGCGAACAGGGAGGCGGCGGCGAGCCGCAGCCGCGCGTTGTCGCCTTTCAGTGTCTCGATGATTGTTCCGAGATGATCAGAGGGCGCTGCCGCGACCAGACCGCGCAGCGCCGCCAGACGCACGTGTGACGGACGGGCCGGCGCAGCCAGCAGGACGTAGAGCTCGACGGCGTCGGCCTTTGCCCCGGCTTGGAGCAGGCTATCCGCACAGGAGACGCAGGCGTCGGTCCAGACTCCGGCGGCGGCGGGGGGAAGAGCTTTCTCGACGGCGACGAGAGCTTTCGCCGCATCGGGTCCGCCGATGCGGCCCAGTGCCCAGATGGCGGCCTCTCGTGTCTCGGGATTGGCGCCGGCGGCGAGCTTCGCCAGGCCGGCGGCGGCCTGCGCGTCGCGACGTTCGCCGAGCGAGTTGATCACGCCGATGAGGAGTTTGCCATCGAGCTTGCCGAGGGCGTCGCGGAGCGCGGCGCCCGCGGCGTCATTCTGGATGCGCTCGAGGGCCATGCGCACGGCGTGGTGGAGCGCTTCGTCGGCGAGAAGCGCGGAGAGCGCGGGCACAGCCGCGGCGGAGCCGATGAGGGAGAGCTGTTCGCAGGCGAAGGCCTTGGCGTCCTTCGTCGCCTGGGCGTTGCCGAGCATCCCGAGCAGACGCTGTTCGACCGCTTTTCGTTCGGCGGGGCGGCCGCCGGCCTCCCTGACGCAGCGCTCCACTTCGAGAATCCACTGGCGGGTCTCTCCGACCTTGTACGCAGCGGCCTTCGCGAAGAAATCGTCGGGTTCCGCGGGCAAGGTCACTGCGGCAAGTAACAGCGGAACGATCACAGCCACGAGCGTTCTACACCACATTCATCGGTCCTTTCGCACGTACTATAGTCTCCACGGTTCGCGCATGGGCCGGGACAGGAGCCTGTCGGCTTCGGGGTCGTCAATGAAGTGTTCCTGCACGGGATCCCAGCGGAGCGTGCGGTTGACAAGCGTGGCGATGTGGCCGAGGTGGCACATGGTCGCCGACCTGTGGCCGATCTCGACGGACGCGATCGGATCGCGCCTGGTCCTGATGCACTCCACGAAGTTGCCGTGGTGGTTGGTGCTCCTGTAAAGGTGGATGTCCTTCGGGCCGGCAACCCACTTGAGGAGCGCCTCATTGCCGGCTTTCTCGCTGCCGCGCGTGATGAAGACCCAGCCATCGGTGCCTTCGAAGCGGACGCCGTTGGGGAGCGAGCTATCGCAGATCATCTTCACGCCGCGCGGATAGGTGTATTCCATGTGGAACGTCATGGCCACGTCCCAGATGCCGTCTTTGGGGAACGTGGCGGTGCCGATGATCTCCACCGGGCCGCTCGTCTCGGTGCCCAGGCCCCATTGCGCGATGTCCAAGTGGTGGGCGCCCCAGCCGGTGATCATGCCGCTGCCGTAGTCGAGGATGCGGAGCCAGCCCGGGCGGTCGAAGCCCTTGCGCGGATGGACGCGATTCTCGGTGTACGGCTTGAACGGCGCCTGGCCGAGCCACATCTCGTAGTTGAGCTCCTGGGGCACCGGCTCGGGGGGACAGAGCTTGCCCTGGGGCTCCCCGCTGATGCCGACCTGAATGGTCTTGAGCTCGCCGATCTTGCCGTTCCGCACCAGCTCACACGCGTGGCGGAACAGCGTGTCGGAGCGCTGCTGGCTGCCCACCTGGAGAACGCGGCCGTAGCGGCGGACCGTGTCCGACAGTATGCGGCCTTCGGCAATGGTGAGCGACAGGGGCTTCTCGACGTAGATGTCTTTGCCGGCCCTGGCGGCATGGACGGCCACCGGCACGTGCCAGTGGTCGGGCGTCGCGATGAGCACGGCGTCAATGTCGTTTCGCGCGAGGAGTTCGCGGTAATCGCCGCAGCCAACGCAGTCGGCGAACTTTTTGCGGGCGGCTTCGAGGCGATTGGAATCGAGATCGCAGACGGCCACGACATGGATATCGGGAGACGCGGCGGCCCAGCTCAGATGGCCCTGGCAGATGCGCCCGACGCCGACGAAGCCCAGGCCGATGCGCTCGCTGGGCGGCACCTGGCCGGGGCCGCCGAGGACGGAGCGCGGCACGATCGAGACCGTGGCGGCTCCCACAGCAAACCGCGTCAGAAAGGTTCGTCTGGGAATCTGCCTTGCTGCCATCGGCGTATCCTTTCTCTCGCGCAACCCGCCCGCGAACGTGGAGCTTCAGGATAGTGTACCCCGGAACACCACCAGAAACTGCAGTGAGTGCGCATCTGTGTGCCCCAAAACGGATGCTCCGACATCGCGGGTGATCGCGGCACTGTGTTACCATGTTTGCCGCTCGGCGGCCAGAGCACGCCAACAGACAGGTTACAAGTTACAGGTTACGGGTGTCGTCCCGTCGCCGCGCGTCTGTGCGGTGAATGAGGCGGGTCAGGTTGGGGTCCGAGGTGTATACACAACGGGCGATTCCGGCGGGTGACTGATCCCATGCGACGACACGTCCTGGTTATACTTCTGCTATGCTATGCGAGCGGCGGGGCCGCCGAACTGACCGTGCAGGGCAGCGACCCGCGGGCGTCCGACGACAACCCGGGCACGGCGGAGAAACCGTTCAAGACGATTGGGCGCGCGGCAAAGGCCGTGGAGGCCGGCGATACCGTCCGCATCGGCAGCGGCGTGTACCGAGAGCGCGTTGTCGTAGAGAACAGCGGCACAGCGGAGAAGCCGATCACGTTCGAGGCGGCGGTGGGCGCGGCCGTGGTCGTGACAGGCGCGGACCGCGTAACGCAATGGACGAAGGAGAACGGCGGCGAGGCGGTCTTCAGCGCGCCGTGGCCGCACCGGTTCCTCGGCTGGACGAAGCAGGGCACACATCCGGATGACAGCTATCACCTGCTCATCGGCCGCGCCGAACAGGTCTTCGTGCTGGGCTACCCGTGCCACCAGGTGCTGAAGCGCGAGCAGGTGGGGCGGGGGACGTTCTACGTGGACCTGGACGCCAAGCGCCTCTACGTCTGCCCGAGCGACGGCCGCGACCTGAGCAAGGGGGTCTTGGTGGAAGCGTCCGCGCGCGGGGAGCTCTGGCAATCGAAAGGCGCGCACATCCGCGTGCGCGGTCTGCGCTTCCGCTATGCGGCCAACGCGGCGCAGCAGGCCGCGGCGCAGTTCAGCGGCCACTATGGGGCGATCGAGGACTGCGTGTTCGAGGAGACGAATTCGAGCGGCGCGGCGTTCACGGGAGAGAACATCGTCGTGCGGCGGTGCGTCTTCCAGGACAACGGGCAGCTCGGCTTCGGGGCCAACCACGCGCACAACCTGCTCCTGAGCGGCTGCCTGGTGCGGAACAACAACGTCAAGAATTTCAGCCGGGACTGGGAGGCGGGCGGCGACAAGCTCGTGCTGTGCCGCGGCGCGGTGCTCGAACAGAGCCGGTTTCTCGACAACCGCGGCAACGGCGTGTGGTTCGACATCGGAAACGAGGAGTGCGTGGTGCGGAACTGTCTGATCGCGGGCAACGAATGCGCCGGCATCTTCTACGAGATCTCGTACGGGCTGCACGCGCATGACAACGTCATCGTCGGCAACGGGCTCACCGACTACCCGGGCGCGTGGGGCGCATCGGCCGGCATCGCGGTCTCCAGTTCGCCGAACTGCGTCATCGAGCGCAACCTGCTGATCGGCAACAAAGAAGGCTTCAACTTCCGGGAACAGCAGCGCACGACGCCGCGCATCAACGACAAGGCGGAGCGCTGGATCTGGAACCATGACGAGACCGTCCGCAACAACGTGCTGGCGCACAACCGCGACGCGCAGGTCTGGGGCTGGTTCGATGTCAACGACGGCCGCCACTGGCCCGCCAGCATGCAGGACAAGGCCGCCGACGCGGGGAAAGCCAAGGAGGACATCGCCGCCGACTACCAAGCCAAGAGCAAGGAGGGCGCGCCCGTCGGCCTGGACCTGGCCAAACTTAAGCTGACCTTCGAGAACAACTGCTACCACGCCGAGCGAGGCGAAGGGCTCTTCAACTGGGGGCCGGCGTGGAAGAAGAACCGCAAGTACGGCAGCCTCGACGACGTGCGGAAGGAGCTGTCGCTGGAAAGCGGCGGCCAATGCGCGGAGTTTGTCGTCGGCGACTATTTGACGCGCGACCTTCGCGTGCCGGCCGACAGTCCGGCGCTGAAGCTGGGCTGCTACCCGAAGGGCGCGGTTCCCGGCGTAGTGCTGGGGACGTTGGGCAAACAGGACCCGGGCGGGAAGTGATCAGGCGGGCCGACACGCCAGAGCCACGGCATCGCGGTCGAGCCTCACTTGCCGGGATCTTTGGGCGCGGGCGCGGCGCTGTCAGGGAGCATCTTCAGCGAGCGGACCATCTGCTTGAACGCCTCCGGTTCGGTGTCGCCGGCGCCGGTGTACTGCTGTTTGAGCGACACCTCGCCGATGGTCTGCGCGATGTAGATCACGGCCATCGTCTTGGTGCCGGACTTCTCGACCTCGTGGAACGACACGCGCACGCATTTCTTCGCGCCGGGGAGGTCAAGCCATTCGAACTTGTCGTGCTCGAGCCTGCCGCCGCGCGCGGTGACGGCCTTGCGCGCGTTGTCAATGAGCGACTGCGGCTGATGATCGGTGAACTCGCCGTGCAGCTTGCCTACGGCGACCAGAAAGAGCGCGCCGGTGGCGGAGTTCGCGCACAGGTAGTTCTGGCCGGCGTTGCCTTCATAGGTTATCCACTTCCAGTCGGCGCCAGGACGGTCAATGGAACAGCCGGCGGCGCGCAGGACGAGGCGCGAGCCGTCGAGCATGTCGCCTTTGAGGGGGACCAGATTGCCCACTGGAGCCGCGCCGAGCAGCGGGTCAGCCCATAGAGCAAGGGCCACGAAGCACAGCGTTCCGCGATGAGTCATATGCAGGACTCCACAACAGAGGGTACACCGCGTGTGGCGGTTTCTGTCCGTTCGGCTCGGCATACGCGTGATCGCGGGGTATAAGGAGGAGGAGCCAGGACTTGTGGGGGTGCAGCATGGATAGCGCGGCGTTTTCCGAACAGGCGGCTCGATCCCGAGGATCGGGTTACGGCGCGGTTCTTGCGGTGTTGGTGCTGGCGGCCGGCCTGTGGCTGTTGTTCCCCGGGTCGGCGAACGCTGAGGACAAAGCGGAAGCGAAGGCGGCCACGTACACGATGGACGAGGGCGTGGCCAAAGACTGGCTGGCTCGCTGGGACAAGGGCATCAGCAAGAGCAAGCGGTACTGCGACAGCGAGATGGGCGAGGAGCTCGGCTGGCTCATCAGCCCGTACCTCAACGGCTTCTACTACGGCTACATGGCGACGAAGGACCCGAAGTGGGCCGACATGCTGGTGGACTGGGCGGATTCGCTCATCAAGCGTGGCGTGAAGGGACCGGATGGCTTCATCGGCTGGCCTAAAGTCGGGGCGACCGGGACGGCGCTCACCGAGCACCTCTATACGGACAGCCAGTTGGGCGAGGCCATGGCGCTGCGGCCGATCATGCTGATGGCCGATGAGATCCTGAAGACTCCGGCGCTGAAAGAGAAGCACGGGCGGAAGGCGGAGGAGTACGTCCGGCTGGGCGAGCAGGTCTTCGAGAAGTGGGATTCGCGCGGCGCCTGGCGGGAAGTCAAGGAAGGCGGCGTGTGGGTAGTGCCATCGTTCGGCGTTGAGCAGGCGACGGGGAAGTGGTCGGAAGGATACGACAAGAGGACCACGGAAGGGTTCACGCTGCCGGACAACAAACAGAACCACGTGGCCTGCTGGCTCATGGCCATGCATGACGTGACGAAAAAGCCCGTCTACAAGGAGCGGGCCGAGAAGTGGTTCCGGGTGATGAAGTCGCGGATGAAGACGCGCGAGGAGGGGAAATACTACGTATGGAACTACTGGGACCCCGCGGGGCCGTGGGACAACAAGGCGGACGGGTCGCTGAAGCATTGGGTCGGGGTGCACCCGAACGGCGGGTACTACGGGATTGACGTCGAGGGCATCGCGACGGCGCATGAGCACGGGCTTGTCTTCACGAAGGATGAGATGGACCGGCTGGTAACGACGAACCGCGATTTCATGTGGAACAAGCAGGTCAAGGGGGCGGCGTTCCAGCGGATGGACGGCGGCAAGCCGGACCAGCGGTGGGCGAAATCGCCGGGGGTGCTGTGGGTTTCGCTGACGCCGTACGACGAGACGCTGCGGAAGATATTCGAGGCCAACCATGACCCGGCGGGCTGGGGCGGGCTGACAACCACGCCATGGTATCTCGCGCGCTTCGCCCCCTCGGTGCGGCCCGGGAAGTAGAGGCCCTAAGCTACTCGCCGATCATGTACGCAGTGACGTTGCCGTTCTTATCTATGCGCACGAGACGGTGGGCGCCCGGCGGGATGAGAGGCCGGCCCTGCTTGTCGTAGCCCTCGACGCGCCAGACCATCACCGACCAGCCGTCGCCGTCACGCTTGGGTTCGTACTTCGCTTTCTCGGCCCATTTGTCGTTGGCCTCAACAGCACGCCTGGCGATCGCAATGGCGGCGGCCTCGCCGTCCGGAGGGACAGCGGTCTTCCCTGCGGGTGTGACGGCTGTCGCGTCCTTGGAGGCCAGGGCAGTTGGGCCCTGAGGCTTGGCAGCGGGCAGCGTCTGTGAGCCGCCGCAGCCGGCGGCCACGGAAAGGACCGCCACCAGGCACAGCGACTGTCTGGTCGAAAGGCTCATCTCACCGCCCCCCCAATCCGGCAACTGGCAACGGGAACCACGCCCTGATATCCCATCTCAGGGGTGGGTGTCAACGGGCTTTCTTCTTCAGTCCGGCGCAGCGGGAATAGACTCGCATTCCCGGAGAACGCACGCCATACTTTGGGGGTGAGGAAGGGCGATTCAGCGAACCGCCTTGCCGTGGCGCGGGCGAGACGCCCGTGTTCATGGGCGAGACGCCCATGATACATAAAGGAGGGGAACCCATGCGCACGAAGACAGGAACGCTGACGGCCATCCCGCTTGTTGTCCTGACGGCGATTGTGATGTCGGGGCTAAGCGCGTGTCGCAGTCATTCCGAGGATGAGGCCAAGGGGACGCCACACTACGCCTTCGACGGCAACTGGCCGCAGCGTCCGGCGGAGATGCAGTGGGGCGAAACGCCGGGCGTGACCGTGGACGGCAAGGACCAGGTGTGGATCTTCACGCGGGCCAAGCCGCCGGTACAGGTCTACGACAAAGAAGGCAAGTTTGTGCGGGCGTGGGGGGACGACGACATCAAGACGGCGCACTACATCCGGTTCGATCGCGAGGGGAAGGTGTGGGTCGCCGACATGGGGAAGCATGTCGTAATGCAGTTCACGCCCGAAGGCAAGCTGCTCAAGACGCTGGGGACACCGGGCGCACCGGGCTGCGACGACAAGCATCTCAACATGCCCACCGACATGGTCGTCACGCCCGCCGGGGACGTGTTCGTCACGGACGGGTACGGGAACAACCGCGTCGCCCACTTCGACAAGAACGGGAACTTCGTCAAGGACTGGGGGAAGAAGGGCGGCGGTCCGGGCGAGTTCGTCCTGCCGCACTCGATCGTGGTGGATTCGAAGGGGATTCTGTACGTCGCCGACCGCAGCAACGCGCGCATCCAGGTGTTCGAGCAGAGCGGGAAGTTTCTGGCGCAGTGGCAGAACCTGATGGTGCCGTGGGGTCTTTGGATCACAAGCAAGGATGAGATCTGGGCGTGCGGGTCGTCGCCCATGCAGCGACCGCCGGACAACAGCATGCCGTTCCTCCCGCCTAAGGACCAGGTGTTCATGAAGTTCGACACCTCAGGCAAGGCGCTGGCGCTGTGGACCGTACAGAAAGGACAGGACGGGAAAGAACAGCCGGGCGAGCTGAACTGGCTGCACGGCGTTGCGCTGGACTCGTCGGGGAACATTTACGCCAGCGACATCAAAGGCCACAAGGTCCAGAAGTTCGCGCTGCGGGAGGGCGGGCCCGGCCAGTAGGGAGCGCGCTTGCCGGCCTCGGCAGCCAACGGCCACGGCAAGGATGCCGTGGCACTCGGCATCTTGTCCTTGTCCACGGGCGGGACGCCCGTGGTACCACGAACGTCTCGTTCGTGGCTTGGGCATCTTGTCCGTGTCCACGGCCTGGAAGGCCGTGCCGCGGGCGCGGGGCATTCCGCAATCGGGCGTGGCTATTCTGCGTACGGGATTGTAGTTTTGCTGCCAAGTGGCGGTGTACGAAGGAACAGGTCCGAGCCGCGCGCGTTAGCAAGCGGTGAGAGGACCGCTCCCTCACGGTCGCGGCTCGGAGCCGCGCGGGTCTGCAAGCCATGGCGGGAAACTGAGGGGAATCGGGGTATGCGGAGGCCGGCCGGAATCGGGGCGATCCTCGCTCTGGCGTGGCTGCCATTGCTGGGGCATTCCGGGGACACCTTCAACGGCGAACATGTCCCCGGGGCGGACGTGGTGGGCTTCGACTTTGAGACGGGCGACCTCCAGGGCTGGATGGTCGTGGAGGGCGAGTTCGGGAAGCTCGTCTGCGAACCCCGCGACGTCACGAACAACCACGGCAAGTTCCTGCTGACCACGCTGCAACAAGAGAAGGGCAAGACCGACGGGATGACCGGCGTCGTGGAGTCGCCGGTGTTTGAGCTCCGCGCGCCGGAGATGACCTTCCGTGTCGGCGGCGGCAGCCACCCCGACACGTACGTGGCGCTGTGCACGCTGGACGGCAAGGAGCAGATGCAGGCGCGCGGGAAGTCGTCCGTGGCCATGCAGGAGCTCAAGTGGCAGGCGCCTGCGCTGGTGGGCCAGAAGGTCTTTCTGCGCGTGGTTGACAGGAACACGGGCGGCTGGGGGCACGTCACGTTCGATGACTTCGCGGCCCGCGGCGTCATTGACGCGGCGGCCACCAAGAAGCGCTTCAGTGGGTTGCTCTTGGCCAAACTGCCGACAGCCCCACTGCGCGCCGCGATCCAGGACCTGGCCGGGACGTTCGGCGCACGCTACCCGCGGGCCGAGGAGTTCCTGCAACGCCTGGAGAAGATCGAGAAGGCGCTCTCGGCCGAGCGTGCCAAGGAAATCGAGCAGGCGAAGGCGGACCTGGCGGGCCTGCAACGCGAGGCGTTGATCGCCAACCCGCTGGTGAGCTCCTCTCCGCTGGTGTTCGTCGTGCGCCCGCAATACCGCCCCGATCACCACAACTCCGAGACGATGTTCCAGACGAGCGAGATCAACACCGGGAGTTTCACCGGGCCCGGCTGGCTCAACACCCTTGACCTGAAGACGGGTAAAGTGACCACGCTCGTGACCGTGCCCAACGGCATCGCCCGCGACCCGGACGTGCATTGGGACGGGAACAAGATCGTCTTCTCCATGCGCCACAGCCGGGAGGACGACTACCACCTGTATGAGATCAACGCCGACGGCAGCGGCCTGAAGCAATTGACGTTCGGCGGCGGAATCACGGACATAGACCCGTTCTACCTCGCCGACGACCGCATCGCGTTCTCCTCGACGCGCGAACCGAAATACTGCATGTGCAACCGGCACATCATGTGCAATCTGTTCGTGATGAACGCCGACGCGTCGAACATCCACCAGATCGGCAAGAGCACGCTGCATGAAGCGCACGGTTCGCTGCTGCCCGACGGGCGCATCCTGTACGACCGGTGGGAATACGTGGACCGGAACTTCGGCGACGCCCAAGGGCTGTGGACGTGCAACCCCGATGGGACGGCCCATCTCGTGTACTTCGGCAACAACACGCCATCGCCGGGCGGCGTGATTGACGCGCGGGCGATCCCGGGGACGGAACTGGTGATGGCGGTCCTGGGGTCGTGCCACGATCGGCCGTGGGGAGCGCTGGGGATCATTGACGTGCGCTTCGGCGTTGACGGGCGGGCGCCGGTCGTGCGGACGTGGCCGCCCAAGGCCGTGGAACTGGTGCGCGAGCCCGGCACGGCCAACGGCGCGTGGGACACGTTCATGAGCGTGAAGCCCAAGTACGAAGACCCCTACCCGCTGAACGAGAAGTATTTTCTGGCGTCGCGCATGACGGGGCATGGCGAGCAGATGGGGCTGTGCCTTCTGGACATATTCGGCAACGAAGTGCAGCTCTACGCCGATCCGAACGGCGGTCTGGGCTGCTACGACCCGATGCCGCTTGGTCCGCGGGCGCGCGTGCCGGTCGTCCCCGAGCGGCGGGACTACGAGAACAAGGACGGGTACATGTACGTGTACGACGTCTACCAGGGGACGCACATGCAGGGCGTGAAGCGCGGGGCGGTGAAATTCCTGCGCGTCATCGAGAGCCCGGAGAAGCGCTACTGGACGCATCCGGCCTGGAGCGGCCAGGGCGTGCATTGCCCGGGGATGAACTGGCACAGCTTCGAAAACAAGCGCATTCTGGGCGTGGTGCCGGTGGAGGACGACGGGTCGGCGTACTTCGCGGTGCCGAGCGACAAGTTCATCTACTTCCAGCTTCTCGACGAGAACGGGATGATGATCCAGTCCATGCGCAGCGGCACGATGATGCAGAGCGGCGAACGGAGCGGCTGCGTGGGCTGCCATTCGAACCGCGTCGCGGCGCCGGCGCCCAAGGCCATGGCGTCCAAGGCGATGATGCGCGGGGCGAGCCAGTTGACCGGGTGGCACGGGCCGGCGCGGGAGTACAACTACCTGGCGGAGATGCAGCCGGTCTTCGACCGCGCGTGCGTGCGCTGCCACGACTTCCCCACCAGCGCGAGTGTCCCGCCGACCGATGGCGGCAAGAAGCTGGTTCTCGCCGGCGACAAGAACGGCGCGTTCAACCAGTCGTACACGGAGCTCTGGACGAAGCAGCAGATCAAGGTGGTGGGCGGCGGGCCGGCGGAGATCCAGCAGGCGTA
>JAPLOD010000434.1 GCA_026692735.1 Planctomycetota bacterium | reverse complement strand
CGCGGCCACACGTCAATCAGGCCCGGCGCGACGGCCCCGCCGGCGCTCTCGACGATCAGCCTGGCGGCTCGCGCCGAGGCCTGCGCCACGCCCCCAAGGTCAATCCCCCGCTCGAACCTGTAGCTCGAATCCGTGCCGTGGCCTTCCATCACTTTCAGCCGCCGGACGGTGCGGCGCGTGTTGGCCGGGTTGAAGTACGCCGCTTCGAGAAGGATGTCCTTCGTTTCAGGCGTGACCTCCGAGCCCTTCCCGCCCAGCACGCCGGCGATTGCCCGGGGGGCCTGGCCGTCGGCGATGACGAGCGTCTCGGGGGTGAGCGGCGGGATCTCGCCGTAGAGCGGCGCGAACGGTTCCTTGTCGCGCGCGCGGCGGACGATGATCCGGCGGCCGTACAGCGTGTTCAGGTCGAACGCATGGAGCGGCTGATTCATCTCAAAGCAGATGAAGTTGGTCACGTCCACGATGTTGTTGCGCGGTTGCAGGCCCATCCACGCCAGGCGGTCCTGCAGCCACTGCGGCGACGGCTTCACCGTGACGCCGCGGATAATGCGCGCGGTGTACCGCGGGCAGAGCTCGGGCTCCTCAATGCTGACCTGGGCCAGCGTTGACGCCGGATCGCCGCTCTCCTTGCCCGCGAGGTCGCAGGGCGGGGCGACGAGGCCAACGCGCAGGACCGCCGCGACTTCGCGCGCCAGTCCCAGGATGCACTGGCCGTCGGGGCGGTTGGAGAGGACGTCCAGCTCCAGAATGGCGCTGGTGCCCGTGCCTTCCACGGCGTCGCAGTTGAAGCCCGCGAAGGTGAGCAGCTTGCCGAGCGACAACGCCGGATCGCGGCCCGGTTCCAGTTCCCAGCGGCGGCACGCCGCCGCCAGCGCCTGGGCGAAGGCTTCGCCGCGCAGGGACGACGGCAGGTAATCCAGCAACCATGCGACCGGCAACTTCATCAGATCTGCCTCAGGAAACGAAGATCGTTCTCCAGGAAGCGGCGTATGTCGGTGATGCCGTGACGGCGCATCGCCATCCGCTCGATGCCAAACCCGAACGCAAAGCCCGACCAGAGCGACGGGTCGTAGGCGTTGTCCTCGCGCGTGCGGTTCACCGCTTCGAACACCGCCGGGTCCACCATGCCGCAACCGCCGAGTTCCACCCAGCCCGACTGCTTGCACACGGGGCACGCTCTCCCCAGACAGACGGGGCACGTGCAGTCCAGTTCCGCGCTCGGCTCGGTGAACGGGAAAAAGCTCGGCCTGAACCGCACCTTCGTGTCCGCCCCGAACAGGCCGCAGACGAAGAGCTTCAGTGTGCCTTTCAGGTCCGCCATGGAGACGTTCCGGTCCACGTACAGGCCTTCCACCTGGTGGAATGTGCTGCTGTGTGTCGCGTCAATAGCGTCGGGCCGGTACACGCGCCCCGGCGCCACGATGCGCAGCGGCGGCGGGCGCGTCTCCATCATGCGCACCTGGACGGTGGAGGTCTGGCTGCGCAACAGCGCGTCCGTGGTGCCGCTCAGGAAGAACGTGTCGAAGCTGTCGCGCGCGGGATGGTCCGCGGGGATGTTGAGGTCGTCGAAGTTGTGGCGCTGGTCCTCCACGTCCGGCCCTTCGACCACCTCGAACCCCAGGGCGTGGAATATCTCCACGAGGCTGTCCACGGTCCGGGTCAGCGGGTGGCGTTTGCCAATGGTGTGGCGCTTCTCCGGCGGGAGCGGCTCGGTGATATCGCCGACGGGACCGGACGGGGCCTGGGCCTTGCCTGCCCGCGCCTGGGCCTCGCCGAACGCGGCCTCAAGCTCGCCCTTGATCTGGTTGGCGAGCTTGCCGGCCTGCGGCTTGATATCGGCCGGCGCCTTGCCGATCCGCCCCAGCAGCTCCTTCATGCGGCCTTTGGTGCCGAGGTACTTTATGCGCGCGCTTTCCAGCGCCTTGGCATCGCCGGCCGCGGCGAACGCGGTTAGGGCTTCGGTGCGGAGTTGTTCGAGGTCGTCAAGAAGTGACATGGTCGTTTGTCAGTTGTCAGTGGTCATGTGTCATTTGTCAATCGCCAACTGGACGCAGGAGACGCTTCCGGCAGGCGACCAATGACCAGTGACCAAGGACCACTGACGCTTATGCCAGTTTCGCCTTGGCCTGATCCACCAGCGCCTTGAACGCCGCGGCGTCGCGCACGGCCAGGTCGGCCAGCATCTTCCGGTCCATCAGCACCCCGGCTTTCTTCAGGCCGGCGATGAAGCGCGAGTAGTTCAGGCCATGCTGTGCCACGGCCGCGCCGATGCGGACGATCCACAGTGAGCGCATGGTCCGCTTGCGGGCGCGGCGGTCGCGGGTCGCGAAGGCTTCAGCCCGCTCGATGGTCTCCACCGCCGTGCGGAACAACTTGCCGCGGCCCATGACAAAGCCTTTGGCGCGCTTGAAAACCTTGCGCGTGTATTTCTTGCGGGCAACATTCGTCTTGGTGCGCATCTTCTCCTCCTTCTTTCGTGGATGCGCGATCGTGGATCGCGCCGCAATCCAGGGGATTGCCTTTCAGGCCGTCGGGAGTGCGCATCCCGAACGACCGTTGGTGCGGCATGGGCGCGACGCCCATGCTACGGTTTATCTCAGTCCCAGCAGGCGGGCCACGCGTCTGGCTTCGGCGCCGACCATAATGACGGGGCCTTTGCCGCGGCGGCGGCGTTTGCTGCCCTTGCCAGTCATCAAGTGGCGATGGCCGGCCTGCATCCGCCTGATCTTGCCTGATTTCGTCACCTTGACCCGCTTGGCCAGGCCTTTATGGGGCTTCAGCTTGGGCATTACCGCCAACTCCTCAAACAACCAGACCACAAAAAAAGAAGCGGCCTGGAGGCCGCACCGAACGTGCCACTTATACCCAGGGCCACGGCGAATGCAATGGCAGGATTCAACCTTGCGCATTGCGCCGCACGTTTTACGTTTAACGCATCACGGTACAGGCGCTGTGGCCCGCATCTCAGGAGGAACACCATGCCCCCTCTTCGGTTTCAGAAGATCCTCATCGCGGACGAACGGTACGAGTCGGCCGGCGTCTTCGATGTGAACAACGACGGCGTGTTGGACATTGTCAGCGGCGCGTACTGGTATCCCGGGCCGAGATTCGACAAGAAGTGCAAGGTCGGTCCTGTGCGGGCCGAGGGCGAGTACTACGACGATTTCTCCACCATCCCCATGGATGTGAACGGCGACGGCTACATGGATTTCGTCACCGGCGGGTGGTGGGGCAATACGGTCCGCTGGCGGCAGAACCCCAAGGGCGACCCGGCGAAGCCGTGGGAGGAGCACATCATCGGGCAGTGCGGCAACGTCGAGACAACGCGCGCGTGGGACATTGACGGCGACGGCATCCTCGAGATCGTCCCCAACACGCCGCCTCAGCCGCAGAAGATCTACAAGCTCATCACGGACAAGAACGGCAAAGGGACGGGCAAGTTCAGCGAGCATGTCATCTACGACAAGCCCTCCGGCCACGGCCTGGGCTGCGGCGACGTCGCCGGCAACGGGCGCAAGGACATCGTGCTCGCCAAGGGCTGGCTCGAGGCGCCGGCGAAACCGCTGGCGGACAAGTGGGTCTTCCACGAGGAGTTCGATCTGGGGTCGGCGAGCATTCCCATCATCGTCGCGGACGTGAACAACGACGGCGTCAACGATCTGATCGTCGGACAGGCGCACGGTTACGGCCTGGACTGGTGGGAACAGCGCCGCGAAGGCGGCAAGCGGAAGTGGATCAAGCATCCCATTGATCCGTTCAACAGCCAGTACCATGACCTGTGGTGGGGCGACCTGGACGGCGACGGCAAGCCGGAGCTGGTCACGGGCAAACGCTACCGCGCGCATTGCGGGCACGACCCCGGAGAGTACGATCCCGTCGGCATCTACTACTTCAAGTGGACCGGCGAAGGCTTCGCCAAGCAGGTGATTGACTACGGCCCCACCCGCGTGGGCAAGGGCTGCGGCATTCACTTCCAGGTCGTGGACCTCGACGGCAAGGGCCGCCTGGACATTGTCGCGCCGGGCAAAGACGGGCTCTACCTGTTCAAGAACCTCGGGGTCGCCGAGAACATGGGAGACTGACGCGATTTTAGATTTCTGATTGTAGATGTGCGATTGAACGGGACACGGGCAGCCCACGGCAAGGGCTGCCCGTGGCGCATTGCGGGGAGCGGCGATGAAGAAGAAGCCCGTGCTGTACATACTTACCAACAACCACTTCGACCCGACGTGGCGCCGGTGCTGGGACAGGCGTTTCACGGACAGCGGCCGCACCTTCGTCTCGTATGCGGAACTCGAGGATTACTACCTCACTGACAATCTCGCCATTGCGCGCAAGCATTCCGAGTACAAGTTCGAGGCGGAGAGCACGGTTGTTGCACGCAAGTATCTCGAACGGCATCCGGAGAAGCTGAAGGAACTGCGCCGCCTGGCTGCCGCGCGGCGTTTCGCCGTCACAGGCGCGGGGGAGAACATCGTTGACTCCAACATGGTGCTGGGCGAAAGCCTCGTGCGCAATTTCCTGCTCGGCCTGCTTTGGGTGGAAGAAACGCTCGGCGTGCGCACGAAGCTTGGCGTACGCAACGACGCGTTCGGGAATTCGGCGCAGATCCCGCAGGTGTTCCGCGGCTGCGAGATCGAGTGGGTCACGGGCTTCAGCTACTCGCCGTGCCGCAAGGAGTACTGGCGCGGGCTGGACGGTTCCATCCTCTGCTGCGCCAACGTGCCCGTCATCGGTTCGGCGCGCGAAGCCGCGAAGTGCCGCCCATGCTCCAGATGCCTGGGCAAGGGCTGCCGCGCCTGCCGCAATCGCGGCATTGAGCCTACGCCCGCTGTGTTTCCCGAACAGCTTGATCTCAAACGGCTGCGCGAGCGCGGCTGCGGGCTGATCTCGATGGGCTACGAAGAGAACCTGCCCAATCCCGAGGTCATCGCACGAGCGCGCCAACTGCGCGGCAAGTACGATGTGCGTTTCGCCGTTCAGGAGGACTTCCTGGCGATACCGTGGCTGCGCGACATGGTCTCGCGCGTCGGCAAGCCGCCGGCCGGGGAGTTGTGCACTGACCCGGAGCTCAACCCGAACAACTCCGGCACGTGGGTCACGCGCATCAAGCTCAAGCAGATGTGCCGGCAGCAGGAGTACGAACTCCTGGCCGCCGAGAGTCTCAGCACGCTGGCGGCGTTGCGGGGCGCGGAGTACCCGCGCCGGAAACTGAAGGCCGCGTGGCGCACGCTGCTCTTCACCATGTTCCACGACGCCATCACTGCGACGCATGTGGACGCCGCCTACGACGAACTGGGCGAACTGCAAGCCGACATCGCCACGTCCATGCTGAAGCACTGGCGACGTGTCAGCAAGGTGCTCGTCAGACCGGCCCAAGACCGCATCTCCGTTCTGAATATGACCGGCGGCGCAGCAACACAACCGGTAGCGGTCCTTCTTCCTGCGTCGGCGGCGTCATTCTCGCTGCGTGACGAAGACGGCCAGGAAGTACAGGTACTGCGCAGCAGGGAATACCAACGAAAGATGTGGGTCCAATTCCTGGCGAAGGATGTCCCGCCTTTCGGCGCACGCGTCTTCAGCGTTCTGCCGCGCAGGACGGCGCCTCCGTCTGTGCGGCAACTGCGGGAGCCGGTGATCGAGAACGAACGGTTCCGCATCCAGGCCGATTCGCACGGCATTGTCTCCGTCTACGACAAACGCCTTAAGTGCGACATCCTCAAGCCTGGCATGTATAGGCCAGGCGAGTTGGTCCTCGAACGCGACACCGGTTCGCCGTGGGCGACACTTGAACCCGATTGCTCGCGCATGGGGCTGGCCGAGTGGACCACGCTGGAAGGGGCACAGGCCGCGCCGGTGTGGCAACGGCTGATGTTCCGCGTCGAGCTGCCCTACTCTTCCAAGGCCGCCTGGGCGCGCGGCTGGCTCGTGCGTGGGACTGTCGAACTAACACTGCACGCCGGCCTGGAGCGGGCCGATTGCTACACTTGGCTCGAGTGGGACTCCCACAACGGCCGCGTTCGGGTGGCGTTCCCAGTGCCAATGCGCGGCAAGCACTACTACGGCATTCCGTACGGGACGCTGGAACGCAAGCCGTACAAAGGCGAGTTCAACAACTGGGACGGCGCCAACGGCGACTGGCCGGCGATCAACTGGTCGGGCGTGCAGGCGCCGAAGCATTCTGTTGCGCTGCTTAACAAAGGGATTCCTTCGTACAGGATGGAGGAGGACCACAAGGGCGGCACGACGATGTGGCTGTCGCTGCTGCGCAGTCCCGCCGTGCCGACGTACCTGCACGAGCCGCAGTTCTACTCCATGACCGCCTACGACGGCATGCGCGACGCAGGTGACCACCTTTTCCATTACGCCATCACTGCCTACGATAAGCCCTTTGCCGCGAGCGACGTGGTCAACGATGCCGAAGGCTATAACGATGGTCTCATCGCCGCGCCTGGCGTGGCCCGCTTGCCGCGGGCACCGCAGTGCCTGTCGGACCACGTGCGCATCTCCGCCTTGAAGATGGCGGAGCAGGGCGGGGGGCTGATCATCCGCCTGTGGGAATACCGTGGCCAGGGCGGCGAAGTTTCCGTGCGTCTGCCCGACGGCGTGCAGCGCGTCTCGAAGGTTAACCTGCTTGAGCGGCAGCCGCAGCCGCTTGATCTTCGGGGCGGCATGGTGCGCTTCGCCGTCAGGCCGTGGGAGATCGCAACGCTCCTCGCGGAGTTGTGATCTTGCCTCCATTCCGTCAGGAAAGAGGGTTCGGCCGCAGTGCCAACGCTTACCGTGTTAGTGATAGCCGTCGGCCTCTCCATGGACGCGTTCGCGGTGTCCATCGCGACGGGCGCGGTGCTCAAGCGGGACCACGTGATTCACGCGCTGCGCATGGCGGTCTTCTTCGGTCTTTTCCAGGCGCTCATGCCCGTGCTGGGCTGGCTGGCGGGTCTGAGCCTGCGCAACGTGATCAGCCAAGTGGATCATTGGATCGCGTTCGGCCTGCTGCTTCTGGTCGGCGGGAAGATGATCTACGAGGCGCTGTGGCTCGGGAAGGATGGCGATGCGTCTCCCGGCGCAGCGAGTCTGCCGACGCTGTTGCTGCTTTCCATCGCCACGAGCATAGACGCGCTGGCCGTGGGGTTGAGTCTCTCGCTGCTGGGCGTGGCGATTGCCCTGCCGAGCCTGATCATCGGCGTGGTGTGCTTCGCCTTCACGCTCGCCGGCGTGTTCGTCGGCTCCAAGGTCGGTCAATCCTGCTCGACCACTGGTGACGAGCGGCCGGTGACGAACGCCGCCGTTCATCGGCGTTCGTCTGTGGTCCCAGCGGGCTTGATCTCCACCTCGAATTTCGACGCGATCTCCCGCACGAAGCCGCGGTGTTCCGCCGGACAGTTCCTGTGCCACGCTTCGAGGTACTGCTGGAAGGTGCAGGATGCGTCGAGGTTCTCCGCGTTGAGAGCGCCGAGCGCCGCCCAGTGCTCGGGCGCTTTCTCGAACAACGGCAGCAACTGCACGGCGACGACGTTGTTCCTGGGGCGGTCGCATGAGTCCTTCATGAGCGCCGCGGCGTTGTCGCGGTGCCACTGGGCCAGCGTTGTGCCGGCGGGCAACTGGCTCTTGGCGGCCCGCTCGTCGGCGTATTTCTTCAGCGCGGCCGAGTAGCCTTTCCAGTTGGGGTACGGCGCCTTGGTTTTCCACGTTTCGGCCGACTGGCGCAGCACGAAGAGGGAAGCCAGCTCGCACAGCGACTCCTCGAACCACTTGTGCTTG
>JAPLOD010000433.1 GCA_026692735.1 Planctomycetota bacterium | reverse complement strand
CGGGGCCCCAGAAGGCCGGCCGGGTTAATTCCTGAGCCACCGGACAAGATAACACAACAGCGGCCCCGCCGGCTTTCACGGCGCCCGCCCTCATGCCGAGTGATCTGGTGAGCGTGCCGTCCGCGTAGAGCGCCTCGCCGAACTGCTTGCGCTTCTCCTCCATCGCCTTCTTCGCCCCGGGCGCGGCCGGCTCCATCTTGGAGGGTGCCATCGTACTCGGTTTGCTGGCGTCCTTCAGATCCTGCGTCAGGTTGGAGAGCGCGTTCGCCATGGCGCCTTTCTCTTCCTTGGCAGCGGCATCGGCAGCACCGCTGAAGGATGCCCCGCTTACGTCGAACGCCTTTCGCTGCCGCGCCAGAGCGTCCGCGGGCGGCACTGCCGCAGCCCGTTCCTCACCGAGGAACCCGCGGCGCGTGCCGGCCATCGGCATCGGCCGCGGCTGGCCTTCCATGCCCGGTTCGAGCACGAGCTGGCTGGTGTAGGGCGTGACGATGCCGTGTCGCTGAGCCAGGTCCACGATCTCGCGGATGATCTCCTGGTTCTGCCCGTGCAACTGCACGTCCTCGATGAGATGGCCGATCTTGCGCATGGCCCAGACGCGCGGCAGGTACGAATTGTCCAGGTCCCGCGCCGGCCAGGTGACCTTCATCGCGATCTTGCGCGGCTCGCCGGCCACGTTGCCGTTCAGCGTCACTTCGCTCGGGCCCGTGCCTTTGAAGCGGCCCAGCACAGTGATCTCGCCGCCGCGGTACAACGCCGGGATGCGCTTGGGATAGATGCTGTTCGCGCTGGCGCCCCCGAAATCGAAGGTCACGTCCGTCATCACCGGATGCCGGATCTTCGCGGCGAAGTCGCTGACCTTGATCTCCAGGTCTTCGCGCGGCGAGACGTACGAACTGACGCCGTCCGCATCCATCGCGACCTTGTCCAGCAGGCGCGCGTTCACATCGTTCCCCACGCCGAAGTTGAAGATGCGGACCTTGCTCTTCTGATTGCTGGCCTGCACTTCCTGCAGGATCGCCTGCGGATCGGTCACGCCCACGGTCGGCAGGCCATCGGTCATGAAGACGATCATCTTGGCGCGGGTCGAGCCGGGAGCGAAATCGCTGCCCAGCGCCGCGCGCAGGGCGCCATCCATGTTGGTCCCGCCGCTGGCCTCGATCTGGTCCACGGCGGCCAGGGCCTTCGCAATGTTGGCCTTGTTGGCGTCAAGCAGCTTGTCGGCCGACAGGCCCTGCACATCGGTGGAGAAGGTAATCAGGTTGAAGCGGTCGTTCTCGTTCAGCGAGTTGAGGCAGAAGCGCAGCGCCTTCTTGGCCTGCTCGATCTTCTCGCCTTGCATTGACCCCGACGTGTCGAAGACGAAGACGACATCCTTGGGCAGGATGCGCGCTTTCTCGAGCTGCTCGTCCACGCGCCCGATCAGCATGAAGTAGCCGTCCTCCGCTTCCCCGGTGCGATGGGCGATCATCCGCAGAGCGACGTCTTCGCTGGAGGGCGAGTAATACAGCCGGAAATCGTTGTCTGACGCCATGTTCGCGCCGGACAGCTTGATGACGGCGGTATTCTCATTTGTCCGCTGTACTGCCACCTGGTGACTGGGGCTGTACACCGGGCCCAACCGCGCCTTCGAGCGGATCACGCACTCAAACGCGAACTTCTCGATGCCGCCCTGGTACAACTGCGACCCCGCGAGGATGTGCCGGTAGTCGTACAAGCCGCCCGTGGGCGACAGCATCTGCGTGTAGCTGAACTTCAGCCGGCGTTCCTGGTTCGGCGGAATCGGGAAGATCCGCGCTTCGTACAGGTTCTCGCCCGCAAAGCGCAGCAGCGCCGGGTCGCGGCGCTGGTTGACGATGGATTCGTAGATGCTCTGCGCCTGTTGCGCGTCGTAGAGCTTGCCTTCGACCATCTGATCGTTCATGGACAGCGCCGAGTTGTTGATGGCGGCGCCCGCCGGCAGCGGAATCAGCACGCGCACTTCCAGGTCGCGCCCGCTGAGGTTCAGGAACGACTGCTCCAGCGACGTCGTGGCCACGGTGTCGTCTATGCGCACGTCCACCCGTGACGACGTGATGCGGAACGGCAACGCGTTGGGGACAGGACGGACGATAGGCCGCATCTGGTCAGGCGGTACTGGCGCCAGCGGAATGCGGCGCGCTTCGCCGTTCACAATCGGAATGAACAACGCCTCGGCGCGCAGCGCGCCGCTGAAGCCCAGCGCAAACACGCAGAGCAGCAAAGCCAGTGACGAATGTACGGTGCTCGTTCTCATACCGTTTCTCCGCATCTCGAGGGCCAAGGCGCACGGGCGTCACTTCACGCTTGCTCTCGCCCGCACACTCTTAGACGACACCCGTCACCAACGGTTGCGCGAAAACCAGCGCCCCGGCCGCTCACTCCATCCTCCGCGGACCTTTCGCCAGCGTCGCGCGCAGTTTCCGCGCATACGCGCAGCTCAGCCACAACGGACAGTCAATGCACTGCGGGTTCTGCGACCGGCAGAGCCGCCGGCCGTGGGTGATCAACAGCACATGCAGTTCGTACGTGAGGCGCTCCGGCACGACCGCGTTCAGGACCTGGTACGTCTCCTCGGCGGACGCTTTCGGCGGCACCCAGCCCAGCCGCCGGCTTATGCGGTGGATGTGCGTGTCCACGGGGAAGTCGGGCCGCTTGAGGTTGAACATCAGCACGCAGGCGATGGTCTTCGGCCCGACGCCCGGCAGTTCGCCGAGTTCCTTCTTAATGCGCTCGGTCGGCGCGCGGCGCAGGTGTTCCAGCGAAGTGTCGCCGCGAGCGGCATGGACGCGCTGCAGAATGTCCTTGATGCGGCGCGCCTTGGTCTTCGCCAGACCGCCCGAGCGGATCGCGGCCTCGATGGCGGCGGCCGGCGCCAGGCGCGCCGCGTCCCAATCGGGGAACGCCGTCTTGAGCTGGCCGAACGCGCGGTTGGAGTTCACGTCGCTGGTGCTTTGCGAAAGAATGGTGCCGATCAGTGAGTCGAGTATCGGTTCGCGGTCCACCCGCCACGACCGCGGCCCGTACGTACGCCGCAGACGAGCGTGGACATTCAACAGAGCGTCAACAGACACCCGCGCTCTGGTCGCGCGTTTCGTGGTTCTCTTATCCCCGGCCATGTGCAGCATGATACTGGAACGCCGTCTCTTTACATATAGAATCACCGTGTCGCCTTGACGGGCCTGGGGCAGGACCTATCATCGCTCCCACGGCTCACGATGCGTCCCGTTCTCGCTCTTCCGGGGGTCGTTATGCATCTGCTGAAAACCCTACCCACGTCGCTGGTCCTCGTTTCGCTGTGCCTCTCTGCCTGCGGCGAGGATACCCGGTAGCTCGTTCCCGACGCGGACAAACTGAAGGAAGCCGAGAAGACAGCGGGTGGCGATGGCGGGTGTGCTACGGGCAGCCTCCGTTGGCTGTCGGCTGCCCGTGCGAAGGCGGGTGGCGGCGGCACATGTGCAAAGCGCCGCCCAATGGCGGGTCGCGAGGGCAGGGGCGTCACGGCGGATCAGCCAGAAAGTTTGCGGAACGCCGCAGCAGACGACACCACGTGTAACCCGCGAACGTACTCGAAGTGCGGGTCGTGCGTGTACAGTGCCGCGCCGCTGTCCACGCCAGTTACCGCGGCGATCCACATGTCATTGGTCGGAATGGGCCGGCCATCATGTCGAAGCTGCGCATAGATCGCCGCATACTGTTCTGTGATATCGGGGGTAACGAGGGCAACGCGCACACGCGGACTGGCCAGGAACTCCAGCAGTTCACGGTTGTTCTGAGAAGCCCGTGTGCCGACCTCGAAGCCGGCACGCAGTTCGCCGAGCACCACCACAGAGACAACAATCTCGTCGGCGTGCTTGATGATGAATACGGCGTCAGCCATGCCAAGTTTGAAGGCCGTGTACGCGTTGGTATCGAGATGCACGCGCGCCAATCACCACATCTCCTTGTCAACCTTGTCCAAGCGCGCGATGGCAGAAGCGAACTCATCGTGCTGCCGTCGCGTCCAGGTGCCCGCCAAGTGGTCCAGATCGTGGAATGCGGCGCTCCGCCGGCGCTTCGTCACCGCTGCGGCCAGCGCGGATCTGACGTATGTATCCAGCTGCTGCCCAGACCTCGCGGCGTTTCTCTTCAGGGCAGTGACAAGCCTTCGGTCCACACCGTGCACGACCAAGTCTGCCATAGGCACTACCTCCACCGTGTTTCCGCTATCATTCTACACCAGGTTCCACAGTGCGCAATTGGCTTGCGTTGGACGACTGCGGCGCCGCGGATAGCCGCCTGGCGGCGGGTGGCGATGGCAGGTGTGGCACGGGCAGCCTATCCGGCTCCGGCACCGCCGGTCTGCTGTTGGCTGCCCGTGCGAAGGCGGGTAGAACGCCGGCACGGCCGTTCAGGTTCTTCGCAGCTTCGTGCTGGCGACACCCGTGAGGGGGTTGAACCATCGCAGACGCGGGAAACGGAGGAAGTCGGAGTCCGCCGTGTGCAGCACCGCGTCGTGTTCGATGGCGAGCGCCGCGATCTGCGCATCGGTGACAAGATTGCCGGCCGCCCCGATGCCCTCCAGGAGTTCAAGCACCTTCTCGACGTGTTCCGCACGTCCCTCGAGCACCTGTGCGCACGGTTGTGCCAACCAGGAACGGACGTGCCCGGCCGCCTCCACAACGGTCATGGGATGCTGGAATACACGGGCGTGAGTGGCAATCCGCACGAATCCAAAGAGCACGACCGGCGGCAGTCCGACCGGCTCCGCCGCCGACAAGCACTCCTGCCACCACGTTGCCGACTTCGTATGGAAGGGCGACGAGGAGTCGTAGCAGTAGAGCAGCAGGTTGATGTCGGGGATAATCATGCTGTCTTACCGCGGCGCGTCTTCGAGGTGAAGGCAGCCAACTCCAGTTCGTCGGCAAGTCTGTTGAAGTTCGCCGAGGCGAAACCGGACCGCAAGCCCATCGGCCGCGCCTTCACGACGAACGGCGCGCTTCCGGCTTTGGATGGCTTCCCTCGAAGGCCCGCACGCAAAGCGGCGTTAAGCGTCGCCTTGAATGACCGCCGGGTGCGATGCATGGCGTCGTGCAACATCCGCTCTACGTCCCTTTCGAGAGTCACTGTCGTTCTCATATCGGCATCATGATGCCGGATCACCGTGCTGTCAAGATGCCATGCGAGCCACCTCGAAGCCGCCGCTTGCATTGGCGGGTGGCGATGGCAGGTTCAACGACACATTGTGCAGTTTTGGACACGATGGAACGGACGGTTTCAGGTTACAGGTTTGACGTTTCAGGTTAACGGCACGGCTGGAAGGCCGGGAAACACGGCGGCGGGCCGCCGGTCACTCGCTGCGCCGCGGCGTCGGGGCACGCCGCCTACCGTTTCAGCAGCGGGCTTGCGGTTTCCTTCTCGATCAGGGCCAGCCAGCGCTCCAGGATCGGTTTCGCCCGTTCCATGGCGTAGCTGTTGACATATTCCGCCTTGAACTCGTCCGCCGCAGCCTTGGCTTCGCGCCACTTCTGCTGCTTGCACAGCACTTCAAATGCCTGGAACCGCTGCTGCGCCTCGAAGTCGCGCTGGAAGAAGGCCAACTGCCCCAGCAGGTGCTCGGCCTTCTGCGCCAACTGCTCATTCTTCCGGGCCGCCTCCAGGTGGGCGCGAACCTCGTCGGGCAGCGGCGACTTGACAGACCGCCCGCCCTCGCCGCTAAATCGCGCCAGCTTCATGACGGCCAGCTTGAGGTCGGCGTGGCCCGCCGCGGTCGTGCCAAGGCGCAGCAGGTCCTGTTGCGTCTGCGGGGCCAGGTCGCTGTACTCCAGTTTCGTCGAGGCCTTGGCCCCGGCCGATGATTCCTCAATCGTGATGGCCGTCCCGGTCACGCCCGCCACGGCGCGCTGTGTGCCCGGACCCACCGCGACTTCCTTCCCGTCTGCTTTCACGAACGTAAAGGCACGGTCGTAGGGCAGCTTGGCGGCGGCGGCCAGACCGGTCTCACGCACGTCCTTGGTGAAGCCGATGCACTCCGCGTCAAGGTCCAGTTTGGCGCGCAGCGGCGTCAGGATGGGGTTGGTCTTGATCTGTTCGAGGCGTTCCAGCGCCGGCTGGACGCCTTTCGACGCCACCAGGCCGTAGATTTCAAACAGCGCGGCCTCGTATTCGAGTTTCGGGTCGCTCGAGCGTGCCGCCGATGTGGCCGCAGTGTCGCCGCGTAGCGCTTTGCCCTTGCCGGCTATCTCCACCAGTTCGATGCTGTGGAAGACCGTCGGACCGTTCCAGCTCCCCACGCCCAGGATTCCCGGCATGGGCAGCTTCCAGTCCTTGTACACGTCCATGTCGCTGAAGTCCGTCCGCCACTGGCAGACCAGTTGGCCGTCCAGGTAGGCCTTCAACCCCGTCTTCCGCACCTGCACCAGCGATGTGTACGCCTTGCCGTTTTCGAGGCACGCAGTCCGCTTCACTGTCGTCGGATTCGCCATCGCCGACACGCCGCCGACGGTCTCGAATCCAAAGACCGTGTTGTTGACGCCGCCCATCACCCAGCCGAACGAACGCTCGCCCCGCGACATGATCTGCGTGACGCTGTCGGTGCCTTCCTGGCGCGTGAAGCGCACGCGGAAGTCGTACTCCTGCGGCGGCGCGTAGGGAATCGCGACGCGCGCGTACAGCGTCTTGTCGGAGACCAGCGCGCCGTCCTTCGACGTCCAGACGCCGGCCACGGCGTCGCGGTGCGGCTGGACCAGCACCAGCAGGTCAACGACTCTCGCGGGCGCGTCGGTCTTGGCCGCAACGTCTGTCCCCTCGCCGGCCCAGCTCAGAACCGTCGCAGTGGCGGCCGGCTGCGGCACAAACGTCGGCGCCTGCCAATAGGCGGCGGATGTCTGCCCGCCGATGGTGGCGTGGTGCAGCGTCACCGCGACTTCCTGCCCCTTGCTGGCTGACAGGTCCACAGCAAACGTCTGCCATTCCGTGCCGCGGACGGTCCCGACCGTCGTCTTCTTGCCGGCGGCTTCGACCGCCAGCCCAAACTCGCCCTGCTCCGGCGCCCGCACGCTAAGCTCAAGGAACGGCTTGTCGGCGGGGACCTTGGCTTTCTGTTTCAGGCGGAGCGACTCGGCGGGATCCGGCGGGTAGGTTTCGAGCACGAACTTGCGGCCGCCCAGTTCCTCGAACATGCGCGCCTTGGCGCGCCGCTCCAGGTTCTCAACCTGCCACGCGGCAAACCACTCGAGCGACGTGGCGGGCTTGGGCGGCGGCGCGGGCTGCGGCGGCTGCGGCTGTTCCGGAACCGGCAGCGCCGCCAGCAACTTCGCGGCTTCCTCTGCGGCCGGCGTGCCGCGGTAGGTGTTCACGATCTCGCCCAGTTTGCGGTGGTAGGCGCTCGTCTCCGTCGGATGCTCGCGCTGGTAGTTCCGCGCTTCCTCCAGGCGGTCTTGAGCCAGTCGCGCCTTGAAGTCCTTGGTCGAGACTGTGCCGCCTTCGCGTTCTGTCAGGAGCGGCGGGATTACCAGCGGCGTGGCGGGCGCCTTGGTCCCGACAGTTGGCGCTGCGCCACCGCCATCGGCTGGGGCAGCCGCGCTCGTCCCGGGCGACGCCTGGGGCACGGAGCCTTCCGCCTTGGCGGGCACGGTTGCGGTCGTGGGCCGCGCGGCGACGGCGTCGCCGCTGCCCCTCTTGCCGGACGCCATGTAGAGAATGACGGTGCCGATCGCCACTACGACGAACGCCACGCCTGCTACCGCGAGGTTCCTCGCTTCCGTACGCCTCCTGGTAGCAGCCGCGACCGCACCAAGGGTGCTGGCCGGCACGCGGTTCCTGGGGGAACTGCCGGCAACGGTCTTGTATTGCGCTGTCCTGGGAAGGAAGACTCTGTCGCTGATGCTCTTGACGACTCGCCGCAACCGACCGTCTGGCATCTGCGTCAGAAGCCGCTGGCTGACGGACTTGACGACTTGCCGCACGGCCCCCTGGCTCTTCTTGGCGACGATGGCCCTGTAAACATCGCTGTCAGTGATGTTTGCGACCCTGGTCGTAATGCATCTGTAGCAGTAGACCTGGTTATTGTCCTTGCGAATCGCTGTACCGTTGGTGATAGTTTGTTCGGGTACAGTTGCTCCACATGTGGAGCAGAAATAGACCATCATTGCCGTTCGTCCCTCCGCCAAGACCTTCAAAGTCGTAACTATACATCACGCAATTGCACATGTGCAAATGGCCGGTCAAGATTTCTACCGACGAATCTCTGATTCGCTGACACCCAATTCCAGTTCGATACCCTAAACATAATCTGGGTCTCGACTAACGCGTTCTGACAGGCTCCTCCTTGACGATCTCAAAGCCACCGTCTCCGGATTGGATAACGTAACTCGCGCCGTCTTCGATCTTGAACTCCAGTGTCTTCTTGCCAACACGGGCCTTGCCAAGCGGCCACTCCCGGCTGGCTCCCAGCGTATACGTGCCCGTCTCCCCTGGTTCCAGTTCGAGCGTTTCCTTGAACACAGGCAGCGTCAGCTTGACCGTACGCCGCGTCTCGTTGGCAACCGTAAAGGCGGTCCGGCCGCCCGCCCCGCGCGTGGACGTGGTGGCCTCTTCGGCGGGCCGCCCGAAGACCTGCGTGTAGTACAGCTCGCCCTTCTTGTTTGGTGCTATCCCGACGCCGATCTCGTCAAAGTCCTTGTTGAGAATGTTCGCGCGGTGCCCTGAAGACTTCATCCAACTGCGCACGACGTCTTCCGGCGTCCGCTGATTCCACGCGACGTTCTCGCCCACCGCGGACCATTTGTAGCCCTTCTCATCGGCGCGTTTGGACACGTTTTTCCCGTCAAGCTCATGCGTAAGCTCGTCGTGCTTGGCCATGTGGGCCGAGTGTCCTCGGGCCGCCTCAAACAGCTTCGCATTCAGGCGCAGTGGCTCCAAGCCGGCCTTCTGCCGCTCGGCATTGGTCAGGTCGCAGATCGCCTTCTCCTCTTCCGAGGCCTCGAGTTCCGTGGCCTGTGCCCTGCAACAGGCGCACGCCAGCGTGGCGATCAATGGCAGCACCGCCGCGCGGGCGACGTATGCGTTGGGGCTTGAGGCCTGAAGTCTCATGCCGCCTGCTCTGTTCTTCCGGACATCGCGGTTCCGCCGCAGGCTTCCAGCCTGCGCAACTACCGGGCATGACTCTACTAAGAATACGACGCAACCCGCCCCAGTGCAAAGCGATTCGCAAGCTTGCTTCTGAGCCGCTCGCTGTATGCTGGGGCCACATCCTCAGGAGGACCGCCATGAAACCCTACGACAGCATCCTCGACTGCGTCAATCGCCTGGAGATCCTGGATACCCACGAGCACCTTCCCAACGAGGCCGACCGCAGCCAGGACGCCGACGTGCTCAGCGAATGGCTGATCCACTACTTCTCCTGCGATCTGGTCTCCGCGGGCCTCAGTGACGACGGCCTGGCGCAGGCACGCGATTGCCGCAAGCCGCTGCGGGAGCGATGGGCCGTCGTCGAACCGTATTGGGACGCCGCACGCTCCACGGGCTACGGCCGCTCCTTGGACATCGCGGCGCGTGACCTCTACGGCGTCAAGGGCGTCAACGCCAGGACGATTGAGCCGCTCAACGAAGCCTTCGTCGCCGCGCGCAGGAAAGGCGGGCATTACCGGCGCGTGCTGAAAGAGAAATGCCGCATCGCGCTCTCGATCGTGGATTCCAACCCCAACTGCGATCGCGAGTTCTTCGCCTCGGTGGTGCGCCTCGACGAATTCGTCATGCCCTCCCACAGGCGCGACCTGGTCGCCGCCGGCCGCCGCGCGGGCATCCGCGTCCATCGGCTGGAAGACTGGGAGGAGACGATGCGCCTTCTTCTCGAACAGGCTTTCGAGAAGGGCGCGGTCGCCGTCAAGTGCGGCCTGGCGTATCTCCGCTCCCTGCACTTCGCCAAGACCGGCCGGGCCGCCGCGGAGGAACATTTCAACGCATTCTTTGCTGAAGAGCACTCGCCGGAATGGCGCGGCGCGGTCAAAGCCGGGAAGGCTCTCCAGGACTACATGCTGCACGCCTGCATGCGCCTTGCCGACACCCACGGATGGCCCGTCCAGGTTCACACCGGTATCCAGGAAGGCAACGGCAACGTCATCACCGACGCCAACCCGGTGCTGTTGACGAACCTGTTCCTCGAATACCAGAACGTGAAGTTCGACCTCTTCCACATGGGTTACCCATACGTCATGGAACTGGGCAATCTCGCCAAGAACTTCCGCAACGTCTTCGCCGATATGGCCTGGGGCCACATCATCTCCCCCGAAGCCGCGCGCCGCGCGCTTGTCGAATGGCTCGATGCCGTGCCCGCCAACAAGATCAGCGCGTTCGGCGGCGATTACTGTTTTGTGGATGGAGTCTATGGCCACCAGTATCTCGCCCGTCGCAACGTCGCCGCCGCTTTGGCTCAGAAAGTCGCCGACGGCAGCTTCGGCCTCGACCGCGCCAAGGAGATCGCCCGCTGGGTTCTCGTGGACAACCCCGCGCGCATCTTCGGCCTCGCGGATCGCATTCGGAAGTAGCGCCAGGTCCGAAGCACGGAACTCGGAATCCGAAGGAGGTGCCGTACTTCGCGGCTGATCCCGAAACCCGATGCCCGGCCGTTATCCCTTCAGCCCGCTCGTCTTGATCCCCTGGATGAACGTCTTCTGCGCGAAGAAGAACAGGATGATGATCGGCACGACCATCAGCGTCGCCACCGCCATCATCTGGCCGTATTCGCTGCCGTACTGCGTGCGGAACATGGCGAGTCCCAGCGAGAGCGTGTACTTGGTCTGGTCGGCCAGGTAGATCAGCGGCTGCAAGAAGTCGTTCCACGCGCCCAGGAAACTGAACAACCCCACCGTCGCGATGGCCGGCACGGAAAGCGGCATGACGATCCGCGCCCAGATGCGGAACTCGCTGGCGCCGTCCATGCGCGCCGCCTCGATCAGCTCGCGCGGCACCGTCAGGAAGAACTGCCGAAACAGAAAGATGAAGAACGAATTCCCCAGGAACGCCGGCAGCACCAGGGGCACGTACGTATCCACGGCGCCGAGCTTCCGCCAGATGGTGAAGACCGGGACCATCGTCACCTGTCCCGGCAGCATCATCGTCGCCAGCATCACGAAAAAGACCACGTCGCGCCCGCGCCACTTCAGGATGCTGAAGCCGTACGCCACGAGCGAGCTCGATAGAATCGTGCCCAGCACCGTCAGCACGCAGACCAGCAGCGTGTTGCGGAAGAACATCAGCACGGGCACGCGCGTCAGGCCTTTCTCGTACTGCACCAGCGTCGGCTGATAGACCAGGTGCTTCCCCGTCGCCTGCTCCGCCGCGTCGCCGAAGCTCTTCGGGCCGGGGATGAGCGCGGGCACAAGCTGTGAGCGTTCCGTGTCCGGCTGCAAGGACGTCGTCACCAGCCAGGCGAAGGGCATCACGAAGACGAAGCTGAGCGCGATGAGGACAACATGCCCGGCAATCCGTCTCCAGCGCGGCACCGTGTTCATGCGCCCTCCCCGGCGTAGTACACGAACCGCCGCGTCGAACGGAACACCAGGAGCGTCGTCGCCACGATGACGATGAACAGCAGCCATGCTTGCGCGGAAGCGTACCCCATGCGCAGATACAGGAACGCGTTCTGAAACAGGTACAGCGCGTAGAACAGCGCGCTGTCGCCCGGCGCGCCGCCCGGCCACATCACCAGCGGCTGAGCGAAGTACTGGAATGAGCCGATCAGGCCCATCACGAGCGTGAAGAAGAGCACCGGCGAGATCATCGGCAGCGTCACGTGCCGCGCGCGCTCCCAGGCGCCGGCGCCGTCGAGTTCCGCGGCTTCGTAAAGCTGCTGCGGCACGTCGCCGAGCGCCGCCAGGTACAGGATCATGTTCCCGCCCACGCCCCACGCCGCCATCATGATCAGCGCCGGCTTGGCGTAGTCCGGGTCGGTCAGCCAGCCCGGCGGTTCGAGGTGCAGGCCGAAGGCGGAGTTGAGCCAGCTCATGATCGGCCGCAGCGACGCGTTGATCAGGCCGTAGTCGCTGTTCAGCAGCCACAGCCACAGCACGGACGAGGCAATAATCGGCACGATGCTCGGCAAAAAGAAGATCGTGCGGTACAGCGCCTGCCCGCGCAGCTTCATGTTCAGCAGGAATGCCAGCACCAGCGCCGTCACCATCGTCACAGGCACGGCGAAGACCGTGAACACCACGGTGTTCCACAGTCCCTTGGCGAAGCGGTCGTCGCTCGCCATTTCGCGGAAGTTCGCCAGCCCGACGAACTGCGGCGGGCTTAGCACGTCGTAATCGCAGAAGCTGTAGTAGAGCGACGCGATCACCGGGTAGATCGTGAAGACAGTGAACCCGATGAGGAAGGGACTGATGAAGAGCAGTCCGAGGCGGCGTTCGCGGCTTGGTTTCACAGCGCTGTCAGTTGTCCTTGTTCATCCGCGTTCATCCGCGTTCATCTGCGGTTTCACTCGCCGTTCGGCTTTCGCGCCCGTATCCTGTCGAGGTACTTCTGTGTCCTCTGCGTGGCTTCGTCCAGCAGTTCCTTCGCAGTGTACGGCGTGCCGTCCGGTTTCTTCTCCGCGCGCACCGCCTTGTCCACGGCGCGAGCCAGCTCGTTCATGTAAAACGCCTGCGCCGGCATCACGGGCCGCTGGTGTTTGCAGTTCTCCAGAATCTGCACAAACATCGCAAAGCGCGGGTCCTTCTTGGCATCCTGGAAGAACGAGCTCGGCTTCCAGCCGGGGAAGTTGCGGCTGGTGCGCACGTCCATGGTTGTGCCTTCGGGCTTGGCGCAGGACCAGAGGATGAACTCCAGCGCGGCCTGGCGCCGCGCCGGATCGGTCACGCCGGCGGGAATGGCCAGCGTCCAGCCACCGACCCACGAGGAGTTGTACTCCCCGCCCGGCGGCTGCGGTATCGGCGCCAGCCCGTACTCGAGGTGCGGCGCGTACTGCTCCAGGTCGGCGATGCCCGACAGATGCAGCAGTTGCATCACCTGCTTGCCCACGATGAACGGGTTCTGTTCCGCGGAGCCGAAGCTGGACTGCAGCGTCGAGATGTGCTCGTAGTTGTACTTCCGCGCGTACTGGCACATCCATTCCAGCGCCTTGACGACCTTCGGATCGCTGGCTGTGATCTTGTCAGTGACCGGGTCGTAGAATTCGCCGCCGAACGCCCAGCCCCAGGTGAAGATGCTGTTCGCGTGGCCGTACACGCCCCACGGCACCAGGCCGATGCGCTCAAGCTGCTCCCCCGCCCCGGTCTGCCGCACCTTGGTCACGGCGTCGTTGCAGCGGTCGAGTTCCTCGATCGTGGCGGGCGCTTTTTCCGGGTCAACGGCGCCGGCCGGGACCTCTCCCGCGGCGAGCGCCTTCCGGATGGCCGCCTTGTTCCAGAAGAAACAGAAGTTCGGATCGGCGCAATACGTGATGGCGTAGACCTTCCCGCGGTAGACGCACTGCTTCCAGCACGGCTCGAAGAACTCCTGCCGCAGCTTCTCGGGATCTTCGCCTGCTTCCCGGAGCAGCTCGTCGAGCGGCGTCAGCAGGCCGCGCTCGGCCCACTCCGCCACCTGCGGGCCGTCAACAAAGGTCACATCCGGCGCGCAGTTGCCGATGACCGCCGTGTAGAACTTCTGGCTGTTGGACAGGTCGTTGGGAATGTACAGCAGCTTGCAGCCGATGGTGGGGTGCGTCTTCTGGAACAGCTCCACGCCGCGCTGGTAGCTCTCCAGGATCGGCCCGCCCCACGGATGCCACACCTGGATGACCTGCCGCCTCCCGCCGTCCGAGACATCAGCCGGCCTGTAACCGGCCAGAAAGGCCACCAGCGCCAGCGCGCCGGCCGACACAAGCACTCTCCGCACTATGGTGCCGATGCCCATCTAGCCCCGCGCCTCTTCGAGCATTTTCGCCGCCGCCGCCGCGCTCGGCCTCTTGGCCGCCTCCCGTTCCAGCATCTTGTCCACCGCCCCCAGCACCGCGCGGGGAAGATCGGCCCGGTGCTCGGCCAGCGGCACAGGATCTTCGTCGGCTTTCTTGTGCAGAATGCCAAACACCGAATCGGCCTCGTGCGGCAGCCGCCCTGACAGCAACTGGTACAGGATGACGCCCGCCGCGTACACATCCGATGCGCCGGTCGTCGGCTGGCCGACCGCCTGTTCCGGCGCCGCGTATTGCGGCGTGCCGAGGAAACTCCCCGACAGAGTCAGCCGCGACATGTCCTGCCCGATTGCCAGCCCGAAATCGAAGATCACCAGCCGCCCCTCCAGGCAGGCCACGTTGGACGGCTTCACATCCCGGTGCACGATGCCCGCCGCGTGAACGGCTTCGAGCCCGCGCAGCACGGCGATGCCGTGCGCCAGCGCCTCGCCGACCGGCCAGATTCCGCGCTCTGCCATGCGCGCTTCCAGCGTCGGCCCGTCCATCAACTCGAGCGCCATAAAGAAGCTCGGCCCGTACCGGCCGAAGTTGTACACGCGGATCACGTTCGCGTGCGTCAGGCGCGCCAGCACTTCCGCTTCCCGCCGGAAGCGGGCCACGGCCTGCGCGTCCGTCAGCCATTCGCGTTTCAAGATCTTCAGTGCGACCTCTTGGCCCGAGAGTTTCTCCCGTGCGCGGTACACCTCGCCGAAATTGCCCTCGGCGATGCGCGTTTCAACCTCGTATTCGCGGTACGACCCGGGCAGTTCGACCTCCGCATGCTCGACATGCAGCAGCAGCGTTTGCCCCGGCCGCGGCGGCGCCAGCGTGATCGTCACGCTCTCGCCGGCCTCAACGCTCTCGATCGCCGTGCTCAGCGCGCGCTGCAGTTCCTCGGCGCTGGCGTGGGCGGCCGACCGGCAAGAGCTTCGTACAGCGTGGCGCCGAACGACCAGATGTCGTCCAGCGCCGTGAGCGGCTCGCCGCGGGCCTGCTGCGGCGACATGTATTGCGGCGTGCCGACGCTGGTGAACGGCGCCGTCGCGGACGCCTGCGACGACCCCGTCTTCGCTGTGAATGTGGCGGAAAGGCCGAAGCCTATCAAGATCGGAACGCCCGTCGGCCCGATGCGGATGTTCTCCGGCTTGATGTCGCGGTGCACGACCTTGTGCTGGTGGACATGGTGCAGCGCGGCGGCAATGGTGGCCATGATCCGCAGGATGACCAGCGGTGGCGGCCGGTGTGAGCTTCCCGCGAACTGGCGCAGGTCGCTCCCTTCCAGGTATTCCATCGCCAGGTAGAGCACGCCGTCCTGCTCGCCGATGTCGAGCAGCGTCACGATATTGGGATGCTTCAGCCGCGCCAGCGTCCGCGCCTTCTCGTACACGCGCGCATAGAACTCGGATGTCGTCGGCACCAGGCCGATCGCCACTTTCCGCTCGATGAACGGGTCCTCGGCACGATAGATGGCCCCGATGGGCCCCGCGCCCAGCTTGGCCGTCAGGAGGTAGCGGCCGAACTTGCGGCCCACGTAGTCTGGCGTCACGTCTTCTGCCATGAAGCCACCAACCTACGTTTGCCGACGAGGCAGTTCAAGGCAATAATGCGGGCGACCCAACCGCGGGAGCCCGACATGCCGCTTGGCAGCAAGTACGGCATCATTGCAGACATCCACGCCAACCTGCGCGCACTCAACGTGGCCCTCGACTGCCTCAAGGAGACCGGCGTTCAAGAAATCCTATGCCTCGGCGACTTGATGGGCTTCGGGTCCCAGCCAAACGAATGCATTGATGCGCTGAAAGGCAAGCCTCACGTCCATTGCGTGGCCGGCAGAATGGACCGCGACGTGTCCCGCGAGGACACGGGCAGTAGCAGCGAAAAATACGCCCAGCTCCTACGCTCCGCGCGAGACGGCTTGAGCCCGTCCAACGCCCGATACCTCAGAGAACTGCCTGAAACGCTCGTCATTGATGAGACCTTCGTGCTCGTCCACGGTTCGTTGGTGAAGGGCGAGCCCTTCATCTTGAGCCCGACTGAGATTTCGCGAAACCTGGATGCGATGGAACGAGAGTACCCGAAGCAGAGGATTTGCTTTTTTGGCAACACGCATATCCCCGTCGTGGTGTCCGACGCGGATAATTGGCGGATGACTTTCTTCGGCAGGCCGTACCAGTAACCGCAGTCTCATTGGAGGCACAGGTATGGGGCGGTCAAGGAACGGAACGATACTGCGTACCGCATGGGTCTGGCTCTTCCTGGGATTCGCGCTCCGGGCGCACGCCTCCGACTGGCCCCAGCTTCAGAACGGCCCCCAGCGCCTCGGCTACGCCGCCGACAAGATTGACGCGCCCTTCAAGAACGCGTGGGCGCGCGGCTTCTCGCCGGAACGTCTGCATCCGCAGGCGCAGCCCGTGGTCGCGGACGGGAGGCTGTTCATCGGCACGGAGATGGCGAACTTCTACGCCCTCGATGCCAAGACCGGCAAGCAACTGTGGCAGCACACAGCCGGCGGACCGATCCTGCACACCGCGGGCATCGCCGGCGGCAAAGTCTTCTACGGCTGCCTGGATGGCACCGTCCAGGCTCTCAACGCAGCCGACGGAACGCCGGCGTGGAAGTTCGAGAGCGGTTTGCGCACCGGGTTCTCCACGGCCGTGCTGCTGGCCGAAGGCAACGTCTTCATCGCCAACCGAGGCGGCAGGTACTACGCGCTGTCGCAGAAGGACGGCAGCGTTGTGTGGCAGCGCGACCTGGGCGTGCCCGTTCTCATGTCATCGGCCTGCGACAAAGGCAAGGTGTTCTTCGGCGCGATGGACATGCGCGTCTACGCTCTGGATTCCAAGAGCGGAAACGTCCTGTGGCAGAGCGACCCGCTGCCGGGCGCGGCGTTCAAGGACTACTGCCCCGTCGTGTACAAGGACGTTCTGCTCGTGCGGCCGATGAAGGTCTCCGGCGGCGCCGGCGGCCCCGCCATCGAGTGGTTCTCGGGACCGCTGCCGGAATCCGAGTTCGCCAAGCAGGACGCGCTGCTGAAAACGTTCGAGAAGCAGCCCGCCTCCAAGAACCTCTTCGTGCTCGATCCGAACACCGGCAAAGAAGCGTTCGTCGTGCCCCACTGGGTCACCGACACCATGAACGGCGCGACGTGCCCGCCCTGCACCGATGCCGCCGGCCTGCTTATCGTGCCCGTGACGCTGCACGACTGGCGCGGCGGCTGGGGACGCCTCGATCTGGACAAGCGCCGCGTGGTTGAGGTCCTCGCCGAGGAGAAGATGGACCCCAAGAAAACGTACAAGCGCGGCACGGGTAACAGCGATGAGAACCTCTGCGTCAGCGCCGCGGGCCAACTGGTCTTCACGATCCACACCGAGGAAGGCAACGCGCATTTCACTGGAGCGTGGCATCTGGGCCGCCGCGAGTGGACCCCCATCGCGCCCTACCATGCGGACCAGTCGTTCAGCAGCAACACGCAAGGCGGAGGCGGCACCGCGTTCGTCATTGCCGACGGCATGCTCTTTCACACGAGTTGGAACACGTTGAACGCCAGAACCACGACGCCGGCGCCGTGACACACGCTGCCGGGTCTCGACGGGAGGGCCACGACGATGAACGCCGAACGGAGCCGGCCTCGCGGATTCCACCCGATCCACGTCGTGCTGTTGTTCCTGGCCGCGGCTTCCCTGCGCGCGGGAGAGACGGCCTCGCTCACGTTCGATGTCGTGGACAAGGCCAACTGGCGCGGCGGCAAAGCCGAAGCCGTCCCCGCGTCCGTGACCGAAACGTACTCCTACGATCCCGCGACCGACACCCTCACCATTGCGGCGAAGTTCGATAAGCAGGGCTTCGCGCCCCTTCCGCCGATGCTCGCGGTGGCTCACAAGTACGGCTTCCCGGTGCAGGCCGATAAGCCGCTCAAGGAAACGGACGCACACAGCCCGCTGGGCCCGCTGATGGGGGTGGACGGCGCCGACGGCTACACCTGCACGGTGAAAGGGCTGGGAAGATATGTCGGCGACCGTCCCCCCGTGGGCGCCGGCACTGCGCCGCAGGAAATCCAGAAGGCGCTTGAGGCCGAGGTCGAGAAAATCCTGGCCGCCGGCCATTTGGCGCCGTGGTTGTTCCTGGTCAATGTGCCGGGCAGTGGAGCGGACGACCGCGGCGACGTGCACTGGAATCATCCCGGCGAAACGCTCTACCTGCTGGCCGAAACCGCGTCGCTGCTCCCGCCCGAGACGGCGGCGAAGCTGAAAGCCTATCTGAAGTCCGAACGCGAGTCGTTCCCGCCGGAGACGTTGTTGAGCGTCCCGTTCGCCACGGGCGCGCGGCGCGAGTATTGTTCGCCCCCTGACGCGTTACTGGACAAGTGGGAGAAGAAGGCCCTGGCGTACCGCACCAAAGGCAAGCCCGGCATCTGGAACCTCTATGGCCTGGCGCGGTACTATGAGTTGCTGGAGGAGAAGCCTGCCCCGCAGGTAATGGCCAGCGCCAACGCGATCGTAGCGACCGGACTGGAACACCGCGACTGGGCCACGCTGTACTGGCAGCGCGGTTTCACGCCGGCCTTCAACGCTGTGCACGGCGTCAATCAGCTCTTCGCCGGCTTCGTCGGCTACATCCGGCTGGCGCGCATGGCAGGCGATCAGAAAGCTGAGGCGCTGGGCTTCGGCATGCTGGCGCGCATGGCGGCCCTGCGCTTCGCCATGGGCAAGTACACGCAATACCTGTACGACTCCCGGCAGTTCAACACCGCCTACGGCGTGCAGCCCAAGAACGGGGCGGAAACCGGCGCTGTGTTCGCCATCAAAGTGGAGACCGATCCGGCCAGGTACGGCATTCCCAAAGACCCCGCATGGTGGATGAAAACCCACAGCGGCAGTTGGATCGGCGAGCTCGTCACGTGGAACTGGACTCGGCCCGGCGATAACGTGCGGCAGGTGCACCGCCTCGACGAAGCGGGCGTGGAGGTCTGGGAATGGGCCGGCGTGGACTGCAACGGCACCGGTCAGAAGCGCGACTTCAACCCCAAGGACTACTGGTACAACAGGATGGCCCCACACTACCTGCCGTTCCGCGACATGACACCGGAACTGGGCCGCTTCCTCGCCGACCACCTCAAGCCGGAGTGCGAGGCGTACTGAAGTGAAGTCTCTGGAGCGCGGCGGTCAGAACTCTGGTGGCGCGAACTCTATCTTGCCCGCCTTCCGAGGCAGGTCCACGTTCTTGAACTCAAACGGGATCTCGCGGATGGCGCCTTTGGTGGGGTAACTGGCGACAACCCGCGCCAGTTTGCGCTGGCCTGCGGCGAAGGTGCTGGTCACGACGCCACCGCCACCGGGCGGGTCCCGCCTGCTGAGGACTGGATGCAGGGACGCGCCGTCTTCGTCGAAGGCGGCGATGCTGACGAGTTGAGGCCAGTTACCTCGCGGGAGCGTCGCCTTCGAGTCAACAGCCCATGTGACAACGGCAGTGTCGTTGGCGCACGTGACCGACAGGAGCGTCACTGGTCCCTTCGAGACTGGGTCGGTCACGTTCTCCCCGGCCTTCGGCAGCGTGAACTCCGCCGTCTTCGTCTCGTCGTCCACGAAAGCCCGGTACACGCCGGAGAGCGAGGAGAACGCGACCGCGTTGCCAGGTGGCGCGGGGAAGTCGAACTCGAAGTAAAGCCGTCCTTCGGACATCGGCACCCAGCTCTCGGCCCAGGCGCTCGCAGCCTTATCCGCCGTCTCCGCCATCGCGCCAGTGTCATATACAGCCTTGGCCTGCAGGGCCTTGACGTTGGCCAAGCGCACGGCCGTCCCCGCGTTCGGGACGGCCATGCAGTAAACGCTGACGCCGGGCCTGTCGCCGGCAATCACCTCGACCGACTTAACCCCCAGCGTGAAGCCTTGCGCCGTGCACTGCACCGTCGCGCGACGTAGCGCGGGGTCGCGCCCTGTCGTCGCGGCGGACGGCGTTTCCGGCCGCGTCGGCAGCGCCAGGTTCTCCAGGTGGAACGGCACTTCCTCTGTCTCGATTTCGGAGACGAAGTTCGCTTCCAGCGTCTTGACTGTCAGGTTGCCGAGCCGGGCGCCCAGGTTGTATTGGAACACGCCCTCTGGCGCCCGCCCGCCGCCGCCTGAGAGGTACGCGGAGCGCTTCCCTTCGCGCAAGGAGAACTCTTCGCAAAGGGTTGACAGGTCACGCTCGGGCGGAGCCTTCACGTGGATGACCGCGCGGGCGGTTGCAGCGTCCTGCTGGTAGTCCACAAGCGTAATCGTGATCCCGCCGGCGGTCAGCGCCTGGCCGCGGCAGGCGAGAGGGTTCTCCCAGACGAGGGTCTCGCGCTTCTTGGCGCGGTTAATCGTCAGCGAACCATCAACCATGCGAAGCCAGTGCGTGTCGTCGGGCACTTCGATGCGGATGTGACCGAGGCACCCGCCGCCGCGGCGACCCAATCCCCCGACGGCCTCGCAGGAGATGGCAACGCCTGAGTCGAGGACGAGCTGGCGTATGACGCCGAGAGAGGGCAGCAGAGGCTTGTCGCCCTTGACGTTGAGCTCGATGTCCACCCACAGTTTCCCCGCCGCCGACGCACCGTGGGTCACGGAGCTGATGCGGGCCTTCAGATCGTGGTTCGCGTCGGCCTTCGCGGCGAAGGGTCCCGGCGGCTCCGTGGGCACAGGCACACGCACGACCTCAGGAGCGGCATTCCGCGGCGGCGCGGGAAGCGAAGAAGGAGAAGTTGGCTCGGCCTGCGTCTTGGGGGCCGACGCCTGAGCCGGCGCGCTGTCAGCAACGGGAGACGGCTGCGAAGAAACGGCCGCGGCCTCTCGCGGCGGCTGCACCTGCGCCGGCGAGCGCTGAAAGACCAGGTGCCAAACGACCCCAACTACCAAGGCAGCGCCGACGGCGCCGCCAACACGCAGGAGCCAATTCGGCTGGTTGCTCGCAGTAAACGCTCGGACACCACTGCCGTCGTCGCGAAGGCCCGTGGACATAACTGTTGCCCTCTCCCGCCGGCATACGCCTGAGGCCGCAATGAGACCGTCATCCGCCCTTGAGGAGTTCCTTTACGTAAGACGCGTTCTCGGCCACCTGGTTCCTATGTTTCGGGAACATGCCGACCACGATGGCGTCGTTGGGCTTGATGTTCGAGTAGCCGAACTCGAAGGCCCCGCGCGTCTTCTCCGGCGTGGTGCAGTTCCGGCTGGCGGCCATGATCTTGAAACCGAGGCACGGCTTGCGCACAGCGCGCATCGTCGCGGCCATGCGCGGCGGGTCCTCGACGGGGAAGCGCTCCTCCGCATACTTGCCCTGCTGCGTCGCAGGTGCGCTCTTGTAGCCGCGGGCGAGGTTGTAGAAGCAGGCCATGTAGAAATCGGTCTCCCAGCCCTTGTCCTCCGCGTACTGGATGACTTCGGGGATGTGCGTCCCGATGCCCGCGGGCAGGCCCTGGTCGTGGATCACTTTGAGGAAATCGCGCACCGCGTCAATCTTCCCCGAATGCCACGAATTGTCCGTGTGCGTCCCGTGATGGTAGATCGCGATCGGCTTGTACCGCGCGATCTCGCCAATGTTGGCGTTGATGTCGGCGAACTCCGACGCCGTCTGAGCGATCCAGTGCATCTTCCCGCCGTTGAGCTGGTGTTCGAGGTACGCGCGCATCTGCAGCCTGTCGCCGCGGGTCTGGACTGTGTTGATGCCGTTGGCCCAGCACTCATCGAGCAGTTTCTGGATGTTCGGCATCGTATAGTAGCAGACCATCTCCCAGTTCAGCTCGGCGGTGAAATGTGAGTAACCAGACTGCGGGTTCCCGCCGCAGATCAGGCGCGTAATCTTGTGGCCGCAGAAATCAATGGTCGGCAACGCCGCCTTCGCTGCGGGTTGCGGCTTGCACGTTTCCGATTGGCTCATGATGTTTCCTTTCCCATCTTCGACTTGCGGGTTTCGATCGGCACGCGCCAGTGCCTTTCCCGCCGGCAGAGAGGAATGTCTGCACGAACGAGACGTTCGTGGTACGGCCCTACCGGTTCGGCAATCGCAAATCTAGAATCGGCAATCGGCAATCGCAAATCTAAAATCGGCAATCGGGAGCACCCAATCGGGGAACGGACGTGGTGCTGCTGCGTCTGGGGGCTGGTCATCGGATGTTGTCTGCCTTGAAGACGGCCGTCCTGGCCAGCTTGTCGTGGAGGGCCTGGCGGTGAGCGCTCAGGACGAAGAAGCAGCCGGCGAAAATGGCCAGGCCCGCGAGGGCGCACAAGCCGCGCAGTCCGCTGCTCCCCAGCACCAGCCCCATCAGGAGCAGGATGACGTAGCTCTTCTTGATCAGGTAGCGGCCCATGAGTCGTAGCACCGAGGCCCGCGAGCCATCCGCATTGGCGATCATGATGCCAAGGAACCGCTTGCCCGCCGCGGCGCCCGTCAGTCCCTCCCACAGGCTATACAGCGGGCTCACCAGCGCCACTCCCAGAGCAAAACCTGCCGCCGCGCCGATCAGGCACCCGGCGGCGATGCCCTTCCCTCTGTCCGCGTCGTGCATCTCCGCGCCAACCAGGCCGCCCAGGATGGCGCCGGTCGCGGCCCGTCTTCCCAGGCCGATGCGTCCCCCCGCGGCGCCCGTGAATACTCGCAGTCCCGGTTCCGACACAGCCAGCTCGCCTCCTGCGCCCGTCATTCGTACCGCAGGGCCTCGATCGGATCCAGCTTGCCCGCCTGCCAGGCAGGATACGTCCCAAAGGCCACGCCATCCAGTAACGACACCGCCAGCGCCACGAACATGCTCCACCACGCCAGCACCGTCTGCCACTGCGTCCAGTACTGCACCAGCCAGGTGAACCCCACGCCCAGCAGGCAGCCCATCAGGCCGCCCAGCAGGCAGATGCTGAGCGACTCGAACAGGAACTGCCTCAGAATATCGTGCTGCGTCGCGCCCACCGCGCGCCTGATGCCGATCTCGCGGCGCCGTTCCGTGACGTTGGCCAGCATGATGTTCATGATGCCGATGCCGCCGACCACCAGCGAGATGCCCGCCGAGCAGCCCATGACGTAGTTGAAGATCCGCTGCGAAGCCTCGGTCTGCTTCACCAGGTCCTGCGCCACCCGCACCTTGAAGTCCTTGTCGTCCGGCCGCCACGACTCCATGTTGTGCCACGCGTCGAAACAGCGGTTCAGGACCGCGGCCGCGGCATGCACGTCGCGGGACGAGCGGCACTGGAAGATGATCTCGGAGACCTGGTCCGAGAGCGGCTCCTGCGTCATGCGCGCCAGCGTGGCAGCAAGCGGGATGTAACAGCGGCGGTTGAGCTGCTTGATGTCAATCACCTCGTACTTCTGATCCGACGACGCCTCTTTGCTCTCCAGCACTCCCACCACCTCGTACGGTTCGTGGTCAATGACCAGCGTGCGGCCGAGCGGCGACTCGAGCTTGAAGCATTCCTGCCGGATCGTGTCCTCGATCACGCACACCCGCCGCGCTTCCTTCTCGTCCGGCGGCAGGAACCAGCGGCCTTCGCGGAGTCGGTAGCCCATCACGCCCAGAAACGCGGGCGTCGTGCCCACGACGTCGGCCGACACCGGTGTCTCGCCGGACCTGATCGAGGCCTGGACCTTGCGCAGCGGCGCGTAGGTGACCAGCAACCGGCAATGCGCCAGCGCCGCTTCCGCCTCGCGTAACGTCAAGCCGTTGGAGCCCAGGCGGGCCTTCTTCTTGATATCGCGGGTCTCGCTGCCGCCCGAGCGCCAGTCCAGTCCCGTGACCATGATGTTGTTGACGCCCATGGCGGCCAGTTGCTTGAGCACTTCGCCGCGCGCGCCCTCGCTGACCGCGATCACGGCGACGACCGACGCCACGCCGAAGATGATGCCGAGCATCGAGAGCGCGGCTCGGAACTTGTGCACCGCCAGGCCCATCAGGCCGATGCGGACAGCGTTACCCCATTCGATCATCGTTCTGTTCTCGGTTCTCCGCTGTCTGCCGCTGCCGCCTTGTGCGGCAGTGTGACGCCGGCACGCCATGGCTCACGGATCCGGGGCCGCGGGTTGCGGACGCGCTGCCCAGGCCCCCCTCGTTGCTCACGCCAGCACCTCCACGCCTGACACCACCTGTTCCGCACGCCGCGGCGATACCACCACTTCCACCTCGGAGATGAGGCCGTCCTTCAGGTGGATGATGCGCTGGCCGTACTCGGCCTTCTCGCGGTCGTGCGTGACCTGCACGATCGTCCTGCCCGCACGGTGCAGCGCCTGGAAGAGCGCCATGATTTCCAGGCCGGTGACGCTGTCCAGGTTGCCGGTGGGTTCGTCGGCCAGGATGACCGCCGGCTCGGTGACCAGCGCGCGCGCAATGGCCACCCGCTGGCTTTGCCCGCCGGACAACTCGCCCGGCTTGTGATGCAGCCGGTCGCCGAGGCCGATCACCTGCAGCATGCGTTTCGCCGCCGCCAGGCGTTCGTGCCGCGGCTGGCGCGCGTACACCAGCGGCAGGGCCACGTTCTCCACGATGTCCTCGTGCGGCAGCAGGTTGAACTTCTGAAAGACGAAGCCGATCTTCTGATTGCGCACCACTGACAGCTCGTCGTCATTCAGGTCGGTGACTTCGATGCCATCCAGCCTGTAACTGCCGCCACTGGCGCGGTGCAGGCAGCCAAGCACATGCAGCAGCGTGCTCTTCCCCGAGCCGGACTGGCCCATGATCGAGACGAACTCGCCGCGCCTCACGTGCATCGAGACCCCGCACAACGCCGGCACGCCGCCACCTTCCATCACGTAGGCTTTGGCGAGGTCCTGCGTGGCAATAACCAGGTCGTCCCGCACAGGCGCTGCGTCGGCAGCCGCGGCGGGCGGCAGCGTTTCGTTGTCGGGAGCCGGCGTCGCTGACACCTAGGACCCTCCGCAAACCGGAGGCAAAACGGGCCGGGTCTCTGCAGGGCCGATCGTCCCCGGATACGTGGCGCCAGTCAGGTCATACACCTGCTCGTTCTCTTTAAGCCCTTCGAACACTTCGACCCGGAGGGTATCGCCGCGGCCGAGCTTCAGCGTACGGCGCTCACGCCGGCTGCCCGCCGCCACTTCGGCGAACGGCGTGCCGTCACGCTCGTACCGCACCGCGCTCCAGGGCACGGCCAGCGCCTCGGTGGCGCCGCTGGTCTGGATGAAGACTTCGGCGTTGAACCCGACCCTGATCTCCTTGCGGTCGGCCTCCGCCAGGTCGGTGAACGTCAGTTTCGCCTGGACGACGTTCACGAAGGCTTCGCCCGCGCGCCGCAGAGCCAGGCTGGACAGCGCCACGTTCTTGTCCGTCGCCAGAACCGCCAGCTCGGAGACCTCGGCCTGAAACCTGCGCCCGGGAAACGCCGGCATGAGGACCGTGGCGCGCTGCCCCGCCGCCAGATCCTTCACATCGGACTCGTTGATCCACAAGCGGACCTTCAGCGCGGACGTGTCGCAGATCACCCCCAGGTCGCCGCCCGCGCTCCGCGATTCGCCGACCTCGATCCGGCTCTTGCTCTTGGACGAGCCCTTGTACACCTCGGTGAACACGACGTGGCCGCGCACCGGCGCGCGCACTGTGGTCCATTCCAGGTCCTGGCGCTTGCGCGCCAGCTCGCGCTCGGCGTTGGCGAGGTCCACCTGCGCGAGCTCGAGGTTCGCCTGGCTGACGGCCAGGTCGGCCTCGCGGTTGAATCTGGCGATGTTCAGGCTTTTCCGGGCGTCCGCCACGGCCAGGTCCGCCACCCGCTTGGCATCCGGGGTGTTCCCCTGCAGTGTCAGGTCGTAAATGACCTTCGCCTTGGCATGGTTGACTTTCGCCGTCGCCAGTGCCAGCCGCATCAGTTTCACATTTGCTTCCGTGGCGAAGCCCTGCGTGGCCAGTTCCGTATAGCTGTCCAGGTCCACCTGCGCGCGCTTCCGATCGAGGTCCGCGCCCTGCAGCGCGAGTTCGGCGTCCTGCTTGTCTTCCGGTGTGGGCGCATCATAGATGACTTTGCGGCCCAGGACCGCAAGCTCGTACTGTATCTCAGCCTGGCGGATGACATGCTCGTAGCGCTTCTTCAGCGTGGCGATATCGTCCGTCGCCTGCCTCACCGCGTCCCGTTTGTCCAGCACCGCCGCCTCGCGGACGTCAATGTCCTCCTGGACCAGCTTGCCCTCAAAACGCACCACCGGATCGCCGGCCTCGACGACTTTCCCGTCTTCTTCCTTCCACACGATGTCGCCGGTGAATCTGGTTAGCAGCGTGATCTCGTTCAGCGCCTCAACCGTGCCGATCTCATGCAACACGCCGGGCATCGGCACCTTCTCGACTCGCAGCAGCGCCGTGCGGGCGGCCCTCGCGTCGGCGCCGGGCTTGAGCACCAGCGTGGCCACCAGAACGCAGAACGCCACTCCGACCCCAATGAAGAGCCACTTGGCCAGCCGCCGGCGAGCCGCCTCCTGCCGCGCCTGTGGCGACACGCTCACAGCGTGCACGGCGCTGCCGGCCGGCAGCGCGTGGGCCGACGCAGGCGCAACGCGCGGTCCCGTAGCATGGGCGTCGTGCCCATGCGCCGCACCGGATGTTGCCGCGGGCTCTGTCCGTGCCGTCCTGTTCACGCCGCTCCTCGCTGTGCCGGTGGACGGGCCTCTCTCGGCCCGCCCGCCACCCCCGCCCTACTCCGGCTCCACCACCCAGACCCGCTCGCCTTCCTTCACACCTTCCACCACGGCGTCGAAGTCATTCCCCGCTTTGACCTTCACCTGCCGGCGTTCGATGTGGCCCGGCGTGCCCAGCCGCACGATCGTGTCGCCGTTCTCGTCCCGGACCAGCGCCGCCCGCGGCACCAGCAGCGCCTTCTCGATCGTCCGCAGGATGATGCGTACCTGGGCGCGCAGCCCGGGCCGCAGGGACTGGTTCTGTCCCTTTACCTCGACCTCGACATCGAACACCTGGCGGTTGGCCGTTCCCGAGATGGCAGTGGTCTCGTCCGTGAACTGCTCGAACTCGTCCCGTCCCTTGTCCGCCACGAGCGTGACCTTCCCTTTGAACGGCTCGCCCGTCCATCCCGCGGGGGTGATCTCCGCGTCCTGCCCTTCCTGCACGAACGCAATGCGTGCTTCGTCCACGGTCAGCGCCACTTTCATGGTCCTGAAGTCCGGCAGCGCCAATATCTCCTGTCCCTCCCACACGTCGCGTCCGGCCATGAACGTGAACCAGCGGTGCCGGCGGTAGACCACGACCCCGGGGCATGGCGCCGTATGCACGGTCTTGGCGACCTTCTCCGTCAGGTCCTTGAGGCGCTCATTCTCGCGCCCCATGTGGCGCGCATGACGTTCCGCGTCACGCTGCATGTTGCGTTCCAGCAGGGCGACCCGCTCCTTGGCCGCGTCGCGCGTCTTGACGGCCTCACGGACCTTGAACTCCTGTTCGGCCACTGTCACGGGGTCCAGAATCTGTATCTTGCGGTACTTGATGTCGGCTTGCTGAACGGCCAGGCGCTGTTTGACCACCTCCAGTTGCTTCTTGCGCACTTCCTCTTTCGGCTCGCAACCCACGGCGGCCAGTTCTTCCAGCGTCTTCAGTTCATCCTCCCTGGCCGCCAGAAGGTTGCGGCTGTTCTCCAGGTTGACCTCGGCGTTCACCCTGTCGGTCGGCGTCGGGCCTTTCTTCACCTCCTCCAGCCGGCGGGTCTCCAGTTCCACCTTCAGGTCATAGCTGACCACGTCTTCCTTGGCCTGGTTGAGAATCTTGGCCGCTGCCTGCTGGACGGTCTTGAACTCCGCCTCCTGCTGCTTGATCGCGGCTTCCTGCGTCGCCCGCGCATCCTCATGCGGGCGCGGGTCAAGCCTCAGCACCACTTCGTCCTTGGCCACCACCTTGCCTTGCGGGGCGAGTTCCTGGATCGTCCCGTTCACCTTGGCGAAAATGTGCATCTCCGTGACCGGCTTCAGGACGCCAACACGCTGCACGGCCTGCTCGAAGGAACGGCATACGACAAGCGCGGTGCGCCCGTCAGTCTGCGGGCCGGAGCCTTCCTGCGCCGCGTGCGCCTCCGGTTCGTGGTACGAGGCCCGCACCGCGATGTACGCCGCCAGCAGCAGCGCGGCACAGCCTGGCACCCACGCCAGCCGTCGCAGCACGGATCGCGCCTTGCGTATCTCAGGTTGATCTGTCATCGTCCTGGCGCTTCGCCCTTTCCTCGTCCCGCCCGCCACTGACCACGTTCACATCCGCGCCTGCCGGCTCACGGGAGGCGCCGGCCTGTTGTTCCTCAGATCGGCGATCCACAATCGCGAGCCAAGAACCTCATCATGGCCTTCGTCCGCCGCCCTCCGGCTTCTTGTCACCGCGCGGCTGGGGTGGCGGAACGCCCTCGGGCGGTCCGCCAGCGGACTCACGCCGTCCTCTGCCCCGGTTCTTCGCGACGTCGGAGCTTTCCTCGGGGAGTGGCTTCTCGACCGGCCGCGGCGGCGCGGTCCGCGGCGCGAACACCAACTCGCCCTCGCGGAGCCCTGCAGTCACGACCACGCGGTCCACCGACTGCATGCCCAGCTCGACCTTCCGCCATTCCCCAGCGCCGGTCTTCCAGACCTGGACCTGCGCCGCCCCGTCGCGATTCGTGACAGCGCTGATGGGCACCGAGAGCATGCCCGGGTACGTCTCCACCGGAAACTCCACCGTCGCCCGGAAGCCCTCGCGCAGCCGGTCCGGATCGCTCTCCGCCAGTTCGACCTCCACATCGAAGACCCGCACGCCGGAGAGGCCCTGCGCCCTGATGTCCGCCTCGGCCAGCTTGGAGTTCCGGTCGCGCGCCCAGCCGTCAATCCATGTCACCTCCGCTGTGTACACGCGGTCCGGCAGCGTCTTCACCGTGACGCGCGCCTTGGAGCCGGTCCCTGGCGCGCCGCCGGGCGGGCGGGCCTTGATCTTGCGGATGAACGATTCGGGGACCTGCGTGCGCACCTTCATCTTGTCGTAGATGGGCAACTCCATGGGACTCAGCCACGGGCCGACCTGCTCCCCCACCTCGACCTTCTTGTTCCCGCGCCATTCGATGACGCGGTACACGGCGATGCCATCGTGCGGGGCGTAAAGGGTGCTGCGCGCCAGTTCCTCCTTGCGGTCCTCCAGCTTGTGCTTCAAGAGTGCGACAGAACGCTGTCCGGCGCTGACCTTGACATGGAGTGCGTTGGTCTGACTGACGACATCTATCTCTTTGATCCTCAGGGTCAGGTCGGCCTGTTCGCGTTCCAGCTTGGCCCGTTGACGTTCCTCGGGCTTCGCCCCGGCCATCGCGAGCTTGTGCCGTATCTGCGCCCGCTCTAGTTCGACCTCTGCCTGGGCCACGGCGAGTTCCCTGCCGGCCAAGTCGGTGCCTGACCCGAATCCGGCCTCGGCCAGCGGTTTGTAGGCTTCCAGGGACGCCTTGGCGCTCTCCAACTGCGTCTTCGCCCCTTCCAGTTCGGATGCCGCCTGCTCCTTGTCCTCGGGCAGAGGCTTCGCCAGCAGTTCCCTTTCCCTCAGTGCGGCCAGCGCCGCGCGTTCCTTCTCCGAGCTCAGTTCGGTGGCCAGGCGCTTGAGATCAAGGTCGCGGTTCTGTTCGCGCTGCGCCAGGTCGCGCTCCCCCGCGGCCAGGTCCTCCTGGCACCGCTGAAAGTCTTCCTCGAGATCCTTCGTCTCCAGGCTGACGAGCTTCTCGCCTTTCTTGACGCAGGTGCTCTCCGGGATCAGGTAGCTGATCTTGCCCCAGCGCAGGAACGTCATCGTCGTCACTTTGACCGGCCGCAGTTCGCCTTCCTCGCGGCACAGGATCTCAAAGTCTCCGCGCTTGACGGGAAGCCATTCGCCGGGAGCGGAGGCCGTGACGCCCGTCGCCGCGATAGGCCCCGACGCGGGCAGCAGGTACACGCCGAGACACGCGCCCAGCAGCAACACGATCGCTGCGGCTCCGCGCCGCCACCACCGCGGCAGACGCGCGCGCGAACCACCGGACTTTCCCGCCGCTTCGGTACTCACGCCATCACACCCATATCTTGAGTACACCTCTAACCACGCCCGTAGGTCAATGAGCACTGTAGCACATCGTGGCGCAACAGCCAGTGGCACCGTGTTCCAGCGTTTCTTCCTTTGTACAGCGGCCGGAGGCGCGTTAGATACTTGGCCACGGAACAAACCATGTCCGAGATTCGCGCTGCAGAACACAGCCACGGTGTCCGCGTCACCAGCCAGGCGTGGGAGATCGAGCATTCCGCCGCAGCGGGCGGCGCGTGGACTTCCATCAGGATCAAGAGCGGTTCAGGCCGAAACCTGCTGCGTTCTCCAGTGACAAGCGCTCTGCGTTTTGTGCAGCCCGACCCGCATGTTGACGCGGGCGTCTTCACCGCGTTCTCCGAGAAAAACGAAAAGGCGCCCAGCTTGCGAGTCGAGACGACGCCCGCGGGCGTGCCTGTCGTGGTGGCGGAAGGAACGTACCGGGATAACGCCGGCAACGCTATCCCCGTGGGGTACAGGCGCCGGACCGAATACCACGACTACGGCCTGATCTGGACCACGCTTGAGATCATGTCTCAGGCGGGGTGCGATGGCGTGGTCGAAGTCCGGGCCATGGACTTGACGTTACGCGCGGGCCTGACGGACTGCTTCGTCCGCTTCCATCCCACCCAGGCCGGCGCCCCGGATCTCCTGGGCGGGCGGGCGTGGTACGACCTCGCCCGCCAGGGCCACAGCACGGCGTTTCTCTCCCGCTACACGCCGCTGCAGGTGCTGTGTCGCGAGCGCGGCGTTGAAGGCATTGATCTCTTCCCGGCTTCCGAACTGGCCCAGTGGGACTGCGCCTTCGGGCCGGATATCGGTTTGGGACAGTACCGCGTCGTACATGGCGCCGACGGAACAGTCGTGGAACTGAACCCGTATTGCATGGCCCTGCGCCGGATGGGAGTGCGGGTCCAGGGCACGCGGGCCCTGCGCCTGGGCATCGCGCTCCCGGCACCGAAGGCCGGCGCAAGAACACGGGAGCGGCTCCGCGACGTCTGCATCGCGGGCCGCTGCTGCAGCGATGAGGAGCTTGGCCGGCTGGCACAGCGGGGCATCACGCTGATCCGGTTCCAGGACAGCTACCGCGAGGACGGCCCGTTCTGGAAGCACGGCGCGTATCCGCCCTACGATGAAGCCGGGATGCGTGAGCTCAGCAGGACGATTGACGCGGCGCACAGCCACGGCCTGAAGATCGTCCCTTGCGTGTCGCTCAGGGAGCTGCATCCGGACGTCGCGGCCTATGGAACACAGGCGGACCGGTGGCGGCACATGGCCGCGCCATCGCTTGGGGTTATCCACAACTGGGTCGGGACCGGCGAGACCGGCGGCCTGATGTGCCTGAAAAGCGGCTGGCTGGACGCCTGCAAGCACCTCGCGGATGCGGTTCTGTCCGGTCTGCCCTGGGACGGGCTCTACCTCGATGCGGTCGCGTCGCACCCGTGCTGTCACCTGGAGCATGGCCGCGAGCCGTTCCATACCGATATGGATGAGCTCCTGCACATCCTGTCTTACTGCCGCACTCGCGTTGGCGAAAATGGGCTGCTCGTTGTGCGCGCCCCTGGGGCGCCCTCGATCTTCGTCGAGAATATCGCCGACTATATCGTTCCCGACGAGCACCACCCAGCCTAGATTGAGAGTGTAACATCTTATAAAGAAATCACTTATACATTATTTCATTGTGCTACTTCGACGGGTGCCAATGATCTGCACAACGCGCCTCGCTACAGGGCTCTTGGCTACGTTCTTTTTCTCACGAAAATTTCTTGACGCGGTAGGTTCCGACCTTATACTCCCGCTTGAGATTCGTGAAGGAAATCACAGCGTTACTATGATCACAACTATGGAGGGCACGCACATGCTGCGCAAGCGCATATCTGTTAGAACCATCGGACGCCTGAGCGCCTACAGACGAGTGCTCTTCCGCTCCCTGACCACCGGCCCCGCCAACGTCTACTCCTATCAGATTGCAGCCCTCTCGGGCGCAACACCGGCCCAGGTCCGCCGCGACCTGATGTCCGTCGGCTACTCTGGAAGCCCCAACAGAGGCTATCAAGTCGCCGAGTTGGCCGCCAGTATCGGGGAATTCCTCGATGACCCCGACGGTCAGAATGTCGCCTTGGTGGGCGTGGGCAACCTGGGGCGTGCGATCCTGGCATACTTCGCCGGCCGGCGCCCGCGGTTGGCCATTGTGGCCGCGTTTGACGCCGCGCCGGAGAAAGTCAACCGCACGATCCACGGCTGCCGCTGCTATCCTATCGCTCAGATCCCCACCATCGCCGCACGCGAGAACATCCGCGTGGCCGTCATCGCCACCCCCGCGGAAGCGGCCCAGAGCGTGGCCGACACGCTCATCGCGGCCGGCGTGCGCGGCATCCTCAACTTCGCTCCCGTCTCTCTCAAGGTCCCGCCCTGGGTCTACACTGAAGACCTGGACATGACCATGGCTCTGGAAAAGGTCGCGTACTTCGCGCGACACGAGAAACAGCAGGAAAGGGACACCCAATCATGATCGCGACCACCACCGAACAGCCCGCTCCGGCAGGGAAGCAGGCACAGAGCATCAGGGCGGTCCTGGCAGCGCATGCCGGGGCCGGCCGCGACGCGCTCATCCCCATCCTGCAGGAAGTGCAGGAGGTCCTAGGCTTCCTCTCGCGTGAGGCCGTCGAGGAGATCAGCCGCCACCTGCGCCTGCCGGCAAGCAAGATTTACGGCGTGGCTACCTTCTACAACCAGTTCCGTTTCCAGCCGAAGGGCAAGCACCACTTCATGGTCTGCCGCGGCACCGCCTGCCACGTCAAGGGCTCCCTGAAGGGACTGGAGATGGCCGTCAAGCAGTTGAAGCTGAAGCCCGGCCAGACCAGCCATGACCAGCTCTTTAGTCTCGAAACGGTCGCCTGCATGGGCGCCTGCGGTCTGGCGCCTGTGGTGAACGTGAACGGCGAGTTCTACGCAAAAGTGGCCCCCGCCAAGCTGGCCAGGATCATTGCTGAGTGCCGCGAAAAGGAGTTGACGAATGCAAACGCCTGACAAGGCAGGTCCCCCCGTCACCGGCATGTGCTGGGAGACGCCCTCCAAGCCCGTGCCGGAACTGCTCGACGGCCTCAAGGCCGGCCCGTTCGCCCCCGCCCGGGCCGCCGGCGCCCAGCAGTACGAGGCCCTGCTCACCGCCCTGCGCCGCGAGAAGCTCGACAAGCCCCTGATCTTCATCGGCGCCGGCACCTGCGGACTGGGCGCGGGCGCCGCCAAGACACTCGCCGCCATCCGCGCGTGGCTGTCCGAGCAGAGCTTCGCCGCCGACGTGGTTGAAGTCGGCTGCATCGGCCTCTGCTCCGAAGAGCCGCTCGTGGACATCCAACTGCCCGGGAGGACCCGCGTCAGCTTCGGCGGCGTGAGTGCCGATCTGGTGCCGAGCCTGCTGAACACCGTCCTGCGCAAGCAGAGCATCGCGGCCGACATGGTGCTCGGCCAATTCCGCGGCGAGCAGTTCAAGGCCTGGGACGGCGTCCCGTACCTCGACCAGCACCCCTTCCTGGTCCGGCAGCGCCGCGTGGTCCTGGCCGCCAGCGGCATCATTGACCCCGGCAACATTGACGAGTACATCGCGCGCGGCGGCTACTCCGCTCTAGCCAAAGCCCTCAAGAGTCAGACCCCCGATGAGATCTGCG
>JAPLOD010000432.1 GCA_026692735.1 Planctomycetota bacterium | reverse complement strand
TGCAAGTTCGCGCCGCCCAACTCAGCGGCGATGCCCGCGAAGACCGTCTCTGGGCCACGCCGCGTCCGCTGCGCGCTGCCCGTTACAAGCCGCTTCGCCCGGCCGCGTGAGGTTTACTGCAAGTCCGGTGATGCACACCGCGCGTGCTCAGGGAGCCGGAGGGCAGAAGCTGCTCAAGGTCCTTGCGCGAGAGCCTGTTCTTCTCCAGAAGCGCCTTGGTGACGTCATCCAGTTGCTGGCGGTGCTTCTCAAGCAGTCCCGCAGTCAGGTCCATTTGTTCCTTGAGGATGCGCGTCGCGCGCTCGTTCACCTTCTGCTGCAACGCAGCGTCGCTGCCCTGGCCCGGGACGTCCAGCTCCGGAACCGCCAGCAAACCGAACTCCTCGTCCATCCCGAACCGGCAGATCATCTGCCGGACGATGTGCGTGGCCTGCTCCAGATCGCTCGAAGCGCCGGTGGTGAGGCCGCTCTGGCACGTGCCACAGGCGAATGTGGAAACGTCTTCCACGTGCAGCACTCAGTGTTCGTCGTTCATCTGCTGCGTCAGCCGCTCCAGCGCCCGCTCCCAGCGCCCGAGGCGCGCGTCGTAGTCGCGCTGCAGCTCGGCCAGCCCCACCTCAATCGCCGCAAAGGCCTCCGCCGACTGCACCGTCGCCTTGCTCTCGCCCCGCACCGCCGTCCCGTCCGCGCGACCGACAGGGCCGCGTGAATCTGCCTTCGCTCTTTGACAACCTATCGCCGTTACGTCGTTCCCGCGCCGAGACACTCCGTCCGCACGCGAGCGCACGGCCGTCCTGCGCTTTGTGCAACACGAAAACTCACGCGCGGCGAATGTCATTTCTGTTCTCTCTCAGGTTGCTGGGCCGGGACAGGCGTGCCAAAGCCAGCGGCACCACATCTCAGGCCGGTGGCACTGCGAGCTAGCTCGCAGTGGCACGGAAGACAGCAGCAACGTGGCCAACGCACACACGAACGCGGCGTCCTCGCGCACCTCGCAATGGGACGAGGCCCAAGTCAGGGCGTTGAGCCGGCCGCTGCGCCCGCGCCGTCGCTGGATGGGCAGCGCCGCCGCGGAGCAACTCCAGTGCTCCCTCGATCTGGCTGCGCCTCTGGTCCCGCAGGCTCTCTACGTCCACGTTCCATTCTGCGCCGCGCGTTCTCCTCCCCGGAACCCGACTGCCGCGCCTGCTTCAACCGCTACCACTGTGCGCACGGCTGTCCCGAGGTCTGCCGTTTGCGCAGCGCCCACGGGCGGGACGCCCGTGGTACCACGAACGTCCCGTTCGTGGCAGGCGGCTCCCCTCGCTGCCAGACCGCCAGGTTATGGGCGTATCACTTCATACTGGAAACGTGCGGCGGCGGCGGCTGATGCCTGCCAGTCAGTTCGTGTACGGCACGGTCCCCGTCTTGTCCGTCACGTAGTTCCATTTCCTGATGTAGTGCTCCGCCGGCTGAAAGTCGTCCTTCGTCTCGCGCAGCTTCGATTGAAGCAATCCCTCGAAATCCTTTTGCAGCGCCGCGTGCTCCTGTGCGCCGCACAGGTTCTTCATCTGGTACGGGTCCTGCTCATTGTCAAAGAGCAGCCACGGCCCTTCCAGCGTGCGAATGTACGTATGCCGCTGCGTGCGCACGCCGCGGTATTCGCGCCCGCCGCGGACCTTGGGCCATTCGCCAAAGGGCGCATAACACGCGATCAGCGCCGCGCCGTCGCCGGGCGCAGGGCCGCCGCGGAAGTGCCCGGAAAAGTCCGTGCCTTCGACGGTCTTGGGGATCTCCAGGCCGCACAGTCCGAGGAGTGTCGGCATGATGTCCGGCGTGCCGAACGGTGTGGCAACGGCGCGCCCCTCTTTGCAGAGCTTTGGCCAGTGGATCAGGAACGGCACACGGATGGACTCGTCGTACGGGTGCTGTTTGCGCGAGAGGCCCTGCGAGCCGAGCATGTCGCCATGATCGGAGGTGAACACGAAGATGGTGTCGTCCTCCAGCTTGCTCTCCCGCAGCGTCTCCCACAGCCGGCCGGCGCATTCATCCAGCGCAGAGCAGTGCGCGTAGTACCCGGCCAGGTCCGCGCGCGGCGCCTGCTTCGCCGGAACATTGGGGCGCAGCGCGAGGTCCTCGGCCTTGCACAGTTTCCTGTACTTCTCCGGCGCGGTTTCATAGGGGTTGTGCGGCGGGCCCCACGAGACGAACAGCGCGAATGGGCCTTTGCCCGCGCGGTCGCGGATGTACTGCTGAGCTTCGCGCGTCTGGGCGCACGCGTCATAGCCGTCCCAGAAGAGCTTCACGTTCTCATCGCCATAATACGGCGAGCGGTTGTAGTTGTGGGTGCACTCGAGCACCTTCCAGAACTCAAACCCCTGGCGGCGCTCGCGCGGGATGAAACTCGTCCGTCCGTGGCCGTCCAGATGCCACTTACCGATGTAGCCTGTCTGGTAGCCGCCGCTCCGGAAGGCCTGCGCCAGCGATACCGCGTCGTTGCTCAGGCAGACATCGTTGAGGAACACGCCGTGCGTCAACGGGTAGCGCCCCGTTATCAGGCTGGCGCGATATGGCGAACACACCGGGCAGTTGGAGACGGCCGTCGTGAGGCGGAGGCTTTCGCCGGCCAGCTTGTCGAGCACCGGCGTGCGGGCGTTGGGGTCGCCCGCGAATCCTGTCGCCTGCGCCCGCCACTGGTCAGCGAACACAAACACAACGTTGGGTTTCTTCACCTGCTCCTCGGCACCAGCGCTTCGCGACAGCGCCGGCCCCACCAAAGCGGCGGCCCCGGCCTTCCCAGCGATCCTCAGCAGTTCTCTCCGCGCCATCATGCTTGTGGTAAGAGTGTAACCGGCTCTCCAACGCAGGCGAGGCAAGAAGCGCGTGATTGAGTCGTCTGCCAGGCAAGTGCCTTGTCGCCGCAGTTCACCCGGGCTACGCTGGCGGCACCAACTATGCGGGAGTCTGCAGGCAGCGCCGCCGGCTGGTGCCACTGGCCGCAGCCAGTGCGCGGCGAAAGGAAGAGCCTCATGGCCGTCCTCATTGACGGTTCCCAAGGCGAAGGCGGCGGACAGATCCTGCGGTCGAGCTTGAGTCTGTCGCTGCTGACGGGCCAGCCGTTCCGCATGGTCAACATCCGCGCGAAGCGCCGCAAGCCGGGCCTCCTGCGCCAGCACCTCACCGCAGTATTGGCCGCCGCGAAGATCTCCGGCGCGGAAGTGCTCGGCGCGAGCATCGGCTCAGGAATGCTCGACTTCAAACCAGGCAAGGTGGTCCCCGGCGAGTACGCGTTCGCCGTCGGCACAGCCGGGAGCGCCACGCTCGTCCTGCAGACGATTCTTCCACCGCTCCTGACCGCGGGCGCGCCCTCGCAGCTCAAGCTCGAAGGCGGCACACACAATCCTTTCGCACCGCCGTTCGATTTCCTCGTGAAAGCATTCCTGCCGCTGATCAACCGCATGGGGCCGCGGGTGTGCGCGACGCTGGTCCGGCCCGGTTTCTACCCCGCGGGAGGCGGTGAGTTCCATGTAAGCATCACGCCCGCGGACAGGCTGGCGCCGCTGCATCTGGGCTCGCGCGGCGCGATCGCGGCCAAGCGTGCGGTGGCCCGCGTGGCCGCGCTGCCGAGGACGATCGCGCAGCGGGAGCTCGCCGTCATCGCGCACAAGCTGCGCTTGGACCCCGACGCTCTTGCGGTTGAAGAGCTCACCAACTCCGCCGGCCCGGGAAACGTCGTGATCGTCGAGGTCGAATGCGAACACGTGACGGAGGTCTTCACCGGCTTCGGCGAAAAGCACGTCCCCGCAGAGGACGTGGCCAGGCAGGCCGCGGCAGAGGCGCGCGAATACCTGGCCGCTGACGTGGCTGTCGGGCCGCGCCTTGCCGACCAGTTGCTCCTCCCGCTGGCGCTGGCCGGCAGCGGTTCGTTCACAACGTTGCCGCTCAGCCTCCATGCGCTGACCAACATTGGGGTCCTGCGGCAGTTCATGAACGTCGAGACGAAGGTCGAGCAGATCGAGAAGAAGGTCTTCAGGGTGAGTGTCGAGCGGAAGGCATAGCCACCGACGACACGCAGCGAGCATGAAGCGGATTGCCGGTGGAAGCGGCCATCTTCGCGTGCAGATCGGCCCCTCGATGGCGCTTGAGGTGAAAGAGCGGTCCTGATGACTTGAGGTAGCCGGAGCGCCTCGCTCTGGCACGGCAGCAGCATCAGGGATAGAACGCGCGCATGAGCGCTCGGATGAGCGCGCTGGCAGGGCCGCCGGCCGCGAGGCCCTTGCGGATGGCTATGCTATAGGTGATTCGTCTCAACTCAGCGCCGGTGGGCCGAAGCACCACCGTCGCGGGCGCGTCCCGCAGTAGTGTGTCCCCTGCGTTTCTGAAGAACGGAACAAGGCCAACTCCCAGACCGGCGCCCGCCGCCGCCAGAACCCCTTCTCTTCCCGGCCCTGCGTCGCACACGCGCAGCCCACGGCTGCCGCTGAACGCCGCCACCGCGGCTTTCCGGACGGCTGAGCCTTCTGGCGGCAACAGCAGCGCCTGACCTCGGAGCGCAGCCAGGGAGAAGCGCTTCCGGCGCGCCAATGGCGAGGACATCGGCACCGCGGCGAGTAGCTCTGCCTGCAGCAAACGCCGCGCGCTGATCCCGCCGTGATCGCCGGCCACAATCCCCACGTGAGCCGCGCCTGAACGCAGAGCGCTGACTGCGTCTTCGGCGGAGCACACAATGGTCCGGATTGCCAGCGCCGGCATGCGCTCCCGCAACCGCGACAGCACAGGCAACAGCACGGCAGAAAGCACGTCAGGGTCAACCGCGAGGGCCAACTCCCCCGCCCCCTCGTCGTGCCTCTTGAGCCGGCTCCGCAGACGCTGCCAGCCTTCCAGCACGCTCACGGCATACTCCAGGACCAGTTCGCCGGCGTCCGTGGGCCGCCGCGCAGCGCGGTCAAAGAGGACCGCGCCGCCCAGCGCGCGCTCCATGGCCGCGAGGTCGCGCGATACCTGGGACTGGCTCTTGCCCAACGCGGCAGTCACGGCGGCCTGCTTGCCCCAGCGCGTCAGGCCGGCGAAGCTCTGAAGCTGCGCGAAGGTCAGCGGCGGCAGGTCAACGGCGTCTTCCGCGACGAGTGTATCCATGCATTCCTCCATGCGTTATACGCATCGTGTGCTACCGTTAAATGTCTGAAGAGCATAGCCGAAGGCCGTCTGTAATTCCAGAGGCCGTTGGCGCAGGACAGCCCTGGAGGACACTCAATGACGACGACAGAGACGGATGTACTGGCCGGTGTCACCGCGATCGTACGGGAGCACTTCGGTGTTGCCCCGCAACGGGCCCTGCCGTCGGAGACACATCTGCGGAACCAACTGAGCGCGGATTCCATTGACGAAGCGGAGATCGCCATGCAAGTCGAGGAACGTTTCGACGTGACGATTCCCGACGACGCGCATCCGGCAACGATCGGCGAGATTGCAGCGCTGGTCTCCAAGGCGCTGCCGCTGTCTGCCGGCAAGCGTTGAGGAACCCGCTCGCGGTCAGCGGGAAGCGGGTTCCCTGGTGTAGCGGTATCATAACGAATGGGCTTGACTGCCGCCTTCACTGTTGGACGATACTCCGCCATGAGGCATCTCCCAGCTCTGCTCTTCGCGATGGCCGCCCTGGTCGCATTTGCCGCCGGGTGCGGCGAGGAGACCGGCGGCCCGAAGCCGGAGGCCCTGGTCCGGCGCATCAAGGTCCTCACCGACAAGGCTCCCGACTGCACTTCTCTGAAGGCGGCGGTGGAGAGCGTCACGCGCGAGTGCAAGACGAACGACGAGAAAGCCATCGCGATCTACAACTTCATGCTCTTGACCCATTACCACCTCAACTACCCGTCCGAACCCGGCGGCGTGGGTGCGCTGAGGGAAATCAACGTCTACGGCTGGAGCTTGTGCGGCGGACTGCACTCGGTCCAGTCAGCGTTGTGGCGTGAACTGGGCTGGGAGTGGCGCTTCGTCGGCTGGACCGGCCACACCACCGTCGAGGCCCAGTACGACGGACGCTGGCACTACCTCGACGTGTTCCTCAAGTACTATGGTTGGATGCCCGATGCCAACGCGCCCGGCGGACGGACAATCGCCGGTGAGGACGACATCAAGGGCAACCCTGCGTTGGTGACCGAAGGCCTCGAGTTCGACGCGGGGCGCAAAGTGTACTTCCAGAAGGGCAACAAGTTCGAGGTCATCGGCGACAAAGCCAACTGGCGCGCGCCCGCGTTCCTGGTCTGCGGCGATACGGCTGACGGCATCACGGCCGGGGTCAAGACCACCAACAGAGCTGGCAGTCCAACCGGTTGGGCGGGCATCAACTTCGATTCGCCGGGGTACTCCACCGACGTCAACCTCGCGCCCGGCTATTCCCTGACGCTGACGTGGGACGCGATCCCGGGCGCGCACTGGTGGAACGGGCGCAAGGATGTGCCGGGACATACGTGCGGCGACAAGGACTACCGCAACTGCCCGGCGATCGGCCCCGTCCTCGAACCGTACCGGCCATCGGGCGGCGCTAAACGAAGCTACGCCAACGGCAAGCTGCTCTTCGCTCCCGATCTCAGCAACGCGGTGTTCCTCAAGAGTCTCGCCGCGCAGGAGAACGTGAAGTTCGCCGACGGCCAGCTTGTGGCCGCTGATGCTAACGCGCTTGCTTCGATCACCGTGGCATTGCAGTCGCCGTACATCATGACGCGTGCTTCGGGCCAGGCGGACGGCGCCGATTCGGCCTCGCTCTCTCTCGACGGCGGCAAGACGTTCAAGCCAATCAAACTGGAGGACTTCTCCGACGGCATCGGCGGCCAGTATGCCTGCCTGGTGAAGCTCTCGTTCAAGACGGCGCTCAAGTCCCTCAGACTCGAAGCGACCGTGCAGTGCAGCCGCTGCGCGCTGCCGTATCTTTCGCCGGGCGCGAACAAGGTGAGCGTTTCCCTGGTGGAGCCAAAAGAGCTTGGCGACAACCAGCTTGTGGTCACCTATGCCTGGCAGGTTGGCTCGCGCAGCAAGTCCTACGAAGAGATCGCCGACGCAGGCGCGGAAGTCGCCAGGGCGCACTACGCCACGTGGTCCTCGACGCCCACTGTCGTGCAGAAGACGTTCCGCGCCAATGAGCTGCCCGCGGAGTTCGACATTCCCGTTCCGACGGCAAAGGACAAACAGCCGGTGTACCCGCGGATGCTGTTCCTGCGCCGCGAGGTCCTGGCTCCGGGCTCGAAGCCCCTGCCTCTGCCCGAAGGGGCCGCGGCGCCGCAGGTCGGCCCGAACGATGAGCTGAAGACCCTCCCCAGTCCTTTCACCGTCGGCCTCGGGGTGCCGCCTGTAGCCGTGGTCCGCAAGACTGCCACGCGCGCGCTTGAACTGCGCGCCAGCCACGCCGTGTCGCTGGACGGCCAGGCGCTGGAGAACCACTTCATCAAGTGGAAGGAGGGCGAGACGTGGGTCATGCTGGTCTCTGGCGACCTCAAGGATCTGCCGCCGCCGAAGCGCATCGCCGCTGCGCGCCTGGTCTTCCCCGTGGTGCGCGGACACGCCAAAGCCTCGACGAAGGTCGGCGTCACGTGGCTCAACGCGCCCTTTGAACCGGGCAAGCCGTACGATTTCAAGAACCTCGGCGACCTGGCAGGCACGGCCGTCGTGCCGCGCCAGCCGACCGAGGCCGCGTACGACCCGCCGAAGACGTTCGCGAGCGACGTCACGCGCGCGCTCAAGAAGCTGGCGGCGGGCGAAGAGAAGTTCAACGGCTTTGCCCTGCGCACGGTGCCCGATCGGGGGGTGGACGAAGGCTACATCGTTCGCTTCGACATGCCGACGGGCGCCAAAGTGCAGCTCGAACTGGACGTCTACGAAGGCGAGTGACCCGTCATACGCCGCCGCCCATCACTTCGCCACGTGCGCCGGGGCGACGCGATACGGGGACACGGGGACACGGAGACGCGGCGACACGGCGTCGGCGCGCGCAGGTTCGCGAATGGCCCATTGGTCGGGCCGTGAGGCCATGGCGACAAGCTGACCGAGTACGTCCTCGTAACCGCGATCTAGTTCCACGGCCTCACGCGAACACAGGAGACCGCAACGCCTCGCAATCTCAACCCACGTCTGCGTCTCCGCGGCCTCGCCCTCAGCATCATTCAACTTGCTGACGAATGCCGCTGGGTAACGGCGCTTGCGCCACGCTTCCGCGATATTCGAGGGAACACTGCGTGATGACTTGCGAACCTGGTCCGTCAGCGAGTACCGTTCCTCTGCGGGGAACGACTTCGACCGTTCATAGATCCGCATTGCCAAGTCCATCGCGCGCTGCCAGACGCGAAGCTCCTTGAATGAGCGAATCGTCGGCATTTCTGTCTCCATGTCCCCGTGTCGCCGGGTCTCCGTGTCTCCGCGTCGCGTCTCGCCACTCGTCGCGTCTCGCTACGCGCCGCCGCCAAGGCGCTTCCGGCATTCCTCCAGCATCTCCACCGTCCGCGTGGCGCCGCAACGCGACACGCCCAGCGCGCGAACCTCCAGCAGCGCGTCGAGCGTGCGGATGCCGCCGGCCGCCTTGACGCGCACTGAGGGCGGCGTGTGCTTGCGCATCAGCTTCAGGTCTTCGAGCGTCGCGCCGCCCGAGCCGTAGCCGGTCGAGGTCTTCACGAAGTCCGCTTTGACGTCCGCGCAGATCTCGCAGAGCTTGATCTTGTGCGCATCCTGCAGGTAGCAGTTCTCGAAGATGACTTTCACGATGCCGCCCCGCGCGTGGGTGACATCCACCACGGCGCGGATGTCCGCCCGGACGAAGTCCCAGCCGCCGCTCAGCACCTTCCCGATGTTCACGACCATGTCCAGCTCGGTGCCGCCGTCGTCGAGCGCCTGCCTGGCTTCCGCAACCTTGATCGCGGTCGTGTGGCCGCCGTGAGGAAAGCCGAGCGTGGTGCTGGGCTGGACGGTGCTCCCGCGCAGCAGCTCCGCGCAGCGCCGCAGGTAATACGGCTTGATGCAGACGCTGGCCGTGTTGTACTTCCGCGCGACCCGGCAGCCTTCCTCCAGTTGCTCATCCGTCATGACGGGGTTGAGCAGCGAATGGTCAATCATCTTGGCGATCTGCTCGTACGTGTAGTCCATCACACCCTCCTCCGAAGAATTCAGAATTATGAACCACCGTTATCTTTTCTTACTCTGTGTCCTCTGCGCCTCTGCGGTGATTCATCCGCGCTACGGTCCGTTCAGCTTGCGCCACGCCGCGAGAGAACGGGCGAGGTGCTCGCGTGCGTCGCCGCCGATGCCGTAGCACTGCAGGCCGACCGCACCCGTGTAGTTGTTCTCCCGAAGCGCCTTCAGCAGGCCGAGCATGTCGAAACTGCCCTCGTCCAGCGGGACGATCCACTTGCCCTTGCCTGCGCGGATTTCCGCCCCGCCGTCCGAACCGTTGATGCTCACGGCCATCAGGAGGGGGCCGGCCTTCTCCAGCAGCGGCTTGATGTTCTTCTCGTCCTCCGTCTTCAGGAAGTGGCAGAGGTTGAACATGGCGCCGACGTTGGGGCGCTCGACCTTTCTGGCAACACGGATCGCGTCGTCGAATTTCTCCAGCCAGTCGCCGACGTGCGGGTAGAGCACCAGGCACACGCCGTGCGGCTGCGCCATGTCGGCCATCTCGCGCAGGAGCGCCACGGCGCGCTCGTCCCCGGAGACGTCCGAGGCTTTGCCGCCGCCGGCCAGGATCGCCAGTTGCGTGCCGCGGCCCTTGAGCAGCGGCAGGACATCCTTGAGCCGCGCGTCGTAGGGCGGCTTGGCGGCCGGGGCGACGTTGAGCCGCACGTAGATCTGGAACAGTTTGAGGCCGGCGTCGTCCAGCGTCTTGAGCCGGTCGGCGACGTTGTCCAGCCAGAGGTGCCCGGCGCCGTCGTAGCCGAGTTCCTTCAGCATTTCGGCCTGTTGCTGCAGGTTCCTCTTCTTGGCGTCGTGCGTGTCCATGCAGAAAGCGAAAAAGGGACTGGCCTTCTGCGCGGCCTTCTCCTCACCGGCCGCGGCATCACCCGCCAGCCCTGCGCACCCGACCACCAGCACTGCCACCATCCCCGAACGCATAGGACGCCTCCTGAAGGGTCAGCTAGGAATACACCGCAGGCTCGGCTGTTCTTGGCGTCCTTGGTGCCTTGGCGGTTCGTTTCTTCTGTCCGGCACTGCACATCGTGGTGTATATGTTGGGTGCGCCGTTGGGCGCGGTTGTACGAGACAATCCTGACAGGAGGTCGCACGACATGACACGCTTTGCTTGGATCGCCGGTGTCGCTCTGCTCGCCTGCGCCGGAGCGCGCGCGGCGGACGCGGATGGCTGGGTGACGATCCTGGACGAAAAGTCGTTCAAGGAATGGAAACTGATGCCCGGCAAGGCCGGTGTCGCGGTGGAAGAAGGCGACGGCATCAAGAAATTCAACAAAGGCCAGTGGACGTTCAAGGACGGCGTGCTGAAGGGCGACGGCGACGTCAGCCATATTTTCAGCCCGCGCGGCGACTACGAAAACTTCCACTTCAAGGCCGAGATCAAGATTTCGGACAAGGGCAACAGCGGGCAGTATTTCCGCGCCAAGCTCGACACCGGCTGGCCGAAAGGCTACGAAGCCCAGGTCAACAGCACGCACAGCGACCCCAAGCGCACGGGCAGCCTCTACAATTTCAAGAACGTCACGGAGATGCTTGTGCCGCCGGACACTTGGTTCACGCAGGAAGTCATCGCCGAAGGAAACCACATCATCATCAAGGTGAACGACAAGGTCGCGACGGATTTCGTGGACGAAAAGAACACCTACATGAAAGGCCACATGGCGTTTCAGCAGCACAACCTGGGCAGCATCGTCGAGATCAAGAACGTCCAGGTCAAAGAAATCAAGAAGTAGTAACCGTTCAGTCGTCCCGTCGTCCGCGTCCCCGGCAAGCGCGCTGGCATCCGGTTTCTGGTATCCGGTAGCTGGCGTCCGGCGTCTTGCATCCTGTGTCCAGGCCGCCAGCCCACCGCTGACCTGCTGCTCCGTCACCGGTAGATCAAAGGAAACGACTCGGGGGCGTTCAGGGATTCAAGACACAGGTCAACGTCGAGATCCGGCCACATGAGATGATCGCCATGCAGTAGCTCAACGTTGAGGATCTGGGCGATCGTCGCCTGCCGGAACCATGGGAACTCATCGTACGAAAGGAAGTACTCCCTGTCGGCGACCAGGACCCAGAACCCGAACCGGTCAATGTTGGTCACCTCAACCAGGGAAGTGCTTGCGCCACGCATTCGGCTCATGCTGTCATGCTATCAACACCGCCTGCGCTCCTCAACCTCCACATGGCAACCCATAACGGATTATACCACGTGGGCGCACGGCGTGGATACGCCGAGTGACACGTCGCGCGCCTTGCGCCCTTGAGTCTGTGCCACGGATGCGCGACGCTCATCCGTTGAGTCTGCGTGCTTGGCGGCGCTTCCCGCGCGAGCGGTTCGTGGCACAACCAACCAGGAAAAGGCGCCATCGTGCGTTGTCAGGATAGCCAGGCCACCAGCCCACGATGCAGTTGCGGTAGCCTTCAAACCAGGCGTTGCCCTTGACACCATGCCAATGCGCGCGAACAATTCACCTCTGTGGGCGCGAACACCGTGGTCTTTTGCGGATTCAACAATTGAGGCCCCCTGTGGCGCAGCCTGGAAGCGTCGAAAAGAGAGCAGTAGCTTACCTTGACGTACTCGGCTTCCGAGAACTCCTGAGAACCACGCCCCTTGCTAAGCTAGGCGCTCAGTACGACAGGATGGTGGCGCAGACCGAAGCTCAGAACCGGCCATTCCCCCTGGGCGTTCCAGTTCCCACCCTGTTTCCGGAACATCCTGTGAACGCGCCCCTCTGTAGAAGGTACGTCTTCTCGGACTCGATAATTCTCCTATCTAACACACCCGCCATTGTGGACTGCCTCAAACTGCTCGTATACGCCTGGAGGTTCCACCAATCTCTCTTGGCGAGCGGGTTCCCAACTCGAGGTGCAGTAGCATATGATGATCTCTACGAGAACCCGCAAACCAACGTGGTGCTGGGGAAAGCCCTGACAACCGCGTACGAGCTTGAGCAGGCCCAGCAGTGGATCGGGGTTGCGGTTGACAAATCCGTGGAGCCACTGCTCTACCTTGTTCCTCCTGTGATCGCGCAGTACAGGAACCTCCTGGACACGGTATTCTGGTCCTATCCTGTGCCTCTAAAGGACGGACGAACCGTTACATTGCGTACGTTCAACTGGCGGTTCAACCTGATAGTTGAGAAGGGGACAAAATCCCTGTTCAGGGTCTCCCAAGAACCTTCTGCCAGGGCGAAGGTTGAGAATACGTTGGCCTACGCCAAGGCTGTGATCCAGTCGGTGGCCGCCTATGTCACACCCATGGAGAACGTTCCTGTCGAGCTTCGTCGTTATTTTGTGGGAGCGAAAAAGCCTCCATTTGACCACGGGGATGAGCTCTGAACCACAGATGGCACCGATAGGCTGCTCCATTAGCCTATCGGTGGCGCGCGAAGCGCGATCTCCACGTCACGCCAATCGCCAATCGGCAATCGAAAATCGCAAATCCGAAATCGCGTCAGCTTCGCCACGCCCGCGCCCTGGTCGCGTCCTTCAGGTCGTCGAGCGCCTTCTTGGCCACCTTCGCGTCGTGGGCGATCTCAAAGTCGAACATGCCCAGCAGGACGTGGTCGGCGCCGTTCTCGAAGCAATACTTGATCGCCTTTTCGGGCGGGATGGCGCCGGCGGCCATGGTCTTGAACGCGATCCACGGCTTCTCGACGGTCTTCATGAACTCGGCCGTCCCCTTCGGGTCGGAGCACCAGTAGCCCGGGACTTCGCTGAGCGGGGCTTTGACCTGGTCCGGCCTGGGCGCGCTCGGATAGTTGTGATGGTGGAAGGTCTTGATATAGAAGTCGCACGGCACCTGCGCCTTCTCGCACTCAACGACCACCTTCAGGTCGTGGCAGCCGACGCCGCACGGCACGTTGAGCTTCTTGGCCGCCTCGACGGCCTTGGCGATCAGGCCCACCTGGCCGCTGGCGGCCAACGGGTCGGAACGCACGCCCCAGATGTAGATCGCGTCCGCGCCCTGGTCCTGCACGAGCACCTTCACCTGGAACTCATGGTCCTTCATGCTGGCGTCAATGTTGGCGGTCGGGCAGATGATCCACTGGATCTTCCCGCCCTGCTTGCGGTGTTGCATCAGGAGCTTCATCGGGAGGTCCGGATTGTGCATGGACATGGTGTTGATGCCGTTCTGTTCGGCAATCGCGAGCGTCTCGAGGATCTTCGCCTCGGTGTTGTAATGCGCGGCCAGCGCGTACACGTAGTTCAGGTCGCGGCTGTGCGTGTAGTGGCTGAGCAGGTTGCCGCCGAGCAGCACGCGGCTGACCTGCAGCTTCCCGATCTTGCCCAGCGGCAGCGCATTCGCCGCAGCCGGCGGGGGCTTGGGCGCATCTTCAGCCGCTGCTTTGCCCGCGCCAACCCCGGCCGCCAGCGCTCCGGTGGCGGAAGCGAGCAGCGAGCCCTTGATGAACTGCCGGCGGTTCAGGTCCTGTGCCATGGTGGTATCCTTTCTGTTGTGTCAACTGTATACACCGGCCGCGGGAGACAGTCGTTCCCGCGCAATTGTGCCCCGCCGCCACGCCGCCGCAAGCCGCGATTCGCGTAACCGCTCAGTTGTCCCGTCGTCCGCGCGCCCCACCGCCACGCGTTAGCATCCGGCATCCGGTATCCGGCATCTGTCATCCGGTATCTGGCATCCGGCATCCGGTATCCGGCATCCGGTATCCGGTATCCGGCATCTGTCATCCGGTATCCGGCATCCGGTATCTGGCATCCGGTATCCGGTATCCGGTATCCGGTATCCGCCATCCGGTATCCGCAGTTGGCCAGAACCATCCTACTCTGGTAGGATCGCCGCAAACGGACCGGGACGGAGACCATGTGGAAAAAACACCTGCAGGAGCATCTCGACAGTTGGCGCGAACAAGGCCTGGCTCGCCAGTTGAAACCGGTGATGGGCCGGGGCGTTCGCATCGTCGTGGACGGGATCGAGGTCCTTTCGTTCGCCTCCAATGATTACCTCGGCCTGTCCACGCATCCGCAGGTCATCGCCGCCGCCAAGGCCGCGCTCGACGCCGCCGGCGCCGGTTCCACCGCCAGCCCGCTCATCGTCGGGCACAGGACCGAACATGCCGGGCTGGAGGCCCAGCTTGCGGAGTTCAAACGGAGCGAGGCCGCGCTGGTCTTCCCCTCCGGCTACCAGGCGGCGCTGGCGACGCTCGGCGCGCTGGCCGGCCCGGAACACACGATCATCCTGGACCGCCTGGCGCATGCCTGCCTGCTCGACGGCGCCAAGCTCTCCGGCGCACGCGTGCGGATCTTCAAGCACAACGACCCGGCCGATCTCGCCGTCCTCCTGCAGCGCGAACGGCGCCGCCGCTGCATCGTGGCCATCGAGTCGCTCTATTCGATGGACGGCGATCTGGCGCCGCTCGAAGAGCTCATCGAGCTCGTCACCAGGTTCGGCGCCTTGCTGATGGTTGACGAGGCGCACGCCACGGGCGTCATCGGCGACATGGGCCGCGGCGCGCTGGAGGCGGCGGCGAAGACGCATGGCCGCCTGCCCGCGAACATCATCGCCATGGGCACGCTGTCCAAGGCCCTGGGCTGCCAGGGCGGGTTCATCTGCGCCACCAGGCAGATCGTCAACAGCATCGTGCACGCCGGCCGCGCCTTCGTGTTCTCGACGGCCCTGTCGCCCACGCTGGCGGCGGCGGCGAGCACCGCGCTGGCGCTGCTGGACGGCGAGCCGGAACGCCGCTGGCAACTGGCGGCCCTGTCCGCCACCGTCCGCGCCGGGCTGCGCGAGCGGGGCTTCGAGGTCGTCCCGCTGTCGCGGGGACCGATCATCCCGGTGCTGGTGGGGGACGAGCGGCGCGCGGTGCAGTGGTCCGAGACGCTCCTGAGCAACGGCATCTACGTCCCGGCCGTCCGGTACCCCACCGTGAAAAAGGGCCATGCCCGCCTGCGGATCAGCATGAGCGCCAGCCACACGCTGGACGACTGCACGGCACTGCTTGCTGGCTTTGAGACATTCCGCACCGCGGGAGCTGCCGCGCCGGCCGCCGCGGGGAAACCGTAGGCCGGGTGTTCGCCGCTTGTCTTTATACACATCGTTGGTCCTCTTGGGCGAGGAGAAAGCCCTGCACCATGGCGGTGAGTGTGTGCCAGCCGCGGCAGATCGAGATCCAGCCCGGCAGGCCGTCGCCCTTGCGCGCCAGGAAACCGCCCAGGCGCGCGATGGCGACAAGCACAGCGAGATACGTCCAGCCCGTGCCGGGCGCCCCGAACTTCTTGTCGAGGATGGCGAGCACGGCGGGATGGACCGTCTCTGGAGCCAGGGGCGTGTCAGGTTAGGACGCGACCAGGAGTTTCATATCCAGCAAGCGCACGGCCACCACGGACAGGATGCCCACCAGCGCCCTGAGACTGTTGGCGCCTGTGAGTTGGCTTTCTTCCACGCCGGCGCCCGACGTGCTGCTGGCGCTCTACCGGCGAACAGCCTTTGCCACAGAGGCCACAGAGCACACAGAGAAGGGAGATAAGGTTTGAGGTTCTCCGTGTTCTCCGTGTTCTCTGTGTCCTCTGTGGCCAGTTCGTTCACTCCGGGCGCATGAGCGGGAAGAGGATCACGTCGCGTATCGAATCCACGCCGGCCAGGAGCATCATCACGCGGTCCACGCCAATGCCCAGACCGCCCGCGGGGGGCATTCCGTGTTCAAGGGCGGAGAGGAAATCTTCGTCAATGGTAAGCGACGGATCGGTCACTCTCTCTTTCACTCTCTTGAGCTTCCCCAATCTCGGATCACCATCCTTAACAGTGAGAAAGAACGCCTCAGTCTCGGGACGCAGAGGACCTCGATGCAAGAAGCGGCCATGCCACTGAACTGCTTTCTCCTTGAGTGCAGCGAACACAGGATGTTGAGCAACGCGCGCAGATAACCCTTGTGCGTGCTCTATTCGCCCGTAAGCCAGCGCCACAACGTCCACAAGAGCCCGGTTCTCAGGTGTAGGTGTTTCCGCCACTTCTTCCCCAGGCCGTGACGTCAGGTACCGCAGCAATTCCTCCACGTCTTCACGCATTAGGTCCTTGAACTGCAACGACAACCTCGTTCTTTGCTCCTCCGGGTCATTCAATTCTGTGTACGCATTCGCGATCTCCATCCCCGCGACGAAGGCTTCGAAGCGGTCCGCGAGTCTGGGGTTCTGCGGATGCGCTTTGCACAGCGGACTCATCTCGATGGGCTGGTTGATGATGAAGCACGCATCCTGCAGGTGCTCCTCGACGTATTCGCCGAAGACGCCGTCAATCTTCTCGACGGTGGAGAGGCCCGCGGGGTCCATCTTCTTGTCGAGCAGCCGCCGGTCCAAACCGTTGCTGTCGTCGGGGCTGACGTCCGCGTACTTCTTCAGCAACTCGCAGTAATCCAGCCGCGGCCACGGTGTGGCGAGCTTGATCGGCTTGCCGCGGAACGTGACGGTCGTTGAGCCGGTCAGGTCCAGCGCCAGCTTGCTGACGAGGTTCTCCGTCAAGAGCATCATGTCGCGGAGGTCGGCGTAGGCCTGGTAGATTTCGACGGTGGTGAACTCGGGATTGTGCCGCGTGTCAATGCCTTCGTTGCGGAAGATGCGCCCGAGTTCGTAGACTTTCTCCAGCCCGCCGACCAGCAGCTTCTTGAGCGGGATTTCCGTGGCGATGCGCATGTACATCTTCATGTAATCATCGCCAATCCTGAGCGCGTTGAGCCTGGTCTCGAACGGCCGCGCCGCCGCGCCGCCGGGGATCGTCTGCAGGACGGGCGTTTCCATTTCCAGAAAGCCCTGCTCGTCCAGGTAGCGCCGCATGCCTGCGACAGCCTTGGCGCGCAGGATGAACGTCTTGCGCGATTGCGGCTCGGCGATCAGATCGAGGTAGCGTTGCCGGTAGCGGATTTCCTTGTCGTGGATGCCGTGGTGCTTGTCCGGCGGCGGCGCGATGCATTTGCTCAGGATGCGCGCGCTCGTGGCCCACACCGTCGGCTCGCCCTTCTGCGTGAACGCCAGCTTGCCGCTGATGCCGATGATGTCCCACAGGTCGAGCGTCTCGCGCAGCAGCGCCAGCACGGGTTCTTTGAGCATGGTGTTCCACAAGGCGACCTGCACCGTGCCCGTCTGGTCCTGCACGGTGAGGAAGATGAGCTTCTTCGACTGGTCGCGGCGCAGCATCATGCGCGCGGCCACGAAGACTTCCTCGCCTGCGGCCGCCTGCGGATTCGTGTCCTTGGTCTTATCAAGTCTGGCGAACGCCTCGCGGATTCTCTCGATGGACGTGAGCGTCTTGCCGCTGGCGGCGTCGGGGAAGCGCGAACCCCACGCCGAGCCCAGCCCAAGCTTCTTTCCCTCCTCCTCGTACCGTCTCAGCTTGGCGAGGCGCTCCTGCTTCAGCGCCTCGTAGCTCGACGCGGAAGCCGGCGCCGCGGGCGCGGAGGATTCCACGCGCGTCTTGGCCGCGTCGAAGAGATTCTGGAGCTCGGCGCTGATTTCGTTGGCGCGCTTGCCCACGACAGGCTTCTGCTCTTTGGGCACTTCGCTCATGCGGCCAAGCATGCCTTTGAGCTTGCCGCGCGTGCCGAGGAACTCCACACGCGCCGCTTCCAGCGCTTTGGCGTCCTGAGCCGCGTCGAACGCGGCTGCCGCCTGGGCGCGTAAGCTCTCCAGATCATCCGGTAATGGCATTGCGTATGGTCCTTTGTCCCCAACGAAAAAGGCAGCCGTTCTGGCCGCCGCCCGCGGAAGAATAGGGCCAGGAGGCGCCCGCGTCAACACACGCCAGCCCCGCCCATCGCTGCCGGGCCGACAACGGATAAATGACAACTGACAATCACTGCAACGTGACGATATAATGGAGCCATGTACATTCTCTCAGTCGCCCTGCGTTACATGCGTTCCCGGAGCATCACCTGGGTCGCAATGCTGCTGATCGCCGCCAACGTGGTGCTGTACCTGCTGATCATCTCCGTCCTCGAAGGCTTCAAAGAACACTACATGAACAAGCTGCAGAGCATCCACGCGCACATCACCGTGGACGTGGGCTGCCTCTCGTGGGGCATTCAGAAGCCCGAGGAATGGGCGGACGCGGTCGCCAAAGCCGACCCCGGCATCAAAGGCGTGACCGTCGGCCTCGAATCGCCCGCCATGGCGCTCTTCGACAGTGCCCGCACTGTCGGGACGTTGCGCGGGATTGACCTGGAGCGCGAGCTGCGGACCGGGCGCCTCGGGGAGATGCTGTATCCCCGGAATCTGGCCGCGGAACTGCATGAGTTCGGCATGCACGAGCAGGGCGGGATGAGGATCCCCGGCTGCATCGTCGGCGGCGCCTGGCGCAGGAGTTACGGCCTGAAGGCAGGCGACCGGGTCACATTCCTGTTCTCGAACGACGATGGCGACCCGCGATCGCGCGCGTTCCACATCCTTGGCTTTTTCGAGGGCAAAAACCAGTACCTCGAAACCGCCGCCTACGTGGACCGCAGGCTGCTGGCGAGACTGGTGAACCCCGAAGGCACGGAGGGCGCTGCCAAGACGCTCTATGTCTGGCTTCACGCTCCCAGCCGGCCGGACCTGGCCGGCGTCGCAGGCAAGGTCAGAGCGACCATGCTGGGCATCCTGAAGGCCGAGGTGCCCAGGCACGCGAGCCTGCTCAGCGTGGAAACCTGGCAGCAGAAGGACAACAGCTTCTACCACGCCATCACCAGCGAGAACCGCATGATGCGCATCATCATGTTCATGTCCCTGGCGCTGATCGGCTTCATCATGTTCCTCATCTTCGGCCGCCTGGTGGCCGAGAAAGTGCGCGACATCGGCGCGCTGCGCGCTCTGGGCGCGACGCCGGCGGGAATCCGCTGGTGTTTCCTGGCGCAGGCGGTGCTGATCAGCACGGTGGGGCTTATCGTCGGGCTGGCCGGCGCGTACTTCGCCATCCGGAACGTGAACTGCGCGGTGAACTGGATTGCCGAGGTCTTCAGAATAGACCTGTTCCCCGGCGAATCGTTCGGCCCGGACCGCGTCCCTACGCGCACGCTGCCCTTCGACGTGCTCATCATCGTGGGGCTGTCCATCGCCTGCAGTTGGCTCGGCGCTTTCATCCCGGCCTGGCGCGCGTCCAGGATGAACCCTGTGGAATGCCTGCGGCATGAGTGACCCCGGCGGAAAAGAACGGAATTCCGTTGTGCTGCGCGCCGATGGCATCAAGCGGTGCTTTGTGGATGGCGATCGCCGCCTGGAGGTGCTGCGCGGCGTCAGCCTCAAGCTGCGGGCGGGGGACGTCACGGCGCTGGTGGGCCGCAGCGGCTTCCTGCACCATCCATTCTCCGGGTTCATCCTGGGGGTCCTGCTCCGGCAAACATCCTTGGTCGAGCAAATGCCGCCATTTTTTCTGCTCCGCTCCAATGGTGGATTCGGGAAAAACAAAAGATGCCGGCACGGGTGGCGCATTCCGTCGCGGGCTGGCTGGCCCAGCGGCCGCGGTACCTGCAGCGCGCCGCAGTGTTGCTCAAGCAGGTGGACCTGGAACAGCAGGCCCGGCAGCGGCCCCTGACTCTTTCCGGCGGGGAGCGCCAGCGGGTCGCGCTGGCACGCGCGCTGCTGCTGGAGCCGAAGATCGTGCTGTGCGATGAACCCACCGGCAACCTTGACCCGGATACGGCAAGCCATATCATGGACTTGGTGTTTGGGCTAAGCCGTACGCACGGCACCGCGGTGCTGGTGGTGACGCACGATCGGGCCACGTCCGCGCGGGCGGACCAGCTAGTGCGGCTGGATCACGGCGTGCTCAGCACCGAGAAGTGATGCGTTGCAGCCAGCCTGAAGACGGGCGTCGAGAAGAAAGCGCCGCATGCCACAGATCCGCGTCAAGAACGGCAAGCAGAAGGGCAAGGTCATCTCCCTCGAGGGGACGAGCCGGCTCGTGATCGGGCGCGACGTGTCGTGCGGCCTGCAGATCATGGATCAGGGCGTGTCGCGGGAGCACTCGGAAATCTACCGCGTCGGCGAGATGATCTTCATCCGCGACCTGGACAGCCGCAACGGTTCGTTCGTCAACGGCGAGAGGGTCAAAGAGGAGCTGCTGCGCGAAGGCGACCTCATCCGCGTCGGCAACGTTCACCTGGTGTTCGAAAGCAGCCACAAGACCCGCGAACAGGACCTGCAGTTCGACGACGGCGAGCCGTTCAAGACGTCCCTGGAGCTGAAACTGGACGACCTGTACGAAGTTGACGTCGGGATGTCGGGACGCGAGAGCGAGTTGTTTCGTGCGATCTGCCAGGCGACGCAGATCGTCCAGAGCGAGCGCGACGAGAAGAAGCTCTTCGAGCGCCTGCTCGACCTAATCCAGGAGCATATCCCGGCCGATCACCTGTTCGTCTTCCTGCGCGACGAGACCACCGGCTCCGTGACACCGCGCGCCGCGCGCGCCAAAGCGCCGAAAGGCAGCGTGCCCATCTCGCGTTCGATTCTGCGCCGCGTGATCAGCGAGTCCCGCGCCATCCTGACCGCGGACGCGATGCAGGACGACCGCTTCAAGGCGGACGACTCCATCCTGATGCACCAGATCCGCGCCGTGCTGTGCGTGCCGATCCAGAGCGGCGGCGGCGAGGCGCTGGGCGCGATCTACGCCGTCAACTCAAGCCTGACCGAAACGTTCGTGCAGAGCGACCTGCAGTTGCTCACCGCCATGGGCGCCCAGTTGGCCATGTCCCTGGAGAACCTGCATTCAAGCCGCAATCGCCGGCGCATGTTCCTGCGCGCCATCGGACGCATCGTCTCCATACTGGAAGGCGCGGCGATCGGCGCACGCGGCCACGCCGAACGGGTGAGTGAGTTCGCCACGGCCATTGCCAGGGAACTGGGCTTGCCCGACCGCGAAGTGCTGTGCGCGTCCATGGCCGGCCTGCTGCACGACATCGGCAAGATTCCCCTGATCTCCGGGCTCTCCGCGGCAGACGCGGAACGCAGCTCCGGGGCGGCGCATGTGCTGGGAGCCATGGAGCTCCTGAAGAACATCCCTGGCATGGACGACGTGCTGACGGCGATCATGGGGCACCACGAACACTTCGACGGGACCGGCGTCCCGCGACAGCTCGCAGGTGACGCCATCCCCCTCTGCGCCCGCATCGTGGCTGTGGCCAGCGACTTCGACAAGCTGCTCTACCCGGCCGCCGGGGAGTCGCCCGCGGGCGAGCCTGATGCAGCGCGGGTGAAGAAAGCGTTCACCGACCTCGACCAACGGGCCGGCACAGTGTACGACCCGAGTGTCGTGCGCGCGCTCATTGTCAGCTACCGGCACGGCACCTTGCGATCGGAGGGGCCGCCGGACGGCATCAAGGCAGCAGCAGCGACAGGCAGCGCAAGTCCCGCGGCAAACTCG